>DASUSJ010000001.1:0-4733 GCA_036375155.1 Pyrinomonadaceae bacterium
TAACGACTCTGATCTGTATACCTCGACGATGTATGTGCTTTGCCAGTGCAACGATATCCTCACGCCCGGCTCGATCGTGATCTTTGACGAATTCACTTCTGTGCTCCATGAGTTTCGGGCGTGGGAAGATTACTGTTCGTCGTTCGTTCGCGATTATGTCGTGCTGGCCGCGACGGACGGGCCACATGATTACTTCAGCCAGATCGCGGTTGAGATGAAGTGAGGGGAGACAGGAGACCCACCAGAGGGTCGCTTCGCTTACCACTGGCAACCTTATCGCCGCCGCTATCACGGCTCACGAACTCAAAAAGAGGAACGGAGCCTGGAGTTATTCGGAACATGGCTGCGCTACCGAAAAGCTGAGGCCGCAGTTCGAAACATCCTCCGGAGTCCCCGAACCACCTTGGGGAAGAACCAAAAGAAGAAGATCACAAAAACCACGAGGACGATCGCCATCAGGACCGGTGCGAAAACCGAGAGCAGCGTGCCGACGAACGCAATGATGTCCTCGACGATCGAGAGTACCCAGTTCGAGACCGGTTCAGGTGAGAGATTTGCTCCGGCGCGGACGGCTGCCTTTGTCCCGTGCGATGAGAAAGCAAGTCCGCCACCGATCAGCGCAGCGGGGATGTACACGCTCGGATCCATCTGATAGGTCGCGGCGTAAGCGACGATCACCCCGGCCGGTACTCGAATGAATGTATGGATGACGTCCCAGACGTTGTCAGCATAGGGAATCTTGTCGGCGAAGAACTCAACGAGATAAAGAAATCCGGCCACGCCGATGATCCACCAATTGTCGAGAACGTCGAGCCCGCCCGGAAGCTTTACGGAACCCAGCTTTTGAAGAAGGCCAAGAACTGAAACGGTGGCGTAGAGATTGATCCCACTCGTCCAAGCCGAGCCTAGCGCCAAACTAAGTGTGGAAAACCATTCCATGCCGTTGCCCTCCCATCTGTTTCAAAGCTCTCTGTGTCCCCGTTCCGCGTATTCCGTGTTTTCCGTGGTTCGGAGCTTTGAGAACAGAGAACCACGGAAAACACGGAATACACGGAATTACGAATACACGGAAAGAAGGATTACGACTCGTCTTCCTCGCCGGTTCCGTCCGAATCTTTCTTGAAACCGAATTTCTCGAGCCTGTACTGCAATGTTCTAAACGTCAGCCCCAAGAGCTTCGCGCTCTTAGTGATGTTATTGTCCGTCCGATCCATCGCCTGCATGATCAGGCTACGCTCGACGTCTTCGAAATTTACACCCTCAGGAGGGAGCTTGAAATGTGAGTCACCGCCCCCGGCTGCGGCACCCGCTGCGCGGCTTTGGGTCATCTCGGGCGGCAAGTCTTCGAGTGTGATCGTGTCGTTCTCACAAAGCAGGATCGCGCGTTCGAGTGCCGACTCTAGCTGTCGCACGTTTCCCGGATAGTGATAATCGAGCAGCAGCTTCTTCGCGTCGTTGTCGAGGTTGATCTTCCGATCCGTCCCGCGCGTGTGCTTCTTTAGGAAATAATCCAACAGGACTGGAATATCAGAACGACGCTCGCGGAGCGGTGGGATGTCGATCGACAATACATTGAGCCGGTAGTAAAGGTCCTCGCGAAAACGCTTCTCCTCGGCCATCTTCAAAAGGTCGCGATTTGTCGCCGCCAGCACGCGAACATCGACCTCAATGTCCTTGATCCCGCCGACGCGCCTGATCTCTTTCTCCTGCAGCGCGCGAAGCAGTTTCGCCTGAAGGGCGATGTCCAGCTCACCGATCTCGTCGAGGAAGAGCGTCCCGTTGTTCGCGATCTCAAACAGACCTTTCTTTTCGGCGACAGCACCGGTGAACGATCCCTTCTCGTGGCCGAACAGCTCCGACTCGAGCAAGTTCTCATTTATAGCGGCACAATTCACTGCCTGAAAGATCTCATTCGTACGGAGTGAATTCTTATGGATCGAGCGTGCTATCAGCTCCTTGCCTGTCCCGCTTTCACCCCGAATAAGCACGGTTGAGTTCGACTTAGCGATCTTTAGGATCAGTTTCTTGACCTTGTCCATCTCGGGCGAGACGGAAACGATCTCGGTATCGAGAGCGGAGAGTTTATTCAGCGCACGCGATACTGTATCAAGCAGCTTTTCGCTGTCGTACGGTTTCTGGAGATAGTCGAACGCTCCCAGCCTGAGAGCATCGACGGCCGAGTCGACAGATCCGTGGGCCGTGAGCAGGATGACGATGATCGACTTATCGTAGTTCGTTAGCTCCTTCAAAAGATCGAGCCCGCTCATCCCGGTCATCTTCAGATCGGTGAGAACGAGATCGAACCTCCGGGCCTCGACGAACTTCATCGCCGCCTCGCCGGAGCTTGCCGTCGTCACATCGTATCCTTCGCCCGAAAGGATCGTCTCGAGAATTTCCCGCTGGTTCTTTTCGTCATCAACGACGAGTATCGATTTTCGTGCCATATCTATTAGTGGTGAAGGACCATTCACAGCTAAACGACCATTCACCGTTCACCATTAACTGTTCACCGTTCACCATTAACTGAAGGTAATTTTACCGTAAACCTCGTGCCTTCGCCTTCCTTAGAGTTAACGTCGATGCTGCCGTTGTGGACGTCAACGATCTTCTGAACGATCGCGAGGCCAAGCCCTGTGCCGGTTTCCTTTGTCGAAAAGTACGGCTCGAAGATCTTGGTCAGATTGTCGTCGGAGATTCCCGAACCGGTGTCCGCTATCTCGAGGCGGACGTGCCCGTCGTCGGGCGAGATCTTCACGTTCAGGTTTCCACCCTCGTTGCCCATCGCCTGCACGGCATTGATAAAAAGGTTATTGAAGACAGACCGAAGGAACTCGGGATCACCAAGTATCAGCGGAACCTTTTCCTGCTCGATCACGCTGATGCGAATGTTGTTCTCCGTCGCCTGTCCTTCAACGATGCGAAGCGAATCTTCGACGACCTTTCGGGCGTCTACGGGACGAAGATTGACGTTCGCCGGGCGGGAGTAATTCAGGAAGTCAGAGATCTGCTGGTTGATCCGAGCGACTTCGGCTTTGATCTGCGAGATAAGTTTTTTATAAGCGGCACCGCCGTCCGGATCCTGCGGTGCGAATTTCGACCGCAGATGGTCCAGCGTCAGGTTGATATAGTTCAACGGATTTCGGATCTCATGTGCGATCGCCGAACCGAGTCGGCCGATCACGGCGCTCTTTTCCGCCTGGCGAAGCTGCTCTTCAAGCTGAGCGCTCTTTTCGAGCTCGGCTGTCATCTCATTGAACTGTTTTGTCAGTTGACCCATCTCGTCCGTACGACCGCGTTCTGGAACGCGGACGGAGAGGTTGCCGGCCGCGACCTGACGCGCAGCGTTAGATAGATTCGCGATCGGCCGGGTGAATCGCCAGACGAGCATGAATGTCACCAGCGTCGAGATAGAAAGTACGCCCAGCGTGACGATCAGCGGCAGGGCGGCACGGCGTGCCGCCTCACTTTTGTCGTTCCGCAAAAGAACCATCACGTACCAGCGGCCCTCGCTTGTTTCTATCGGGACGGCTCGCGCCTCGTCGTCTCCACCACTTAGCCCAGCGTTAGGAAAGTTTGCGATATCTTCGCCGAGCCTGGCGCCTTCCTTCAGTGGGGGCAGGTCGGGCAATTCGGCAAGCTTTTTGCGGATCGTCTCACCATTTGGACCGGTTACCGGCAGGAAGTCAGGATTGAGACTGTCGTGGACCTCCCAGTTATTCGTGATAATGATCACGTCCTTGATCAGGGCCGTCGTCGCCTCGTCAAAGTAGGTTTGACCTTCGCGGTTGATGATGTCCTGCATGTACTCGCTGGACGTAATGCCGTTCGAGCCCAAAGCAAATCCAGCTACAAGGGCCTGAGCCTGAGCGTCTCGAAGGTTATTGTTTTCCTGCTGAGTCAGGAGATTGAGGTAGTACTGAATGCCGAGCGTAGCGATCAGCAGGAAAGACAGGATCAGCAAAAGCCTTCCCCGAAATGTACTAAAAAACGTCATGATCAGGTTCGGTTAAACATCTGCTTAATTTTACTTGCCTGTGCGTGAGTTGAATGTTATAGTCGGGCTTAGCTTTTTCGCAAACTCCTTGAGTAACCAAAACAATCCGTTCAGTTAAACTCAGGAGCTCTTTCCCGAAAACCACAATCAAAATTAGACCAGCTGAGGTAAACCATGAAGTCAATGTGTCCCAGGAAGCGTCTCACATCGCTTTTTGTCCCCGTCGCTCTACTAGCTCTCCTGTTTTCCATCAATCTTCACGCCCAGTCAAAAAGAACCGCCTCAAACAAAAGAACCACTGCTAAGAAGTCGCAGACGCTGGCTAAAGATGTCCGCAAAGACAAGAAGGCGGCGTCGCGTAAAGACACGAAGAAAGAAGCGGTTGCGTCGAAAAAGGGAAGGAATGATTCGCGGAAGGGAAAGGAAGTAGCGACTAAACGGGACAGTCGACGAGATGCGAAAAAGGACACAAGGCGGGACAAGCCGACAGCGAGGGAGCGTCAACTCGAGAAAGAACGTGCCGCGCGAGACACCAAAAGCTCAAAGAATCGAGCTGAGGCGCGTCGGCTCGAAGCCGAACGCCGTCGCGAAGCCGCGGCCCGTCGTCAGGCAGCGTTGGCCGAGCAGCGTCGGCGTGAACAGGCGGCCCGGGAAGCTAGGGCACGCAAGCTGGCATTTGAGCGAGGCCTGCGAACAGCGACTAGCGAGAACATTGCAAAGGATGATACGAGCGGTGAGG
>DASUSJ010000002.1:0-8864 GCA_036375155.1 Pyrinomonadaceae bacterium
GAGGTCGAACGGTACGACGATTTTCACATCGACCGAAGTCTGAATTCGGCGAGATTTAGAAAAGCAACTGGGTTCGAGCCGACTCCTTGGGCGGAGATGATCGATACGATGGCGTGCGACCCGACGCCCTATGACGACTGGCGAAGCTGGTTGGAATAATTTATGGAGCTTCTTGAAGGAAAACGGATCCTCGTAACCGGCGGTACCGGGTCGCTTGGGCAGACGCTCGTCCGCCGATTGCTCACGGGTGAGCTCGGCCGGCCCGCAAAGATCACGGTCTACTCGCGGGACGAAGCAAAGCAGCATTACATGCGGCTCGACTACATGCATCGCGGCGCCGCAACCGACGACGTGATCTACCAAAACTCGCAGGATCTTTTACGGTTCCGGATCGGCGACGTACGTGACTACCCTGCGTTGACCGCGGCCCTTCGCGATGCTGACGTTGTCTTTCATGCCGCGGCATTAAAGCAGGTGCCATCGTGCGAGTACTTTCCAGTTGAGGCCGTTCAGACCAATATCTCGGGTGCGGCGAATCTCGTTCGGGCAATACGTGAAAATGATCTGCCGGTGGAAAAGGTCGTTGGGATCTCGACGGACAAGGCGTGCAAGCCGATCAACGTAATGGGTATGACGAAGGCGCTTCAGGAACGCGTCCTGCTCGAAGCAAATCGCGATTGCACCACGAGCTTTATGTGCGTTCGGTATGGAAACGTGATCGCCTCCCGCGGATCGATCGTTCCGCTCTTCGTCGAACAGGTCCAGAAAGGCCAGGCCCTCACTGTCACCCTTCCGGAGATGACGCGATTTCTGCTTAGCCTTGACCGTGCGGTCGACACAGTGTTCGAAGCGATCCGTGTCGGAAAGCCCGGCCAGACATTCGTGCCGAAAGTTCCCGCGGCGAACATTGTGGACCTGGCAAAAGCGATAATCGGTGACAAGGACCTGCCTATCTCATATACGGGAATAAGGCCCGGTGAAAAAGTTCACGAAATAATGGTGTCGGAGGAGGAGTGCTATCGCACTATCGAGCAGGGCGATTACTACGTTATCCTCCCGGTGCTGCCCGAGATGCGTGACGGTGGTGAATTCAAACAGGCACTGACGGGCGAATACTCGTCGCGCGACAACAACATTTCGATCGCAGAGCTTCGCGAACTTCTTTCATCTGCGAGCGACGAGATCAAATTCTTTCTGACTGCCGGCAAATAGAATCTATGAAGGTCATGACGATCTTCGGGACCCGTCCCGAAATAATCAGGCTGAGCCTTGTGATGAAGATCCTGGATCAGCACTGCGACCACATCACCGTGCACACCGGCCAGAATTATCATGAGAGCCTGAGCGACATTTTTATTCGCGATCTTGAGGTCCGTACACCGAATATTCATTTCGGGATCCACGCAAATAGTTTTGGGGAACAAATAGGTCAGATCCTGGCAAAAGCCGACGAAGCTCTCGCCGAGCACGAGCCCGATAAGGTGTTGATCCTTGGGGATACCAATAGTGCATTGACCGCAATCACAGCGGCGCGTAGGGGAATCCCGGTATTTCACATGGAGGCCGGCAACCGCTGTTACGACGATCGAGTACCGGAGGAGGTGAACCGTCGGATCATCGACCATTCAAGCGCCGTTCTGCTCCCTTACACTGGACGAAGCAAGGAAAATCTGGTCGCTGAGGGAATCGAACGCGAGCGAATATACGTCACGGGAAATCCCATTTACGAGGTTCTGGATAACTTTTCGGACCGGATCGCAAAGAGCAAGATCCTTAAAGAGCTTCATGAAAAGCCGTTCGATTACTTCCTGGTAACCCTTCACCGGGCGGAAAACGTCGATCTCCCCGAACGTCTCGGAGACATCGTCAGCAGTTTTGAGCGGATCGCGGAAAAGTTTGAAAAGCGCGTGTTGGTAAGCGTTCATCCTCGTACACGCGAGAAACTCGAAGCGTTTAAGATCCTGCCGAACGCCCGACTCGTAAGGCTTCTCGACCCGCTCGGATTCTTCGACTTCGTCCATCTCGAGAAAAACTCACTCGCTGTTCTCACGGACAGCGGCACGGTTCAGGAAGAATGCTCTATCTTCGGCATTCCGAATATCACCATACGCGACGTTACGGAACGGCCGGAGACTATCGAGTGCGGCAGTAACATACTCAGTGGAGCGGTTCCGGAAAACATTCTCCGGGCAGTCGAACTGGCACTTTCGCAGCCGGCAAGTTGGACGGCCCCCCAGGAATATCTGGCTAAGAATGTCGCCCAGACGGTAAGCAAGATCGTGCTCGGGTACACCAACCTTAGAAAGCACGTTTCCTGATGCGAGCATACGAGAAGTCAGAAGTCGAGCAAGCTTCGACACGGCTGTGGGTCGTCTCGGAACTCTACTATCCGGAAGACACATCGACAGGCTATTACCTCACGCGTATTGCCGAGGGGCTCGCCGGCGATTTCGAAGTGAAGGTCCTCTGTGGACAGCCGAACTATTTCGCCCGCGGCGTTACCGCACCGAAACACGAGGTGCATAAGGGGGTGGAAATCTTCAGGGTATCGGGAACCCGGCTGGACAAGAATGTCATTTTTTTTCGGCTGATAAACATGCTGTCGCTGAGCATTTCGATATTCGCGAACGCGATCCTGAAATTCAAACGCGGAGACCGAGTGTTGGTCGTCACGAATCCGCCGAGCATGCCGTTCGTTGTCGCGTTCGCGGCACTCGTAAAGGGAGCAGCATATACGCTCCTTATCCATGATAATTACCCCGAGATACTGGTGGCTTGCGGCAAGGCTCGGCCCGACTCATTCCTGGTGAATGTGGTTACGTTTTTCAACAGATGGCTCTATAAATCGGCGTCAAAGATCATTGTCGTAGGCCGGGATATGCAGGAACTTATTCAACGAAAGACCGACGGGCTGAACGTACCGATCGCCATTATTCCAAATTGGGCGGAGCTTGAATCTGTCTCGCCGGCGGAGAGATCCGGCAATAAGCTCCTCCAGGAACTCGGGATAGTGGACAGAACGGTGTTCTTGTACGCCGGGAACATGGGCTATCCGAATGATCTGGAAAGCATCGTCGAATGTGCGGTGTCGATCCGCGAACGAGCCGATGTACACTTCGTTTTTCTCGGTACCGGTGTAAAACGCAAGTGGCTGGAAAATTACGTCGCTGAAAATCAGCTTACGAACGTGACCGTATTGGATCCACGACCGCGAAACGAGCAATCCGCCTTTTTGAACGCCTGCGATGTTGGGCTGGTTTCCCTCGTTACAAAAATGGTCGGGGTCTCGATGCCGAGCAGAACATACAACATACTTGCGGCGGGAAAGCCGATACTTGCCCTGACCGAGAGCGGATCTGAGGTCGCCCGCGTTGTTTCGGAGGAGCAAGTCGGCTGGATCGTCCCTCCGGGGAATCCGACGATGCTCAAAGAGGTCGTCCTTGAAATCGTTGATTCCCGCGAGCAGCTTCGGCAAATGGGCGCCTCGGCTAGGAAGGCAGCGATTGCGAAGTATTCGCTCGAGAGTGCGTTGAAGAGATACCGGGAGGAGCTGGAACCGTGGTAGCAGAGGCTGCTTTAGTAGCAACGGCTTTTGCCGCCTCCTTCATCGGAGTCGACTTGTTTCGCCGGTGGAGTGTGCGCCGGAATCTTCTGGATATTCCAAACGAGCGAAGTTCGCATTCTACTCCGACTCCCAGGGGCGGCGGGATCGTAATCGTTTTGATTTGTATTCTTGGCTATGCGGTGCTCGCCGCGGTATTCGATAGATCATTTTCCTGGGGATATCTCGCCGGCGCCATCATCATTTCGGCCGTCAGCTGGCTCGATGATCTCTACTCACTGCCATTCTGGAGCAGACTGATCACACACATCCTCGCTGCCGGGTTATTGGTTTTTGACGTCGGGCCGTGGAATCAAATTGCCGTGCCTTTCATCTCCGGCGACGTATCACTGGGACAGGCATTAGGTGTTGCTTGTACGATCGGCTGGCTCGTGTGGTTCGTAAACGCTTACAACTTCATGGACGGCATTGACGGAATTGCGGCATTGCAGGCGTTGATCGCGGCCGCGGCCTGGGCGGCACTCTCTTATGGGTTGGAGTTGCAAGGAACTTTCTTGTTCGCGGGCGTACTCGCGGCCACGTCTGGCGGCTTCTTGATTCACAACTGGCAGCCGGCACGGATTTTCATGGGTGATGTCGGAAGCGCTTTTCTGGGCTTCACGCTGGCGGCGATGCCGTTGCTGGCGCGAAACGAATCGAAAGTGGAAATACCGATCTTACCGCTGGTGGCGGTGCTTTTTGTATGGTTCTTCGTTTTTGACACTATCTTCACACTTCTAAAACGGCTACTCGCCAAGGAACGAGTTTGGGAAGCACACCGCCAGCACATCTACCAGAAAATGGTATTGGCCGGACTGTCGCACTCGACGGTCTCCCTCATCTATGGATCAGCCGCTGCGGTCGTAGCGACGTCTGTATGTTTAAGTCTGTCTTTCGGAGGAATGTATAGCGTTTTGGCTGTTTCCTCCTTATTGGCTTTGACGTTCGGGGTTCTCTATGTTGGCTTGTGGAAAAAACGTTGACGTAAGTGGCTAAAAATGCTAGTTTTGCAGGACGTTATAGACTGGGAAGGTTTGGTTTAAAGGCTTGATGTCTGAGAATGGATTGATTTCCCACACCGCTCTTGGCTTCGAGTTTATCCTTGAATCGTACGGCGTCAGGGTCGGAATTAAGGCTTCGAGCCGGGAGTTGCTCAATAAAGCCGAGCAAACAGCGACCAAGGCACTGCTTGGCAAGCTTGAGATCATTGACTTTGCCGAAGTCGATCATTCGTTTTCGATCTTTGAGGACCCAGCGGGAACCATCTTCCTAGATCTGAACGGTGAACGCATAACGAATGATTCGGTCGAGCAGCGGTTCTTTCGGTTCTTTGACAGTTTTCTTCGGATCACGATCGCGGAGCATGCCCGTGGGAGAGTATTCATCCATGCCGGAGTCGTTGGTTGGCGGGATAAAGCAGTCGTCATCCCCGCGAACAGCTTCCGTGGCAAGACGACTGTTGTTGCCGAACTCGTGCGGAACGGAGCGGAGTACTATTCAGACGAGTACGCCATCCTCGATTCTGATGGCCTTGTCCACGCGTTCCCGAGGGATCTTACGATGCGGTACTTCGATGGTGAAGTACGGGAACGGGCGGTAGCTCCGCAGTCTGTTGGCGGCAAGATAGGCTCGAAGCCAATTCCGATCGGGATGGTCCTGTTAACTGAATATGCGGAGAACGCGGTATGGAATCCGCAGAAGCTGACGGTGGGTCAGGGAATCATCGAGATGATACCGCATACGATTCCTCGGCGATTTAATACGGAGTTTTCGTTAAAAGTGTTGAACAGGGCGGTAAGTGATGCAATAATACTAAAAAGTCCCCGAGGGGAAGCAGCAGATTTCGCAATTGAAATTCTAAATTTTTTTGACAATTACTTGAACTTGGCTAGAATTACCTAATCCGGTAGCCATATTTTGGAGGAGAAAATGAATAACTCGCAAGGCCCAATTGCCCGTAAAAACGGACTTGTAGTCCAGGAGGTCCCCGACGAAGTTCTCGTCTATGATCTCGAAACCAATAAAGCTCACTGTCTTAACCAGTCGGCAGCGATGATTTGGAGATCATGCGACGGCAAAAATTCTGTTTCTGAGATCGCTAAGCTCGTAGAAGAACAAGCGGGCGGGAAGGTCACGGAAGATTTTGTCTGGCTAGCAATTGACCAGCTAAGCGAAAACAATCTCCTCGAACAGCAGATCGCAGCTAACTTTGCAGGCCAGTCGCGCCGTGAAGTGATCAAGAAGATCGGTCTTGCTTCGATGGTAGCGATCCCTGTGATTGCGTCGCTTGTCGCACCGCAGAGTGCGTTGGCTGCACAATCGTGTAACTGCAATAACCCGGGTCAATGCAATACACCCCCGAACGCGCAGTGTCTATCGACGACCAACTGTAACGGCGTGGGTATCTGCGCCCCGTAGGTACGGATAGAATTCTATTGCCTAAGAGCAGCAGGGACTGGTCTCTGCTGCTCTTTTGCGCTTAGTTAACTGCGGCTCGATTATACTTTCAACATGACGGATGAGATCCGCTGGTACTTGTTGGCGAAAAAGAAGGCCGAAGGAATGATACTTGACGCATTCCGGGTTTTTCGCCGCCACGGGATCGAGCCTATTCTTATTAAGGGCTGGGCGGCTGCCAGGAACTACCCCGCGGACAAAACCAGGTTTTTTGGGGATATAGATCTTGCGGTTTCCGCAGAAGATTATCCGAAGGCTCGGCAACTTGTATCTGCACCTGACTCCGACGTAGCAGGGGTCGATCTTCATCGGGAGTTGCGTCACCTGGACACCGTGGCTTGGGACACGCTTCTCGCTAATTCAGAGCTTGTTGGGATCGGTGACGACTTTATACGCGTCCTATGCGCTGAAGATCACCTCCGTGTTCTATGCTCTCACTGGCTCACAAATGGAGGTGAAAGCCGAGATCGTTTGTGGGATGTTGTGTATGCAGTGCAGAACCGGCCATCCGGGTTCGACTGGAAGAAGTGCCTGGACGTTGTCGGCACGAATCGACGCAGTTGGGTCATCGGCACCATCGGTCTCGCTCACAAATACTTGGGCCTCGACCTAAGCGGCTTGCCTTTCGCAAACGAGGCAGGCCACGTTCCTGCATGGCTGGCGCGGTCCGTCGAGAAAAGCTGGTCGAGCGATCTCAAACTTCGCGGGATCGATGAGTCGATCACGAAACCGTTGTTGTTATTGCATCAGCTAAGGAAACGGATTCCGCCCAACGCCGTCCAGGCGACCGTGTTCTGCGAGGGACGTTTTGATGACCGCCCACGCATCGGATATCAGCTGCGCGATATGCTCGGGCGCTCGATGCCTTCAATTCGCCGGGTCGTTCGAGCGATCTTAAATCAATACCGATGGAGCAGAACGAGATAAAAGGCCCCATTCTAGCGATCGATAGTGTTTCCCGACAGGGATCAGTCGCTGTGACACTAGGCTCCTCCGCACTTGCCTCCTCGGATAGCACGTCGGGCAATCCGGCGCGAGCGGAAGATCTGATAGAGGTCGTGCGCTACGTTCTTGACTCCTGCGGGCTAAAATTGAGTGAGATGGCTTCGATCGCGGTTTCCATCGGTCCGGGCAGCTACTCTGGGATTCGAATCGGAATGGCGACGGCCATCGGTCTGAGTACTGCGTTGAAGATTCCCGTGGTTGGGGTCTCGTTACTTGAGTCGTTAACAGTAGGAGCAAAACCAGCCGACGTAACGACAGCCGTTAGGGCGGGAAAGAATGACGTTGCTTACCAGGACTTCGAGGTAACCGACGAAGGTCAACATCCTGTTTCATCACCGCTTCAAGATTCTGAAACGACTTTTCTCTCTGCATTGGAAGCAACACACCGCATCATTGTCTGTAACAGCGAACTCGCATTTCATCTCCGAACGCTAGTGCCGAACACCAGCGTAGTCGTGGATGCCGGACCTAATCTCGCAACCCTGATCGGGCGTTTCGCCAGTCGCTTTCCGGAAAGATCGTCGCTTAAACCGATATACCTTCGCAACCATACCCACAAAGCAGTTGGATTCTGATCGATGGAAGATTTGATCGTTATTTCGGGGCGCCGGGACGATGTACCGAGGATCATGGAGATCCAGGATGTTTGCGGCTTGAGCCGTTGGACCGCGGCTGGTTACATGGCCGAGGTCGAACGACTCGATTCGATCGTATTAGTCTGTCAAACGTCGGAAAGTATCATCATAGGCTTTATCGTCGGTCGAATCTTGCCAGCGGTCGAAGGTCAGGTGGAACGCGAAGCGGAGATATACAACATCGGCGTTCTTCCTGATTATAGAAATAAGGGAGCGGGCGGAAAACTGCTCCGCCGTTTTATCGATTTGTGCCGAATAAAACGCGTTAATCGATTATGGTTGGAGGTTAGGAAGTCAAATAGTACCGCAAAAACGTTTTATCGCGGGCACGGGTTCGTCAGACACAGCACCAGAGCCGGCTTCTATTCAAATCCGGTCGAGGACGCAGATGTCATGTATTTGCGGCTCTAAAATCAGCACCGGGAAATGAAAGGTAAAGGTGCTTGAAAATGGGTGGGAAGTTAGTTTAACATCGTGCTTGAAGCCGCCTAACCAAAATATCCATGTGGAGGCGGGTTCAAAAAATTGAAAAGTGAGGAACAACACGCTATGGACTTGTCGACCCCTGATGCTGTAAGAGACGAATTGATCAAGAACAACTCGGCGTTCAGAGACTTGGTTACCCAGCATCAAAATTACGAAGAACGGTTGAGCGAATTGGCCCACCTATCATTTCCCAGCGACGACGAGCAGCTCGAAGAAACCACTCTCAAGAAAAAAAAGCTACAAATCAAAGATGAAATCTATGCAATGATGCACGACTACTCGGTTTCGCATTAAGTTTTTTGGCCTTTTCAACTTTTCTTTCGGACGGTGCCACGTGGCACCGTTTTTCTTATTTAGCAGCGCACTTGTCCTGGCTATATAAGGTGAGACCCAGGGGATGGATGACGACAAACGCTCTCTTATTCATCGCCGCGGAAAGCCCTGCCGAGACCCCTTCGCCGATCTCTATTCGATTCCGGATCTTTCCGCTGCGAGCGTCGATCACGTAAACTTCGCCGTCGCCGACCACGGAAGCGATAACTGCATTTCCTGCTAGCACGAGCCCGCCGGCAGTTCGTCCCGATAACCGTCGCTTCCATTCGACATCCCCGCTGCGCGCCAATTTGTAAATGAAATTGTCATCCGACGCGGCGATATACTCCGAATCAAAGGGAAGGATA
>DASUSJ010000003.1:0-6782 GCA_036375155.1 Pyrinomonadaceae bacterium
AGTCGCGCGAGTGGCTGATAACGCCGCTCGAGTCGGAGTTGAAATCACTGAACTCTGCCAGGATCCGCGCCGCATTTATTGCTGACTCGACCGCTTCATCCCCGAACCTGCTCCTTAGGATGGGTGCGTCGATGTCGAACATCGCGACGATGTGCATCAGAAACTGCCGCGTCGTCGTAGAAACGCCGGAATAGCCGAACACAAACGTCTGCTGGTCGGCGGCGGCGAGTTCGATTTCGACGGGTGTCCATCGCTTCACGAGTTCGTCTCCATAGGCCCGTTCAAGAAAATCGCGCAGCGTCCGGAGGGGAGCCGCGCTTCCTTGCGGGTCTACGCCGATGACTCGGACGCGATCGCGAGAATGTCTCTTATTCCATTCGCGGGCCCACCGGTACACTTCGCCGCGAATTCTTTTTCCGATCCAGATCTCAGATTCCATGGATCGTGAGATGTCAGGCGTGAGTTCGGCATCGCCGTTCACATACGGAGCCAGGAGCTCGAGCGTCGCAGCGCTCGCCTCGATAGCAATGACCCGGTAGCCGTGATGCTCGATGAGGTAGCGCGAAACCGAGAACCGCAGGTCATTGATCTCACGGCTTCCGTGGGTTGCTTCTCCAAGGCCGATCACACGTGAGCTGCGAGCGAGCGCATCGAGACTGGGAATTCTTCTATTCCTAGCGATCAGTCCGGTCGGAGGAATCGCCGTGCTGCGTGGACGCAGCCATGCAGTCGCAGCGTCCCGAGACCCGCGGCGCGTCTGTAGCATCTGTTCGGTCTCTCGCGCCCCACGCAAAGCTCTGACCTCCAACTCATAGTCTCCGCTCGCTGCCCCTCGTCCGAACGGCCGTACGATCAGCACATAATTGCCTCTCTCGGCGGCTATGATCTCAACGATCTCGTCACCGGTTCTCCCGGTCGGGCCGTCGATTACGTCGAGGATCCTACCCGCCGGGCTTCTCAACTCGACTATCACGTCGACGCCTCGCTGGCCTACCACCACTTCGGCCGACTCGCCGCGATTTAAGTTCAAACGGTATTCATGAGATTCTCCGGTTTTTATGTTGGTCGCAAGCTTCGTCGATCTTGTGATTGTTTGTTGAGCGTTGAGGTCAAAGGGGGCGAGCGTCGTCGCGAAGAAAATAATGGTGAGTATCGAATTCAACGTAGCGGTGTGCATCCGTCTTCATGAACGATCCAAAATGCGTAGCTTCGAGATCTTACCGAACGCGTTAAGAACGGCGACCCTACTCGTGACCATTACACCCGTACTTCACCTCACCCGCTTTCGTCACGTTGTACCAGAATTTCTGCATGTCCCAGGCGGCAGTCGGACAGCGTTCGGCGCAGAGGCCGCAGTGGAGACAGACGTCTTCGTCCTTGACCATGATGCGATGGGTCTGTGGAACCGGTCCGGAAACATAGAGGTCTTGCTTGAGATTCAGGGCCGGGACCTTCGTTCGAGTGCGCAGGTCGTCTTCCTCCCCGTTAGCAGTGAAGGTGATGCAGCTTGTCGGACAAATATCGACGCACGCGTCGCATTCGATGCACTTCGGCGCGTCGAAGACCGTCTGCACGTCGCAGTTCAGGCACCGTTCGGCCTCCTTGTAACCGGCGAGACGGTCGAAACCCATCTCGACCTCCTGCTTGCGGTTGACGAGCGTCTTCGTCTTCGGTGCCTGAGGGACGACGAGACGATCATACTCGTCGATCTCACTATCGTAAGCCCACTCGTGGATGCCCATCTTTTGCGAGACGAGGTTCACCATCGGCGGAAGGCGATTGGTGAGCAGATTCTCGCCTTTGCATAGCAGGTCGATCGATACGGCGGCCTGATGACCGTGTGCGACAGCCGTGATCACATTCTCGGGACCAAATGCGGCGTCGCCGCCGAAGAAGACTTTAGGATGCGTCGACTGGAAGGTCGTCTTATCGACTACCGGCATCTCCCATTTGTCGAAATCGACACCGATGTTTCGCTCGATCCAGGGGAAGGCATTCTCCTGTCCTATCGCGACGAGCACGTCGTCGGCAGGGTAGAAAACTTCCGGCTCACCGGTCGGGATTAGGCTGCGTTTGCCGTTCTCGTCGTAGACGGCTTTGACCTTTTCGAACATTACCCCTTTGAGACGACCACGGCGAGGCGGAGGCGTAGCCTCCGGATCCTGTTCGGTCGACGACGGAAAAGCGGAGCTTTTCCGCTCATCGGGCGGCACAGCCGCTGGAGAGGTCGCCGCGTCCCCGCGTCCCCCCGTCCCCGCGTCAGAAGAGTCATCATACTCAATTACAAAACTCTTCGGCACGTGGTTGTCGATGATCGGGATGTCCTCGTGCATCGCGTCTTCTTTCTCCCAGGGGGACGCCTTCATGTCGGCAAACGGCGAGCGGACGATGACCTTTACATCTTGACCACCGAGACGACGCGCCGTGCGGCAGCAGTCCATCGCCGTATTTCCGCCACCGAGGACAATGACGGTTTTGCCGATCGAGTGAGTGTGTTCGAAGGCGACGCTGCCGAGCCAGTTTATGCCGATGTGAATATTCGCCGCGCCTTCTTCGCGGCCGGGAATCTTCAGCTCACGTCCGCGCGGAGCGCCGGTACCGACGAACACGGCGTCGTAACCTTGGTCGAGGACTTCTTTCAGCGAAGAGACGTAATGCTTGAAATGCGTATGAATGCCGAGGTCGAGGATGTAATTTACCTCTTCGTCGAGAACGGTCTCCGGAAGTCTGAATGCTGGGATCTGGCTGAGCATGAATCCGCCGCCTTTGAACTGCTCGTCGAACAGATGTATTTCGTAGCCGAGTGGTGCCAGGTCTCGAGCTACGGTAAGCGACGCTGGTCCTGCCCCGATCAGCGCGATCTTTTTTCCGTTAGAAGGGAACGGACCCTTCGGCATCAACGACTTAACTTCGCCTTTGTTGTCCGCCGCCACGCGCTTCAAGCGACAGATCGCCACCGGCTCTTCATCGACACGGCCGCGGCGGCATGCCGGCTCGCAAGGACGATCGCACGTGCGCCCGAGGATCCCCGGAAAGACATTCGAATCCCAGTTGATCATGTACGCTTCGGTGTACTTACCTTCGGCGATGAGGCGGATATACTCCGGCACAGGCGTATGCGAAGGACACGCGTACTGGCAGTCCACAACCTTGTGGAAGTATTCGGGATCGTTGATGTTTGTCGGCTGCACTGGGATTACTTCCTTGCTGCTATATTTATTGTTCGATGACGAAAATGGCGCAGCGTTTACCGGAGTAAAAGCGTTTCCCAAAAATAATACACTTTCGAGGCGGGTTCAATCGATGATAAACGGTCGGCATGGGAGGCCGGTGCCCACGAAGCCGGCGGTCCTCGACACACGAGGTTGGCAGGAATCTCTTACCTCAGTTCGAACGAGACCCTTCCACCGGCGTAGACGCTAAGCGTGCCCTGCGGAGCTTTCTCCAAAGCATGAATGCAATAACGAGGAAGGCCAGTGAGGGAATCAAGCCGAAAACAAGCCCCTTGACGAAGACAAAATTCGCCTGTCCGGTATCGATATCATGACGGTGGTTCCAGACTTCGACGATCTTACCGTCCCTAATCCGAAAGACGTTGATGATGGGGATGTGTTCATCGCCTCCGAGAATTTTCATCCACCAAACATTTGGCTTGAAATACCACTGCCATCTCGTTGCGACAAGGTCTCCTTCGGCGATCTGGTAATCGATGGTGCCGGCCATCGTACCGCGATCCCAGAAGAACTGCGCGATCTTTTTTTGTTCTTCGGCGGGTTCCATGGAGTTCTTTCGATCACCTGTGTCGTGCGCGATGTACGTCGGCGCGACCAGTTCATCCACGACCGCCGGGTTGTTCTTAAACCAGACCTCTTCGTAAAACCGGCGAGCGAGGGCTTTGTTCTGTTCTTCGACCTCACCGGCGTACGCGAGAGTAGTGGCTGAGAGCAGAAGCGCGATCAAGATTAATGGTTTCATTTTTTCCTTCCTTTGATCTTACTGAGTCCGCAGCGCAACCCTGGGATCTCAGGAGCGACGAAGATTGTACGTGATTATGCCCGTTACCTTGACAGGTTTCCCGCTCAAAACGGTAGGCGAAAACTTCGACTCGCAGGCAGCGGTTCGAACGCTCTCCTGCAGACGAGGATGTCGATTGATCGCTCCCGCATGGGCCACATTGCCCTTTTCGTCGACGAGCACTCGGACAACTACGATACCGTATACTCCCGTGTCGACGGGCTTGACGAGCCGCACGGCTCGTCCCTCGATCACACCGGCTTCGATGAGTTTGGTCTCGGCCCGAACACCATTCTTGGCATCGTCCTCTCTTACAGCGGCCTTGTATGCCTGACCGATGGCGAACTGTAGCGACAACTCAACGTCTGTCGACTTTCCATTCTTCATTGGCGGCTCGAAGGTCGTTGCCAGGAGCTGTTTCTTGACGGCCTCTCGCACGGCTTCTATTTGCTCGCCCGGTTTGGATGAGCCGCACGGCCATGCCGGACCGCCGTGGATCACGACGTCTTTGACTCTGCCGCTTTTGTCGATTTTTAGCGAGACGCCAAGTACTCCATCGACTCCGACCGCCATGGCCGCGTCCGAGAGTTTGAATTCAGGTTGCGATAATACCGTCGGAGCGCGGTCTTGCCCATGAACGTATGCCGTCGCGGCAAACAATATAGCGATATTTAGGCAAAAGTACTTAAGAACGGTGAAGGTCGACTTCATATGGTTTCATTTTACCAGTTGGGACAACCTCTCCCGCTTGTGCTACTTTTTGATTTCTGTCTTATGAACCTTCGCTGGCGCTTCGGCGTTGTCGCCGCAATCTTCCTGGCAGTGTTTTGTCTCTATCCGCAGCTGAAGATGTTCTATCTGCGCGGATCGGAATGGAACGGTCATTACGCTTACAACGACATCGACGAGGTCGCGTACGCGTCGTATGTTCGGGCGTTGATCGACGGCCGGCCTCGCAAGAATGATCCGTATTCCGGTCGTGACGACACGCCGGCAAATCCCCAGCAGGAATCATTGTTCTCGATCCAGTTCGCGGCACCTTACACGATCGCAATCCCGGCCCGAATACTCGGAATTGGAACGCCATGGGCGATGACGTTGTCTGGCGCGATCGCGGGTTTTCTGTCAGCACTGGCGGCGTTCTGGCTAATTGCGCGCATAACGGGGAGTAACTGGTTCGGAATGGCCGGCTCACTCGTCGTGTTTGCCGGCGGCGCGCTGGCGGCGGGCGAGGGAGCGATGCCCGAGATCTTTTTCGACGGATTTTCTTATCCATACTTTCCCGGCTTCAGGCGCTACATACCCGCGCTCGCGATGGCGGCCGTATTTGGATTGTTTGCGGTCGTCTGGAAGCTTGTCGGACGACATCCATCAGAACCGGGTGCGGTAGGGACCGGATCACCCGATTTTGGATCTGGGATTTCAGATCGGAAATCGACGGTGAGACCGAGTTCAAATGCGGACTCCGCAATCCGTGATCCGCAGGCCGGTCACCCCGTTGCTACCGCTCCGGGCTTTGACCGGCGGTTCCGTCTCGTCTTTATCCTCGCCGCGATCTTCTGTTTCGCCTATACCGTCTTCTCTTACTTCTACATTTGGACGACCGCCGCCGCGTGGCTCGGCTCTTTGTTTCTTCTCTGGCTGGTCTTCCGGCCCGCGGGTTATAAGCACCATTTGAGGACGCTCGCGATCGTTGGCATCGGGTGCTTACTGTCACTTCTGCCGTACGCCTGGCTGTTGTCGAAGCGGTCGGAAACGATGGATCATGTACAGCTGCTGGTTTATACACGAGCCCCTGATCTCTGGCGTATGCCGGAAATCATCAGTGTCGTGTGCCTGTTGCTGCTCGGGGCGGGTGTCGCGAAACGGATGATCGAGCTTCGAGAACCTTCCACTCTGTTTGCCATGTCGTTCGCTCTGGTACCGATACTGGTATTTAACCAGCAGATGATCACAGGCCGTTCGCTCCAGCCGATCCATTACCAGGTTTTTATAGGTAATTACGTTGCGGGAGTTGCGCTGGTATTGTCAGTGGGACTGCTCGTTCGGAACCGGTTAGCTCAAGGCAATGTGAGCGTCAAGATCGCATGTTCGTTATTAACCGTTTTCGCGGTCGCCTGGGGTTTTGTCGAATGCCATTACACCGTCCGCGTGCTCGACGACGCGAACGTCGAACGCGATCTGGCTCTGCCGGTTGCTAAAAGGCTCGAACAACTCGCCGCGCAAGATGCGGACGCCCACCGCGCGACCGTGCTTTCATACGACATGATCCAGGCTGATGACCTTCCAAGCGTTGCTCCCCAGAACGTGCTGTGGGCCCGGCACCAGCATGTGTTTGCCGGCATGTCGTGGGATGAGAACAGGGAACGCTACTTTCAGTTTCTTTACTACCTGAACGTCGACGAAAAAGGACTCGATCACCTGTTGAAGAATGACTTCGTGTCGAAGATCGCTTTGTTCGGCTGGGGTCGTCATACGGATCGCCTCAGCAATCAAGCTAAGCCGCTAACACATGGCGAGATCGCGGACGCCGTTCGGCAGTACGCCGCCTATCGTTCCGACTTCGACGCCGTACGCGCCACTCAGCCGATCCTCTCTTACGCGGTCATAAACGAGGATGCCGGACCGGACCTGACGAATCTCGATAAGTGGTATCAGCGGGACGCCGGAGAGCAGATAGGAAAATATACTCTCTACAAACTCAGGTTCAAAAACCAAGCTTTGGATAGCGGGCGGTAGACGCAGAGGCAGTTGTTCAACAAAAAAAG
>DASUSJ010000004.1:0-20308 GCA_036375155.1 Pyrinomonadaceae bacterium
GTTGAATATTGGCCTCAGCCGTGTAATACGAACACCCCGTGACCCAAATCACAAAACACAGCAAAGCGAGGATGTGGATCGCGGCAATCGATTTACGCATAGAAAGAAACAAGCCTTTATACGCCTAACGAACAAATGCACTCGCGACCGGTTGATCGCCGTTCGCGCCAAACTGTTGGATTATCGTTCCGCCTGTTGTGCGCTGAACGTACCATGTCGCACTCGACGGGCGGAACACGGTCGTGTCGAACTTGCCGTCGCCATCGTAGTCGCCCGGTGCCGGGATATCGCCACTACTTCCAAACGGTGCGGAGTAATAACTCGTGTCTTCGCTTCGCAGGATGAACCACTCACCTGTCGCTGGCCTCCAGAACGCAACATCGGCTTTGCCGTCGCCGGTATAATCGCCCTGAACGGCCTTGTCGGTATCATTTCCAAACTGATAGACGATCACTCCTCCGGTCGAACGGTTCAGCCACCACTGACCATTCGATGGTCGATAGATCGCGAGGTCCGCTTTGCCGTCGCTGTCGTAATCCGCTGCGACAGGCTGATCGCCGTTCGCACCGAATTGCGCGATCGTCGTTCCTCCGGTCGATCGTGAGATGTACCACGTAGCATCAGAGGGCCTAAAGACAGCCGTGTCTGCTTTTCCATCGGCATCGTAATCGGCGGGGGCGGGGATGTCCCCGTTCGTTCCGAACGGAACTGAATAGAAGGAATAGTTTTCGCTGCGCAGAACGTACCACTCGCCCGTCTCAGGTCGCCAGAATGCAATGTCGCATTTTCCGTCACCGGTGTAATCTGCCGGCACGATCCGGTCGGTCGAAGAGCCGAATTGAGCAACAATGTTGGGGGTATTCCCACTTAACCTGATCCACCACTCGCCGACCACCGGGCGAAAGATACCAATGTCTGTCTTGTTATCGCCGTCGAAGTCGAGCACTCGAGCCGCGTTGTTCAGGTTACGGATCGATACCGGGACCTGAGGATAAGGCACATTCGAATTTGTGGCGTTACTGAATGACAGAAAGAAGTGCTCCTCGTTTTCAGCAGTGCTGTCACCGAGTATCTGGACGGGCACGCTCTTCACCGTCTCAAGAGGGTTGAATGTCAAGGTTCCGCTCGTTGGAACATAGTCGCTACCCGCCAACGCTGTCGCGTTGACGGTCGAGAAATCGACTGTAACCGTTAGAGCAGACGCATTCGAAAGATGTACACCGATGTAAGCGGGCGTACTCAGTCCGAGCGGCGGCTCCGTAATACCAACGTACTCAGGGTAAATCGATGGCTCCCCTTCGTTGTCGTTTATGGTCACCGTGGTTGAGCCCGGGTTCATGATCTCGGGAACACTTCCGGTGGGATTACTCAGCGTGAACGAGAAAGTTTCCGGGCCTTCGTAGACGTCGTCGTCGATCAGCGGAACGCTGATGATCTTGCTCGCCTCACCGGGTGCGAACGTTGCGGTTCCGCTGACGGCGACATAATCGGCGCCCGGAGTGGCTGTACCGCTTGCCGTCGCGTAGTCCACCGAACCGGGCACCGAGATATCGCCCGTCCGGTTGATCACTATGTCTGCATCCACCCAGGCATCGCCAACGGTCATCGACGATGCGCCCAGATAATAACCGGTCGGTACGGTTCCGGATGTCGAAACAAGATACGTCTGGATCAAATAGATCTGGTCGGTCGGTGTGTTAGCACTCGTCCGATTTCTAAACGCCAACCCGTTCGCACCCCAGCGCACTAACGTCGCTGGTTCATAGGACGCGGTCGATGTCGCGGGATTCGGAATCGCACCGATCTTGTTGAAAGTGTTGATATCGAACGCGGCGAGTTCATCTCTTGACAACACGAACGCGCGACCCGAATCCGGATCGACGACAACCGAGTTCCCGCCGGCAACATCCCCGGTGACACTAAAACGCCCAAGTATGCGGTTGGTTTCCGGATCGACGACTCTACCGTCCGACCCGTACATGCGTCCGCCCGCGAAACGAACCTCCCTTGCGATGTTGAAGACCCTTTGAACATCGCTGAGCACAGTCATGCCTGTAGGAGTAATGCCGAGCTTGTAGAAATTTGCAGCCGAGCTTGTGCCGTTGACGGCGTACACAACGTCCGGGGTGCTGTTATATTCAACGAAGGAGACTCCGGCGTTTGGGACGGTCGGTCGTTTGACACCATTGTCGTAGACACCCACCGCGCCACCCGAAGCTACGACGACGGTACCCGGATCTCCCGGAGACACGGCTATATCACTCATGTAGTTGCCGGGCGTCGCTGTGAACTGCAAACCGGCTGTTTGAGTTACGGTGTCGAATCGCCGTACCGCCTGGGCACCGCTTAGCGCTACGTAGAGCGCCGTTCCGTCACCGGAAAGCGCGAGGTGCCTTGGCTCGCTGCCGATGAAGACTGAAGAGACGGTTGATCCGTTGAGTGGATCGATCCGCGTTACCGTGTTTCCGAGGCCGGGTCCGCCGCTGCTCGGCACACTCGCGTAGATCTTTTGATCGAGCTCATTGTAGGCGATGTAGTTGTTCGGAATATCGACACGGCGCACGAAGGCAGGTGAGTAGGGGACCGGAACCGGTGTCGGCGTCGGCGCGGGCGATCCGATCTCGCCTGGCCCGACTAGATCCGATCTTATGAAATACGTGTACGCGTCCGGCGTGCTAATGGCGAGGCCGTTAGTACCCCAGCGTGTAACGTCCTTGGGAGTCCCGTCCACACCCAGTAAAGTCACCACACCGACCGGAACGAAAGTCTTCGTGTCATAGGCGCGGACCTCGATACCTTGATATGTTCTCGCGACAAAGAAGACCTTGTGACTAATCGAGTCGACAAAGAAAATGCGCTCGTAAGGCAGATCGCCGAAAGTAAATGTTCCGAGAAGATTTCCCGTTGCCGGATCAAGCACCTTTCCATAACTTGTATACAGACGACCGTCGACGAGTCTTAATCTCGATCCGCCGGCTCCCGGCGTGGCTGTGACGCCGCTTACACCCCCTGCAGTAAGGGTGATTTTTTCCAGATCGCCGCCATAGTATGAATTCCCGTAAACGAGTGAATCGGACTCCGAGAACGCGAGCGCACCGCTAGTGCCGCCGGTGGTCGCCCGCTGTACACCGTTGTCATAGACCGCCACACCTCTTGGACCTGATATAGACTCGGAGTCGCGCGACAGGGCTACGAGATTCGGGTTAGTCGGAGACACGGCGAAGTCCACCACCTGCAGTGGACCATCCATGTATGTAAGACCGGCATCGAACTGCAGACCGGCCGTCATGCTCGTGACGTCGACTTTCCTGATAGCCCGTGCTCCCCTCAGTTTCACGTAGAGCGAGGAACCGTCGGCCGTCAGCACGAGTTTCTCCGGCTCGCTCCCAACCCAAACAGACTGCTCTATCGAGCCGTCCTCCGGATTCATTCTCGATACTGAATTGCCCGTAGTTTCGATCCCACTCGGTATGCTGGAGTAGATCCTGCTCGATGGCGCGTGATATACGACTGAGTTTGAGCGTTGGCCATAGCCCGTGATAGCCACGGAATATGAGGGCGACACGACGCTTGAGGAAGCGGACGGCAAAAGCCAGCCGATCCAGACGCTCAGAATGCAGATCAGTATCGCAGTAAACTTAAAGCACGGGGCCGGGATTGAACTTTTCGTCATGAGCGGGTAAATGTTGGTGGTAATTCTCGGAGGCGAAACGGTGACCGGAAGGCCCGGAGCGGCACAAGATCTGAGGCATTAGAATCTTATTACTTATTATCTCGGCGGGGCAATCTTTTTTCAGACGGGAGCGCATTGCAAGCGTCTATTATTGCGGTGATCTGGTTAGCTTTTATGGCACTCTGGCCGAAAAGCGGCATCTAAAACCTCGGTCTATGAGTTTCGCGGACAGTTTCAAACGACAGGCAGTGTTGGGACGAATTTCCGGGATCCCGGTGCGGGCCGATTACCGCTGGTTCTTTGTCGTTGCGTTGATGTCGGCGATCACGGCGGCAAGCATAAATCCGCTGGTCGGGAATTTCGCGGGGAGCATCGTGCTCGGACTTGGGACGACGCTGCTCTTTTTCGCGTCGATCTTCCTTCACGAATTTGCACACGCGATCGCGGCTCGGCTCGAGAAACTCGAGGTTGTCGAGATCGTACTGCATCCTTTCGGCGGTTTGACCCGCTTTCGGCATCCGCCGGAGACACCGCGTGCGGAATTCCGCATCGCGATCGCCGGACCGGCGGCGAGCTTTCTGCTAACGCTCGCTTTCGTCGGACTTATGGCAGCAGCAAATGCGGGCGGGCTTGATATTCTTTGGCGAATACTCTTCCTTCTGGCGCTCTCCAATTTCCTGATCGCGATCTTCAACCTGTTTCCGGGCTACCCGCTCGATGGCGGCCGCGTGCTTCGTGCGTATCTGTGGAAAAGCGGTAAGGACCTGACGGAAGCGACTGTGCTGACCGGTAGGTTCGGACAATTTATCGCCGCCGGGCTCATCGCGCTCGGCATCATGTTCATCATCCTGTACGGCGAATTCTTTACAGGCTTCTGGGCGATGCTGGCCGGATTGTTCCTTTACGATTCGGCAAAGTCGATAATTCGCGAGATCGAGGCCGCCCGCGCGACCCATGTCGATGATGTGATGCTGCTGCCCATCGCCGCTGATCCCGACGTGAGCGTGCAGCATTTCGTTGATCACGTTTTGACCATCAACCGCCAGACGGTTTTTCCTGTGGCGAAGGACCGGCAGCTCTTCGGGATGCTCTTGTTGAACGATCTGAAACTACTCGACCGCTCTCAATGGAACCGCAAACTCATACGTGACGTAATGCGTCCTGTGACGCCAGATCAGTTTGTTGAGACCGGAACGACGATCGTCGACGCGAACGCACTTGCGGTGTCAAACGGCTGCGGCGCGGTCGGCGTGATCGATACCGAAGGCCATCTGGTTGGCGTCGTGAGCGCCGGCAGAGTGAAACCAAGCTGACAGAACACGTGTGATATTCTAAACGTGGCTTTGGCCTAATATCTCCTCGCTATTTCCTCGTGTTTCGTGTGCTTTGTGCGTTTCGTGGTCTGGATAAGAGGTTGAACGGATCACTAAACACACGGAATCACAAAAGCACGCGCATAAGGTCGAAGACGAAGCGAAATGCCTTTTACCGACTACATAACGAACAACGTGCTTCGAAATGTCCTGGATATCGCGCTCGTTTTCATCATTGTGTACGTCGTGCTGAAGCTGCTCCGGGGAACACGTGCCGTTCCGACCGTCGTCGGCTTGATCCTCCTCGGTATTCTTTACTGGCTGTCTGTAGCCCAGGATTTCGCAACGCTCGAATTCGTTCTTCGATACGCCGTCGTTTACATCGGCTTTGCGATCATTGTCCTGTTCCAGTCCGAGATCCGGCAGGCGTTGATCTATTTTGCGAATCGTCTTCGATTTCCGATCCTCCGGCGTCAGCGCGGCCAGTTCGGCGGAAGCGTGTATGACGAGATCGTTCTGGCGGTGACGACACTTGCGACCGAGAAGACCGGCGCGCTGATCGTTATCGAACGAAAGGTAGGTCTCAGGAATTTTATCGACGCGGGTGTGCAGTTAGACGCACGGATCAGTTACGACTTGCTCGTATCGATCTTCAATCCGGCTACGCCGCTGCATGACGGGGCAGTTATCATCCAGAACGAACGCGTCGCCGCGGCTTCGGTATTTCTTCCGCTAACGAAGAACCCGAGCGTTTCACGCGAACTCGGCACGCGCCATCGCGCTGCGATCGGAATCACCGAAGGATCCGATGCGATATCGCTTGTCGTCTCGGAAGAAACAGGCATGATCACTTATGTCGAAGCCGGTGAGATCCGGCGGAACCTCGACACGACCCAGCTTCGAAAACTGCTGCTGGACGCAATGGAGATCCCGCTCGTCCAGCCTAAACGCGAGCAGACGAAAACGATGAAGGAAGAAGAGGCGGAAATAACACTTGGTTAGTTGATAGCTGATAGTTGACAGTTCGTGTTGGGATGTTGAGACGTCTTTTACGATGCAGACCTCGGTGACTCGGTCTTCACTGTCCAATGTCCACTCTCACTGTCCACGATCAACTATCAACTATCCACTATCGACTGATATGGACATCCAGCCGGCAATCCTATTTATCAAACACATCCTCCGAAAGGTCTTTCTGGAAGACTGGGTGATGAAGCTGGTCGCGCTCGCCATCACGCTTGCACTTTGGTTGGGTGTAACCGGGCTGAGCACGCCGACCACCCAACGCCTGACGGGAATTCCACTTAGCCTTCGCTTTTCAAACAACATTGAGGTAACGAATTCACCGATTCAGGAAGTCACGCTCGTCGTCTCGGGAGACAGCCGGAGGCTTGCTCAGATCAACAAGAACGACCTTGTCGTTTCGATGGATATCTCCGATGTGATGCCCGGTGACCGCGTTATCAGCCTTGCACCGGAAACTGTTTCGGTATCGCTACCGACCGGCGTGAAGCTCGACGAGATACAACCGCGTAATATGGCGGTCAGGATCGAAACGGTCGAGGAAAGGGACGTACCTGTAAAAGCCGAGATATACGGCGATCTTCCCTATGGGCATGAGATTTACGAAGAGATCGTGAACCCGGCAAAAGTCCGCGTGCGCGGGCCGGCGGGATTTGTTCGGACGCTCGAATCGGTGACGACGGAACGTATCGACGTCTCGAACCGTACGACCGACTTCACTGCCCGGCAGGTTCCGGTCAGCGTTTCTAATCCGAAAGCAAGCGTGCTTTCCGAAACCGTGGTCGACGTGACGTTCCGCATCGGAGAAGAACGGATCGAGCGGGTGTATTCGGTCCCGATCGATGACGGCAGTGGCCGGCGCGCGCAGGTCGTATTATTTGGGGGACGGTCATTGGTCGAGAACGTGTCGGTCTCAAATCTCGAAATCGAAATTACGCGCAATGACAGCGGTCAGGAAGTTCCGCGCGCCATACTGCCGCCTGAACTAAATGGGAGACTCGAAATAAGAAGCGTTAAACTTCGCGGTTAATAGATGTCGAAGCTGTATTCGATGATCTTTACAGTTGACACCGGTTTTCCATCCACACGCCTAGGTTCGAACTTGATATCCTTTACCGCCGCTAGCACGTTCTGTTCTAGTCCGTAACCCAAACGTTTGAGAAACAGTACGTATTCGATCTTCCCGCTTGCGGCAAAGATCGCAGCAACCCTGATCACGCCTTCGATGTTCGCCGATCTGGCGGCATCGGTGTATGCCGCAGACCTCTTGCTCAGAATACGAAGTGGCGTAACGTTCGGTTCGGCCACCACATCCGTGGATGGCGGTTCGGAAGGCGTGGCGTTCCGGCTAAAATGTTCGTAGAACGAAGAAACGGAGTCTCGCTCCCGCTGGAGCCGATCAAAATGCGGGCTGCCCTTTGTCTTGTCGTTCCCGGATTCCAGTACTTCGGTCGCCCGCTTCAGCAGGTCGATCTCTTCCCTTATCTTTCTACCTGCGGCGATCCGCACCGCGAGCTTTGCAAGAAGAGTCTCGGATTTGAGGATGTACCCCCGTGCGTTCGAAGGATCCAAACCGATCGCGGAATCGGAATCCTGCTCCGCCATATCCAGTTTGTTCTCCCACAGGTTTGCTTCGCCCCGCACTTGATAACCGGCAGAATTCTTCGGGTTTAACTCGATCGCTTTATCGGCCGACTGGCGCGCCTTTTTCACCTGCCCCGGTCGCGAGATAGGCGTCGGCCAGGTTGGCGCGAAAGATCGAGCTTGATGGGCTCAAGTCCACACTTTTTTCGAAGGCTTTGTAACTTTTCTTTAACTCGCCCTTCGCGAAGTACGCTAGACCTAGATAGTTCCATATATCCGCATCGGTTTTGTGCTCGTTTGACTTTGTCGCTATCTCAAGCGAACGAATCGCTTCCGAGTATTTCGCTTGTCCGTAAAGAACGATACCGGGATGGGTGGATGGGCCCGGCGCCTGGCCCAGCGCGGCTCCCGCAAAACAAAGAAATAAAACAATAGCGGGTTTCATAATGCGATGCGGATTATAATTCAGATTCAGAACGACGCCAAGAAAATGCGAATGTCGTTCCTCATCTCATCGGTTATCTCGTGCTTCGCTCGAAACTGTTTTGATGTGAAGTTCGGCAGCGTCTCCCGTAGCTTCTTCTCAAAGCCTGCAAACTTTTCCCGTGTGTAAAACTCATCGTCATCGCCATAGAGATAAAGCGTCTCCGCCGGAAATGGTCGGTAGACAGGATTTGTGTCGAGATCTCCGGGAATCCCACCGCCGACGGCGATGACGGCACGTGCGACATCCGGATGCGTGAACGCGAACCGGAAATTAAGAGCGCACGCCTGCGAGAATCCGAAGAGGAAGATCTGCGAACGATCGATCAAGTCTTCGCTATCCAGTTTGTCGATGACACGCAAAAGGAAATCGTGATGAAGCCGGACGTATTCTTCCGGCTTGTGTTCGGTCAGCCAGCCGAACCCGATGCGGTAGCCGTTCTCCGTCGGACGAAAATGCTGATGCGGCCCCTGCACCGAAGCGATGACGAAGTTTTCGGGAGCCACGGACCGAGCCTCGCGCATCATGTAGCGTTTATGTGCCCCATAACCATGAACTGCGATAAGCAAGGGTGCCCGCCGAGCGCCCTCCGGTACGAACAGATCGTAATAAAGGTTGATCTCCGCTTTGAGTGAAAGATCGTTCTGTTCCATAAAGTTAAGCGGTGGTCGGCCAATTTAATTGTGGGCTTTGCATAATTTAGGTGAGGATAACAAAATTCATTTGCGTATGCAGACCCTGGTGGATCGAGTAGACGAGCTCGCGCAGATCGGCAGCAGCAACCCGGCTGTTGCGTGGCTTGAGCGTACCGCGTTCGTCTTTCTGATCCTGACGGTGGTCTTCGCGCCGCACTCGATAGCTGCGACCCAGACAGCTTGGCTGATCGGGATGTTCGCGTGGATCGTTCGTCTCTTTTTTCGCCAGCGTATAAAGTTCCGTTTTACTGCACTCGATGCGGCACTTTGGGGATTCTTCGGGTGGTCCGTCATCACGTCGGTCACGTCTTATGCTCCCGACATCTCGATCAACAAATTGCGCGGAGTCGCAGTGTTCCTGATCTTTTACTTCGTCATCTACAACGTGCGAAGCCGAAGGGTCGCTCACGTGCTCGCCTTTACTCTTATCGCCTCCTGCATGGTGAATGTTCTTTGGGTGCCGGTGCAGCGGCTGATCGGACGCGGGGTCGAGATACACGGCCTCGCCTCTGACGGCGCTCTCGCGAAGGCGCTTTTGGCGGAAGGCGATACTTTGCTGGAAGCGAATGGGACGAAACTCCACACGCCGGAGGACGTCGTGGCCGCGATCGAACAAAACGAGCGGACAAAGATAAAGTTCTACAGACCGGATTTTGACTTCGTTGTCGAGGTGAAGCGAAGCGATCTGCTTAATAATGGTACTCCATTGGAGCGACTCGGAGTTTCGAGCTGGAAGAAAAGCCGCAACTGGCGGTCGAGCGGATTCTTTGGTCATTACACGACCTATGCGGATGTGCTGCAACTGATTGCCTCGCTCGTATTCGGTTTGTTAATCGCCGGCCTCCGAAATGTGTTCTCGCAAAGTCGCAAAGTCGCAAAGGAGTTCTGGGTAAATTCGTCGCGCTCCGCCGCGTGGTCGCGTCGAGGTCTCTCAGCATCGTTACTTGTTTTCTGTCTCGCGGCGATGTCGCTTGCGCTTCTCCTGACCGTGACACGCGGACCGCAGCTCGCGTTTTTGATATCGTGTGCCTCGATCGTTTTGATCGGTCTCGGACGAAAGTGGGTGTTCGCAGCGATCGCGGTCGGTCTCCCGCTGGCGCTGATAGGGGTTTTGTTTTTGCAGCAAAGCCGTCAGGTCGGGTTCTTTGACACGGCGGATGACTCGACGAAATGGCGCCAGACGGTCTGGCGTGAGGGTTTTGATCTTTGGACCGAAAACCCGCGGCATTTTCTTCTAGGTGTCGGGATGGATTCCATAAAACGCCATGCCCCGGATTGGCATTTATTCGACGACGGTCGCTTACCGATGGGGCACTTTCATTCGACTCCTCTGAATCTACTCGTCGAGCGCGGCCTCCCCGCCCTGCTGCTGTGGCTGATGATCGTAGGAATCTATGCGGGGGCCCTGTGGAGAGCTTTAAGCTCCGAAAATCCAAGATCCAAAATCCAAAATCCAACATCGAGAGGCATTCTTCTCGGCTGCCTTGGCGGAACCATCGGTTTTTTTGTAAGCGGGCTTGTTCACTACAACCTCGGCGATCAAGAGGTCGCGATGGTCTTTTTTATCCTGATGGGCATCGGGAGGAAGTTGATAGTAGTTGATAGTTGATAGTCCATTTGGCCATGACCGTGAACGCCCTACCAACTGCACGAACTATCAACTGTCAACTATTAGCTACCTGACTTCACCCGATACAAAAGATACACGCATCCGTTTTTGAACGGCCGGCACTCGATCAGTTCGAGATCGATCTGCCTCTTCATTTTGTGAAAAAGCGGAATCCCATTACCAAGCAGTACCGGATGTATGTTGAACCCGATCTCGTCGATCACACCGGCATTAAACAGATCGCGTGCGAGTTCGCCTCCTCCCATAATGCAGATCTCTTTACCCTCCTTCTGCTTCAATTCGCGGACGAAATCTCCGGGATCGCTATTGAGGACCGTGGCACCGTCGTGTTCTCCGGCCTCGAGGGTTCGTGAGAAAACATAGGTCTTTAAGTTGCCGTAAGGGTTCGCGTTCTTTTTCTTTTTCGATGCCTTCGGCGCGCTGGCGAGGGCAACATCCCATGTCTTACGGCCCATTATCATCGTGTCGATCTTCGACCAGTAATCCTTCATCACCTCGCCGGCCTCGTCGCTCCACATAATCCAGTCGAACGTGCCGTCCTTGCGGGCGATGTAGTTGTCCAGGCTGTTTGCTCCGCCGAATGTAACCTTTCGCATACTTCCTCCATCTCTTTCACCGGGAGCAGGACGGTGGACGCCTTCTATTTCGTTCTGATCGTAAGGTTAGTGCGTCTTTGTGTTAGTTGCACTCTCATCAGGCCTGCACATTAACTACCACGTCAGTACTGAAGTCCACTCGCAACTATCTTAGGAAACGCGAACGGGACTGTCTTGGCGTTTTTTGATATAGACCTATTTCGCCAGCGAGTCGCGGCACGCGCCCGGTGTCGAGTTCGTGTTCTTTCGAAACTGTTTGTAGAATCGGCTGAGATCGTTATAACCGACATCATCCGAGATCTCGATGATCGGTTCGCCCGTCGAGAGTTTGTAGCTAGCCTCCATCGACCGAAGACGATGAAGATACTTACTTGGTGAGAACTGAAAGTCACGTTTGAATTGTCGAGACAGGTGTTCAGCTGAAACTCGAAGTCTGCGGGCGATGGCGGAGATCGAAATGCGGCCGCGATAGTTTTCGTCGATCGTTCTCTTTGCCCTGATGGAGAGAAGCGACGCGTTTGGGTTGATGTCAATGCGTTGCACGCCGCGAGCCGTCGCGAGCGCCGGAAGGGCCGACGCTACTGACGTCAGGGCTATATTTGCCTCCGGTTCGAAAATAAACGGACCGCGTGGAGGCTCAGGGAGTAGCACAAAAGAACCGATACCCGAGCAGTCGGCACGGACGTCCCGCGTGATCATTCGGACGATAGAGTAAGGCGAGTAATAGATACCGAATCTGCTCGACGCGGGCCGTATCTTTTCGTCGTTCGATTCAAAGCAGATCTCACCCGAGTCAACAGTGACAACTTCCACAAGCCACGCCGCTCCGACTGTGAATGGACCACCGTTCTGCCCCGGTAACTCGAGACGGCTTTCAAACACGCTGCTTCCGTCACTTAGTATCTGCATTTCAAGGGTCGGATCGTCCGACGGCAAATAAAATAGTTTCGAACACTTTGCCGGACCACGTCCTCATTATATTCGGATGAGCAACTCCAGTGACAACGACAACACAGAAATGTTCCTGGTACTCCGGGCGCAAGCAGGCGAGATCGCCGCATTCGATGAGCTTCTCAAGTTAGTGCAGAAGGCCCTATACCGATACATCTTTCACTTGGTAAGGCACCGCCAGCTTTCCGAAGACATCCTGCAGGAGGTTCTATTGATCATCTATCGAAAGATCCGTTGGCTCGACGATCCGGGATTGTTCCGTCCATGGGCGTATCGAATCGCGTCTCGAGAGTGCTTTCGTCAGTTGAAGAGACAAGGGCGTTCAGATGCACAGCAGCTGGACGAAGATGTGTTGCATGAAGCCGCCTCCGATGAGGTCGACGCCGAATATGACCCGCAGCTTGTGGCATTGGTGCCCGGCCTTGTGGCCGAGCTTTCAACTGAAAGCCGGGCCGCCGTCGCACTGCATTATCTCCACGAATTCTCCCTTAGAGAGACGGCGGAGATACTGAACATCTCGCTCGGGACCGCCAAGTCACGGGTGGCATATGGACTTAAGACGCTTCGAAAGAAACTTTCACGGATAGAGGAAAGCAGATGAAAGAACTGACGACCAAACGACTGATACTGATCGCCGCCGCTTTGGAGGCACTAGTTCTCATACCATTCGTTATTTACGCAATTCTGAAATAGAAGGAGATAAGCTATGTCTGACAACCTTGACGAAATTCGAAAAGCAACACTCAACCAGATCGAGTCCAGTGAAGCGCGCTACAAACTTGCGTTTGTCGGAGCGGCCATGATCGAGGCTGTGTTCCTGGTGCTTTTTCTCGTTTTAGCGGACCTCTCGGATCGTGTACACCTGCTGCTTCTTATCGCGGCGATCGCAACTTATACGATCGTGGGATTCGGTCTTATTGCATTAGGTCTGCACGTAAACCGGAATACGCTTCGCCTGATCAGAGCTATCGAAATGCTCGGCCGCGGCAAGCAGGAATAAAACGCAAAAACTTTAGTACCGCTTTCCGCGTAAAAAGCCCTGAGGAACTAGAAAAAATATGACTTACAGATCGACCACCACCATCGCTCTTTCCTTCTGCCTTTTATTCTCACTCGTTTTCGCCTCGTTACCGGCCGTGGGGCGCGCACAAGCGACCGCGACGATCACCGCGACCACCGATCACTCGCGTGCGCTCGCGGCGATCGAGGAAAAAACCGAAGCTCGCCGGAAGGAACTGGGTATTCCCGGCATGTCGCTGGCCATCGTAAAGGACGATCAGGTTATTTTTTCAAAGGGACTGGGTTATAAAGACTTCGAGAACAAGCTGGCCGTCACACCTGACACGCAGTTTGCCATCGGCTCTGCGACAAAGGCCTTTACTGCCCTGTCGGTGTTGATGACGGAAGACGAAGGCAAGCTGTCGCTCGACGCTTCTCCGAAAACGGTACTCCCTTACTTCAAAATGTACGATCCGGAGACCGACAAGAATATGACGATCCGCGATCTGCTTACGCATTCGTCCGGGCTGAATCGGACCGATCTCGCGATGGCCAGCGGGAAGCTGACGCGCGCGGAGCTGATCCGGGTAGCGGGTGAGGCTAAACCTATAGCGAAGCTTCGAGAAAAGTTCGGCTACCAGAACCTGATGTTCACGGCCGCGGGTGAGATCGTTGCCGTCGCGCAGAAACAGCCGTGGGAAGTATTCATTCCGGAACGTGTATTCAAACCGCTCGGCATGACGAATAGCACGATGTCGATGAAGGAGATGGAGAAAGTAAAGGACCGCTCGTTCGGTTACGTGTACAACTTCGACACGAAGGAGACGCAGAAGCTCCCCTACCGGGACATCGATCAGGTCGCACCCGCGGGATCGATCAATTCGTCGGCCAACGACATGGCGAAGTGGGTGAAATTTGTGCTCGCCGGCGGTGTTGTTGACGGCAAACGCCTTGTTTCCGAAAAGGGCTATACCGAATGGCTCAGACCCCATCAAAAGGTCAATGCGTCCGGTACGGTGAATTATGGTCTGGGATGGTTCATCCAGAAGTGGAACGGTCATACGGTCGTCCAGCACGGCGGAAACATCGACGGTTTCAACGCTCTGGTCGCGATGATCCCGGAAAAGAAACTTGGCTTTGTGATGCTGACGAACGTCACCGGTTCGTCGCTCGGCAGCGAACTAATGCCGATAGTATGGGAAAACATACTTGGAAAACCGGAAGCGCCAAAAGCCGATGTGAACGCAATAGTTTCACCCGACAAGGAGACCGGTAAATATAAGTTCGAAGCTGCGGGGTTCGATATGGATATCAGGTGGGCCGAAGGAAAACTGACGGCGCACGTTCCTAACCAGCCGGTTTACACTCTCGAGAATGTTTCTGGGCGGCGCTACAAACTCAGCGGCGCGCCGGACGGTTTCTTCATTACCTTTCGCGACAAAGAGCTGTTTCTCGAACAGCCGCAGGGAAACTATACGCTCCCGCGGATAGGAATGGACACAAGACCCGTGAACACTGAGGCGATGAAGGAGCTGATCGGAAAATACGAATTCGAAACGACCGGCCGGCCCCTGGAAATAAAGACCGAAGCCGACGGGAAAGTCACGATGAACCTGCAAGGCCAGCCGCCCTACACGCTGGTCGAAAAGACAAAGGACACGTACAGTCTCACGCCGCTCCCCGACACGTTCTGGCTGAAGGTGACGCGCGGTGGCGATGGAAAGATCGCGAAGATGTCGGTCGTGCAGCCGGAGGGCGAGTTTGCATTCAAGGCGGCGCCAGAGCGCAAGATCACGATGACGGTCGACGAGCTGATGGTAAAAGCTATCGAGGCGATGGGCGGTGAAGCGAACTGGAAGAAACTAACTTCGCGAGTAGTAACCTCGACGATCGACCTCGAGCAACAGGGCGTGAAAGCGACTGCGACAACATGGGCAAAGGCTCCTAACAAATCGGCTACCGAGACGAAAATGATCGCGCTCGGTAAGGAGATCGCAACGGGCTGGGAGTTTTTTGATGGAGCCACAGGAGAGGAAGCATATACCTTCGCTCCGGTGCAGAAGCACACCGGCAAACGCCTTGAAGATATGCGTATCGGCTCAGATTTCTATTCAATGTTCGATTGGAAGTCGAAGTACAAGACGATAACGATCGACAGGTTCACTAAAGTCGGGGATGAGGAAGCCTACGCCGTCGTCTTTGAACCGGAAAAGGGATCGAAGTTCACCGAGTACTACTCGACAAAAACGTTTCTGCTGCTGAAGCGCGACGCGACGCTCCCGTCAAGCACGAGCAGCCAGGTCATCCCGTATACCATTCGGTTCGAAGATTATCGAGAAGTGGACGGCATAAAACTGCCATTCAAACAGATCAACAATACCGCCGGTAACGGCGACATCGTCACGATCGTCACGTCCGTGAAGCACAACGTGCCGATCGACGACAAGATCTTTGCTTCTAGAAAATTGAATTAGGAAAGCTCGACGCCCGCAACGTGAACAAGATTCGGCACGAGAGCAGGTTCGCTGTGATCAAAGACGGCGTCCAGCTCCTTCTCGACGCTGCCGTGTCCCGGAGGGATCGCTTTGACGATCGGTTCGAAGTTACGAAAATCGTAAAGCTCTGTATCAAGCAGGTGCGAACCCGTGACGTTCGTCAGGGCGGTAAGGATCGACGAGCGGAGACTTGGGATCTCGGTAGCAAGCTCACTTACCAGCCGTTTCACGCGGGCACGTTTTAAATTTGGCTGTGAACCGCAGAGATTACACGGGATGATCGGAAACTGTCGTTCCTCCGAATATTTCGCGATCTCGCTTTCCTGACAATAGGCCAGAGGGCGAATGATAGTGTTCGTCCCGGCGTCCGATCGCAGGATCGGGGGCATCGCCTTCAACTGGCCGACGTAGAAAAGATTCAGCAGAAAAGTGTTGATGATGTCATCCGCATGATGCCCAAGAGCGATCTTTGTGCATCCTTCCTGAATGGCAGTCGTATACAGGATACCGCGACGCAATCTGGAACAAAGTGAACAGAACGTCTTGCCTTCCGGGACGTGTTCTTTGACGATCGAGTAAGTGTCTTCTTCGACGATGCGGTACGGAACACCCAGCTCGTTCAGATAATTCGGCAGAACATCTTCCGGAAATCCGGGCTGCTTCTGGTCCAGGTTTACGGCCAGGATCTCGAATGTAACCGGTGCGCGCCGCTGCACATCCAGCAGAAGATCGAGCATCGTAAAGCTGTCTTTCCCACCCGAAAGGCAGACCATGACCTTATCGCCGTCCTCGATCATGCCGAAGTCGCCGATGGCCTTGCCCATCTTCTTGAGCAGCTTTGTTTTCGTCTTAGTCTCTACAAACAACTTCCGGTACTTCCTCCGAACTCCAGATTCTCGCATGCGAGGTGCATTTTAACAACCAGAAGAAAATGCTTTACATGCTTGAACCAACAATCTATGATGTTTGTCGCAGGCATTCCGATTTCTATAACTTCAACAAGTGATATTGCGATCGACCTTCAGGCCCTCACCTGGTGTAGAGATGCCGCCTCAATAATCAAAAAAGCAAAGGAGTTCATTGTCATATGATTAGAATGGGAAGAAGTTCCAGATCGGAACTACCGGAGACAAACGACTATCAGAACAATCTGTCGAATCCTACGCCGGCGTACAGTTACGGAAGCGAGAGCCAACAGGCTGCGCCGCGAGTCGTTACCGACAGCGAATCTATCGCCCGTGACATCAAGGAAGGACGCCTGAGCGGCTTTGTCGGCCATGGAACCGTCCTGACCGGCGAAACCCATTTTCAGATGATGCTCCGCGTTGACGGGCATCTGACCGGAACCGTAACATCCGACGGCGGCACATTGATCGTCGGTACGAACGGCCAAGTGGATGCCAATGTCTCGGTCGGAGTAGCGACCGTTAACGGCGTGATCAACGGTGACGTCATCGCGACCGAAAAGATCCAGCTGGGCCGGACGGCCCGGGTGATGGGCAATATCGCGACGCCCCGACTGGTTATTGAGGAAGGCGCGGTCTTCGAGGGCGGTTGCAACATGATCAAGGCTCGCGAGGCGCAGGAAACACAAGCTACCGCTGCACAAGAGGAGTACCGGGCCGCGGAGATGTCGCGATATGAAGAGTCGATCTCGAGCACCGACGATGATGAGGAGGATGATTTCCTGTCGTCTTCGGAGGAGACCGAGGAAGCCGAAGCCGTTTCGGTTTAAGGACGAGATTTATTTCGAAGTTCACGAGGCTGTCTTTAAGGGCGGCCTTTTTTGTTAGACAGCGATCTAGTCAGTACCTGGAACATGCGTTGACAGTGCTGATTAGCGTCAGGATGGTTTGCTAATGCCGTTCGTCAGTTTGATTACGGGCGGGATCGACTTTAAGGAAAAAGCCTGGAATCTCGGAGGTATGCCCGTCACGAACGCTGCCGAGATCGAGGCCGCTCACAAGGCGAAGGAACCGCTGATCATGTACGGGCACTTCGTCAACGACGTCGTCACTTTCCTGATCGTCGCGGTGATAATGTTCCTACTTGCGCGCTACGCCGTGAGGTTTTTCAGAGGTCTCGAAGCGGACGCTGTGCCCGCGCCTGAGATCGAGCTTCTCTCGGAGATCCGGGATCTGTTGAAAGCGAAATAGGATCGGGAATTCGGAATTCGGCGACGCCCGCTCGGAGCACTTGCGACTAGTGTCCTGCATATCGTCGTTTAGCTTGACGGGAATATCTACATCACTTTAGCGTCCCGATTTTCTGTGGGCTGAGAGGAGACTGGTCTCTACCGCTCCCGGTTCTGACCGCTTCCGGTGTAACGACAAAAGCCACGGCGACGTCACCCTCATGGACGTCGTCGATCTTTTCGATCGGTTCAAAATAACTCAGCCCGATCGTCACACAATCGGGCCGGCATCTCTTCAGGAACCTGTCGTAGAAACCCTTGCCGTACCCGACCCGATGGCCCTGCCGGTCGAAGCAAAGTCCCGGCACAAGCACGATGTCGATCCGATCCGCATCGACGTACTCATGATGGGAGGGCTCCTCGATTCCCCACGAATTTCGCGAGAGCTGCGTATCACGACCAAACTTCAAGTTCGTTATCTCATTCGTCTCTGCGTCCACGCGCGGAACAACGGTTTGGATCTTCGGGAAATCCTGCCAAAGCTTTTCGAAGATCGGTTTTGTGTCTATCTCATTGAATCTTTCGATCGAAATGAAGCAGTGAAGATAATTGACCTGCGTGAGATCGAACCTCTCAAACAGCCGGGCAGCGATCCTTTTGCTGTTATCAATACGAATGTCCGCTGGGAGATCTTTCTTACGCGCAAGATAGATCTTCCGAAGCTCCGCTTTGGTCATTGAGGATGCGCCGTTTCTAACCCCGCTTCTTGTCAGGCCGGGGTTTACGTGCCTTGGTGTTTGTTCTCGGCGTGACGACCGAGGATCTGAACTCATCACCCGATTGTAATTCCCGTTCGGATTTGTCCGAGAGGAGCTTCGACTCCGCCACAATCTTCTGGGCGGCCTTAGCCTTCTTGCTTAATCGTTTCTTTTCCTTTGCCATAAATTATTCGGTCGGGTCTCTTTCTATCCAACCGCCGCCGACAACTTCCTCGCCGCTATCAATGTCGTAAAAAACCGTTGCCTGTCCGGGCGTGATGGCACGCTGCGTTTCGTCGAATACGACGCGTGCGCGCCCATCCGGTAACGCATGGACCGTCGCCGGTGCGGGATCATGCCGGTATCGAACTTTGACGTTCGCCCGAACCGGTGTCGCGGGCTCGGCGAACGCGACCCAATTTACTCCCTTTGCATAGAACTCGATCGATTCAAGCTCGTCCGCTTCCCCGACGATTATCTGGTTCTTTGCACGCTCGATCTGCACTACATAAAGCGGCTTTTCGTGCGCGATGCCAAGGCCGCGCCGCTGCCCGATCGTATATCGATGGATACCAGAATGCGTGCCGACGATCTCGCCGGAGGCATTTACGATCGAACCACCCGCAGGCATTTCGTCTTTTCGCTCTTCATGCTCGAGATAACGATCAATGAATTCTGCGTACTTCCCGTCGGGGACGAAGCAGATCTCCTGCGACTCCTGCTTTTCCGCGGTATAGAGATTAGCGTCGCGCGCAATGTCGCGAACCTCGCTCTTCAGCATCTCGCCGAGCGGAAAGTAAGCGCGAGAGAGCTGGTCCTGCGTAAGCTCCCAGAGAAAGTAACTCTGATCCTTCCAATGATTTTTGCCGCGGAAGAGACGATATCGGCTCGTCGCTTGATCAAACTCGACGCGCGCGTAATGCCCGGTCGCCACTTTGTCACAGCCTAAGCTGACCGCCATCCGATCGAGCGACGCGAACTTGAGCCGCGAATTGCACGCGACACATGGGATGGGCGTCTCGCCGGAAAGATAGCTTTGGACGAACGGCTCGACGACATCGCGCTCGAAATCCTTTTCCAGATTTAGAACGTAGAAGGGAAAACCAAGAGATTCTGCTACGCGGCGAGCATCGTAGACGTCGTCGAGCGAGCAGCAGCGGCTGGGAAGCGGATCGCCGTTCTCATCGACATTGATGTGACGCCGCTGGTTCCAGAGCTGCATCGTAAAGCCGATAAGCTCGTGACCCTGCTCCTTCAAGAGCGCGGCTGCCGCCGAACTATCGACACCACCGCTCATTGCAACCGCGATCTTCATAACCAAGTGCCCATTCTGACAGGCGAATCGGATTAGTTGCAATAGCAGGTCTAATTGTTGTCCCTTGGATCCGCCTCGATCTTAAGGCGATTGGCTGGTCACTTTGCGTATATCAGTAGTCGATCGTTTGGCCAACGCTTGGCGGCGGCATTAACGGCACCTGCGACGGCACCTGCAGTCATTAAGGCCGTGTTAACGATCGCGGCGCCCGTCGAGGATCCCGCACTTCCTGACTTGACTGAGCCTGCGCCGCCCGCGGCGCCTTTCAGTATTCTTTTTGCACCGGGCGTATCTCGGCGAGCGAGAAGAATGCGCACGATCCGATCCCGTGCGACGACCACATTCCGATTTCCATCCAGTAGCGTAATGTCCGTCTCTGAGATCTTTAGTAACACGCCGAAAGCGCTGTCATTCCCTTCCAGATCTATGTCCAACGAATCACCGTGCTGAAGTCGGCGGACAGCCGTCCAGTCCGCAAACGGTTTCTGGTTTGGATCTGGAAAATAAGAAAGTACAAACCCAGTGCCTTCGATCTCGAGCACGTCGCTGTACTTGATGGTTTCGACGCTTCGCCTCGAGCTTTTCTTTTTCGGTTTGATGACATAATCCTCGTTGTTGTTTCGTAAAATGCTTCCTTCGAAAACGCGAAGATCCTTTC
>DASUSJ010000005.1:0-13229 GCA_036375155.1 Pyrinomonadaceae bacterium
CGGATAATCAAAAGCGTGAGGCATACGAAAGACAGAAAGGGGTTTGTGTGAAATGCGGCGATTACTTTGAACTGAGCGAAATGGAAGCCGATCACGCAACGCCGTGGCGTGAAGGCGGAAAAACATCTGCAGAGAATTGCCAAATGTTATGCCGGGAGGATAACCGGAGAAAATCTGGAAGATAGAGAATTAACTGTCTAAGTATCACGACAAAAACCCTTGCAAAACGAGGAAAACTAGTCGAGAGCTAACATATGGTCTCCGCCGCCTACAATGATACTAATTCAATCTGGCAGGATGGTTACTAAAGGCCATAAACTGTCCGATAACTCGTCCGCTGAAGTCCTAATTTAAGTCCTATTGGCGATAGAATGGATTCCGATGCCGTTTAACTTGCCCTTGTATCTATTTGTAGATGATGGATTTATTATGGAGCCGCCCATCGGAGTCGAACCGACGACCTTTCGATTACGAATCGAATGCTCTACCAACTGAGCTAGGGCGGCTTATCAAGCGGGCCGAAGTTCCGAATATACTTTTCGAAACTGGGCAAGTCAAGCAACTTGCCTGCGAGTTCGTCGATCGTCTTGCCTTTCGCTTCCGCGGTTCTTTTCCGTGTGTTCCGTGGATTCAGTGGTTCAGTTTTAGCTAACCACGGAATACACCGAAAATATGGAAAGACGCTGAGCCGTGATTCGCAAAGAACCATTCTCGAACCCAACCAGCCAACAATTGCGCTTGTTACAAAAAAGAGGCCGATCCGGCTACAGCACCGAACCGACCTGAACAAGGCTAGAGGAGCAAACTTATCCGAGCCCGCGTAGCGAAATTGTTGCGACGGGCTTCGCGTTACTTACTCTGCAGCCGCGGCGCAGCGGGGCCCTCGGCCGGCTGCTCGGTCCTGTCCTTCACGATATACGTGGACTTTGCCTTTACCACAGCCTGGGCCGGACGCGTAACCTGGATCTTGATCCGCTTCCGGTCACCCGGCTTGGCATCTTCGGACCCGTAATAGCCGATCGAATATTGCCGCCGAAGCTCTTCCGCAACGCCGGCGAACGATGCCTCGAGATCGGTGTTCTCATCAGCCTCGAAAATACGACCTCCGCTGTTCGCGGCGAGAGCTTCCAGATAAGATTTCCCCCGCTGATATTCTCTTGAGCTCTGACCCCGCCCAAGCTGGACCACCATGCCCGGGGGGAGCTGCATGCCGTACGCACTCGCCACTGCGCCGGCGTCGCCCCTCCGCTGGGTGTCGTACCGGATGGGATAAAACAGTGCATCCACCTCCTCGACGCCCGCGATGGAGCTTTCATAATCCGCGCGTCGCGATGTCGTATCCACACCATCCGTAAAAAGCACGACCGCTTTGCGACCGGGGATGCTTTCGAGATTGAGGTTCGAAACGTAGTCGACTGCGTCGTAAAGACTCGTGCCGCTGCCAAAATTCGCTTTGTATATCGCGGCGAAAAGCTGCTGCTTATTATTCGTCGGCTCTGACAGGACCTTTAACCGCTGGTCGAAAGCTACAACCATGACCTGGTCATGCGCGCGAAGCTGGTTAACGAACATGACCGCTGCATAATGGATCTCGTCGATCTTGAATCGCGTCGACGGACTCGTGTCGATCATCAGTACGACCGTGAACGGCTGCTCGGAGGATTGAAAATAAGTGATGGCTTGCGGCACGCCATCTTCGAAGATCTTGAAATCCTTCTTCTTGAGATTGGCGATAAAGCGGCCGTTGCGATCAAGCACCGAGACGGGTGTCGTGACGAGATTGGTATCGACCTTGTAAACCTGGTTTTCGGCTGCAGCGGCGGCTTTCTCTGCCTCTCTCTGGGCAGCACGCTCAGCCGGCGTCGGCGGAGGCGGCGGGAGAGCAGAGCTTTCACCGGTGGTGGTGGTTGTCGCGCGTTGCTTTGCCGGAGCGGCTTTCTTTTGCGTCGCACCCCTTCTGGAGCGAGTCTGAGCGGCGGCGGACATCACGAAGGCACAAATGACTAATAGACAAAGAGCAGACCTAAGCATCGGTACGTTCCTCCCTGGAGTAAAGAAATGTGGTGAAGTATTGCGAGTTTGGACTCGGAAACCAGAATGTGATCCGGCGCGAAAAGAATGCGCCGCGAATGGTTCGCGTGGAGACGGGAGATTTGCAGTGTTCTGTAAATTCGACACCGCGGGTGAACGAATTAGCGGATCGGCCCTGACATCGACCTCACCGCCCGAGGATTCCTTTTAAGTTGTCACAAAAAGATAACACCACTACGCAAGGATTTGTGACACAGTTTAGTGATAAGACGTTAAAGAGGGGGGATGAGTTACGGCTTTTCGGCTCGAAGTAAGGTTGCATCTATAATCAAACTAATGTCTGAAATCGTTAATGTTATCGGCGGTGGTCTGGCCGGGGTGGAGGCTGCCTGGCAGGCTGCGGAGTTGGGAGCCAAAGTGCGGCTTTACGAGATGCGGCCCGTTTTGCAGACACCGGCACACCGCACCGAAAAGCTCGCGGAGATCGTCTGCTCGAATTCCCTCAAGACGGACGAGCCCGGAACGGCTCCATATCTCTTAAAAGAAGAATTGCGGCGCGGCCGGTCGCTCGTGATGGAAGCGGCCGCTGCAACGCGTGTTCCCGCCGGAGCAGCTCTTTCGGTTGACCGGATCAAGTTCGCGGAGATCATCACGGAGAGGATAGAGCTGCATCCGAATGTTGAGGTAGTTCGCGAGGAAGTCAGGTCGATTTGGGATTTGGGAATTCGGAATTCGGATTTTGTGGATATATCCGATCCTACTGATTCCGACACGCGTGGCGATAACAGCTCCAAATCCGAAGTCCGAATTCCCAAACCCCAAATCAACATAATTGCCACCGGTCCGTTAACATCCGACGCACTGACCGAGTCGATCATGAAATTCACCGGTGACGACCAGCTCTATTTCTACGATGCGATCGCGCCGATCGTCGCTGCAGATTCGATCGATATGTCCGTCGCGTTCAAAGCCGCGCGTTACGGCAAGGGAGGTGACGATTACATCAACTGCCCGATGGACCGTGAGCAGTACGAAACCTTCATCAAGGAGCTGCTTGTCGCGAAATCCGTCCCGCTGAAACGTTTCGAAGAAACGCGTTGGTTCGAATCGTGTCTGCCTATCGAGGAGATCGCTCGCCGCGGTGTCGATACGCTGCGATTTGGTCCGATGAAGCCGAAGGGACTGCCCGATCCGAAGACCGGTTACGAGCCGTACGCGTGCGTCCAGCTCCGGCAGGAAAATCTGATGGCGGATGCTTACGGGTTGGTGGGATTTCAGAACCATCTTCGCTACGGCGAGCAGGCAAGGGTGCTACGACTGATCCCGGGTTTGGAAAATGCCGAGTTCCTGCAGTTCGGTCAGATCCATCGCAATACGTTCATCAATTCGCCGAAGATCCTGAACGAAGATCTTTCGACCCGCACAGACCCGAGACTGTTTTTCGCCGGGCAGATCACCGGTGTCGAAGGTTACGTCGAGTCGGTCGCGACGGGTTGGCTTGCCGGGATCAATGCTGTGAGAACGTTGCGTGGTCAGCCGTTGTTGAAGGCACCGGCGACATCTGCGATCGGGGCACTTTGCCGGTATGTTTCGAATGTCGAGACGAAGAACTTTCAACCGGTGAATATTACTTTTGGCTTGCTGGAGCCGTTGCCGGTGGAGCTGCGGAAAAAACATCGGAACAAACGGGAGAGACATATGATCCAGGTTGAGAGGGCGTTGAAGGATTGGGATGAGTGGCTCTCGGGCGTCAACCGCCGAGACGCGAAGACGCAGAGCATCTGAAGAACGGAGGAGGCGAGTCTCCAGAGTAAGGTCCTCAAGTGCTGTCACGCAGCTAACTTGGGTGAGGAGCTTAGAATAGGCCGAGCGAGCGTGTTTTCTTTTCGTGATTGTTTCACGTGGTTGGGGTGTTTCGTGGTTCGAGTTTCCTAACCACCGATAACCACGAAGCACACCCACGCGAAACACCACGAAAAGCAGCTAACTTGGTGCTTATACCACTCGCCCACGCTTCTTTATTCGCAATCCGATTCTTCTACTGACACAACCTGATGCTACATGATTCTTTCATCATTCTCCCTGCGATCTTCCTCGTCGCCGTCCTCTACTCCTCGGTCGGCCACGGCGGGGCGTCGGGATATCTTGCGGTAATGGCGCTGCTTTCGGTTCCGCAGCCGACGACGCGGCCGTCTGCGTTGTTGCTGAATGTATTTGTAGCGACGGTTGGGACGATTCAATTCTATCGCGCGGGGCATTTCGCATGGCGTATCTTTTTGCCGTTTGCCGCGATGTCGATCCCCTTCGCCTTCATCGGCGGAATGATCACACTCCCGACCACGGCATACAAGATCGTCCTCGGCGGCGTCCTCGTCTTTGCGGCCATCAGGCTTGCGTGGAATCTGAAGCCTGGTGTTGAAACTAAGGAGCCAAAGATCTGGCTCGCCTTGATCATCGGAGCGGTGATCGGTCTCCTATCGGGGCTGGTCGGCGTCGGTGGCGGAATTTTCCTCACGCCCGTGCTGCTTCTGATGAACTGGTCGGAGACAAAGACGGCTGCCGGGATCTCCGCGATGTTTATTCTGGTGAATTCGATCGCGGGTCTGGCGGGAAACTACTCGCAGCTTCTAAGCCTTCCGACGAATGTATGGTTCTGGGTCCTGGCGGCAGTGGCCGGCGGCGTCATCGGCTCGACTCTCGGTGCGAAACGATTCGACTCGCTTACCCTCCGACGCGTGCTCGCGATCGTGCTGTTGTTTGCGGGAGTGAAGTTGGTATTGGTTTGAGTGTCGGAACTCGAATCGCTGCCGCTCCCGATTCTGACAAGATGTCGAGGTTACCGCTACCGGCTTAGACACGCTAAGCAACTACCACTCTCGTTTCCTAATCCAATCCGGCGGAGTTTGTTATAGTTTGCCCGTATGAAGCTCGGCGTCAGCCTAATATTTATCCTTGTCACGGCGGCCGCGGCGTTTTCTCAGTCGGGCCGCGTGAAGGCAAAAGAGACGCCGACGCCGCGGCCTGTGCCGCAACCGACGATCATCTACGTCCCGACCCAGACATCGAATAAGATCCCAACCCCCGCGGCACGACCCACGCCGCCTGATGATGAGGAAGTGGTCAGGGTGGCTTCGACGCTCGTGCCGATCCCGGTATCGGTCGTTGACGCCGGCGGCCGTGCGGTGACGAATCTCAATCTTTCGGATTTCGAATTGCGGATCGACGGCAAACCGGCCGGGCTCAGCGAGCTGTCGAGAAGCGAATCGCCGATCAGGCTGGCAATGCTGTTCGACAATTCGTCGAGTGTGCTGATTGCCCGTGAATTCGAAAAGGACGCTGCCATCAAATTCTTCGACCGGGTGATACGCCCTGAAAAAGATCTCGCCGCGCTGTTCAGTGTCGCAACGACGACCGAGCTGGAACAGGCGTTCACGGCCGAGATATCGTCGCTGACGCGCGCGATCAAGCTGTTCCCGCCGCCCGAGGGTGCAACGGCCCTGCTGGAAGGGATAATCCTGGCCTCCGATTATCTTCGCGAGGTTTCGGGGCGCCGCGTGATGGTGATTGTATCGGACGGCGATGACACGAAAAGCGACGTGACCTTTGAAGAAACGCTGCGTGCACTCCAGCTGGCGAACTGCCAGGTCTATGTCGTGAAGACGACCGATTTTGAAAACTATAAGCGGACGGGTTCGCGTCGCGGCAATGCGAATACTCGAGCGCTTACCGCGGAACGCAGGATGGGCGAAATAACCCGGCAGACGGGTGGCGCGGTTCATTCGCCGGTCGACGAGCGAGAGCTGGACGACGCGTTCCGGCAAATCTCCGCGGAACTTTCGCAGCAGTATGTTCTGAGCTATTACCCGGACGACGAACCGGACAAACGGGGCCAGTTCCGTGAGATCACGCTGACGCTCAGGAATCGCCCCGGGCTGACGCTCAGAACGCGGAAGGGGTATTATGTTCCAAAGAAATGATGAGTGATGAACTGTGAATGATGAATGAAAGAAATTGAATATTCACCACTCACCGCTCACAATTCACCATTATGCTGTCCCAGCATCTCGAAGAATTCCTCCAGCACCTTAAGTACGAGCGGAACGTTAGTCCGCACACGCTGCGGAACTACGCGAGCGATCTTGAGCAGTTTCGAGACTATCTTTTGAAGATCGAACAGCGTGATGATGTACCCATCCAACAGATCGATCGTCTGACCATTCGCGAGTGGATGGCCGAGCTGCATGCGGCGGACAAAAAGAAAACTTCTATCGCACGAAAGCTGGCTAGCCTTCGAACCTTTTTCCAGTTTCTTGTTCGCGAAGGAAAGGTCGAGTCGAATCCCGCGAAGCTCGTCGCGACGCCCCGTATCGAACGCAAACTCCCGAATCACCTGTCGATGGAGGAGGCCGTACGCTTTATCGAAACTCCGGACACGAACACCGACCTTGGACGTCGCGACCGTGCTATCTGCGAGTTTCTCTACGCGACCGGAATCCGCGTCGGCGAGCTCGTGAATATCGATCTGAAAGACATCGATTTTCGATCACGCCTCGTACGCGTGACGGGCAAACGCAGGAAGCAGCGGATAGTGCCGTTCGGCGAGCCGGCATTGCACGCTCTGATGAACTATCTCGAGGAAACGCGCGGTGTGTTCCTCAGCAATTGCCCGGAAGCGAAACGCGACATGCAGGCGTGCTTTTTGAATTACCAGGGCACACGGATCACGACCCGCAGCGTGGGCCGCATGATCGACAAGTACATCAAGCAGTGCGCATCCGTGCACGACATCTCGCCACACAGCCTGCGTCATTCTTTCGCGACGCATCTACTCGATTCCGGCGCGGATCTTCGCGATATCCAGGAGCTGCTCGGCCACGCGAGGCTTTCCACCACGCAGATCTACACACAGGTTTCAATGGAGAAGATGATCGAGGTTTATGATCGTGCTCATCCTAAGGCGTGAGGCTAGTCCCTAGTCCGAAGTATCAAGTCCCTAGTCCCAAGTCCCAAGTCTCAAGTCCCTAGTCCCTCTCTAGGACGAGTGAGACTTATTTCCGAGTTCAGGAACTTAAGACGTTGGGACTTGAGACTAGGGACCTGAGACTAGGGACTAGGGACTAGGGACTAGGGACTCGAGACTTGCGACTTCCCAGTGGCAAATCCAACTTGTTCTCATCTATACTTCATCAAAATCACTCTACCCGTTTTCATTCAAAACCTATGAAACAGATCAAATTCGTATCGCTCGCGATTCTTCTGTTCGCGTCCGCGGCGGCCGCGCAGGACAAGCTGCTTTCAATCGATGACATTTTCAGTCTAGATCCCAAGGTTCGTGTAAATTTCGCCGGTACGCCGACGCGCTTGCAGTGGTCGTCCGACGGGCGTTCGTTTCGTCAGATGCAGAACGGGACGCTGGTTCGGGTGAACGCTGTTACGGGCGACATCACACCGTATTTCGATTCCGCTCGATTCAAATCTGCTCTCGAAAGTGCTGGTGTGAAAGCTGCCGACGCGAACCGGATGGCGAATTCGCTCGGCCTGAAGTTCAACCGTAACGAGACAGCGATACTCGTCACTCACGCTGCGGATCTCTGGCTTTATGATGTGCCATCCGGTGTGATGAAGCGTTTGACGAACTCGAAGGAAGAAGAGCTCGAAGCCGACTTTAGCCCTGACGGTAAATGGATAAGCTTCGTCCGCGGAAACAATCTGTTCGTTGTCGATATCGCGCGTGCTCGTGAAAAGCAGTTGACACGCGACGGCGGCGAGAAGGTATATAACGGCTATCTTGATTGGGTTTACGAAGAAGAGCTTTACGGTCGCGGACAAAAACGCGGTTACTGGTGGTCACCTGATTCGCGTTATATCGCGTTCCTCCGTTTGGACGAATCGCCCGTGCCGAAGTTTGTTATTCCGAATGACACGGTCACCGATCAGATCGTCGAAAACACAGACTATCCGCAGGCGGGCGATCCCAACCCTCTTGTCAGGCTTGGTATCGCCGATGTCACACGAAATTCCGTAATTCCAAACGCAGGGCGGGTCCCCGGAGCCCGCGAACGTCTGCCGGCGAGTGTTCTGAGAATTGGCGATGCCGCGAAGTTTGCCGATCTATCCAAATACAAACCTGAAGACCTTTTGATCGGCCGCGTCGCGTGGGCGCCCGACAGCCGCAACGTGCTTTTTCAAGCGCAGAACCGCGAGCAGACGTTCCTTGATCTGAACGCGATGAACCTGACAGGCAAGGTGACGCTTGCCTTTAGGGAAACGTCGCCAGCTTGGGTGGGGATCAACGACAACCCAACGTTCCTGAATAACGGTACAGCGCTCTGGCAATCAGAACGCAATGGATGGAATCACATCTATCTTTACGACAACAACGGCAAGCTAATTAGACAGATCACGGACGGGAAGTGGGAGGTCCGTACGTTGTACGGCATCGACGAAACTACCGGATGGATCTACTTTTCGGGAACCAAAGACAACCACATCGCCGAGAATATTTATCGGGCTCGCCTGTCGGACGGTACTATCGAACGCCTGACACAGGGCGATGGGCATCATACGGCTTCGTTCAATTCAGGATTCACACATTTTGTCGACAGCTACAGCGACATCAATACGCCTTCGCAGCAGCGTCTGTTCGCGGCGGATGGAAAGCTCGTTCGGGTCATCAATGAAAATCCTGTTCCAGCGCTCGCACAGTACAAACTTGGTAAGCCTGAGTTTCTGAAAGTAAAAACGCGCGATGGTTTTGAGATGGAAGCGGTGATGATCAAGCCGCCCGACTTCGATCCGAGTAGAAAATATCCGGTCCTTCAATACACCTACGCCGGGCCGCACGCTCCTTCGGTGCGAAACGCGTGGGGCGGCACGCGGGGAATGTGGCATCACATGCTCGCGCAAAAGGGCTACATCATCTGGATCTGTGACAACCGCACCGCGAGCGGCAAAGGGCAGGAATCGACCTGGCCGGTCTACAAGCGTATGGGGGTGCTCGAACTTCGCGATATCGAGGACGGCTTGAGCTATCTGAAATCGCTGCCGTACGTCGACGGCGACCGCATCGGCATCTGGGGATGGAGCTACGGCGGATTTATGACGAGCTATGCGATGACACACAGCAAGTCATTCAAGGCGGGCATCGCCGGCGGTATCGTCTCCGATTGGCGGCTATACGATTCGATCTACACCGAGCGTTACATGATGACGCCCCAGAATAACGCGGCCGGATACGACGAAACATCGGTCCTGAAAGCAGCAGGTAACCTGCACGGGCGGATCCTCCTTATCCACGGGATGATGGACGACAACGTCCACATGCAGAACGCGACGCAGCTGGCCTACGAGTTTCAGAAAGCAGGCAAGCAGTTTGATCTCATGCTCTACCCTACCCAGCGTCACGGCATTGCAAATCCCGCGCAGGTAAAGCACTGGTATCAAATGATGACGGATTGGGTTTTGAAGAATTTATAGATCTCTGTGTTCACAGAGGTCTGACGTGGCTGATGGGACAGGGATCATCGATGTTAATGGCCGCCTCGTTTATTTCGACGTCTCGATCGAGACCTCGGATCCCTGATCAGATCGCGAGCACGCTTGTCGCCTCCTAGCTTCGCCAGGGCTGCTGAACTCTCTCGCGAAATAGCGACGGTACAACGGACGCTGTCATACTCGGTGGCGATGATCTGTTTGTCGCTTTCTTGAAATCTCGTGACGAGACGGCCGATGGTATCGGCGTTAACAAAGGGATGATCGCAAACTGTTTTTACGACGGCGCCGATCTTAAGATTCTCGCTTCCGGTCATAGATCGACCCCTGCCTATCCCTGAGGCGCCCGCCGCCCCGATTCCGCAGAACGCTTTGTATTTCCGCTACGATCGAGAGAGCAATCGCTTCGGGGCTATCTGCGCCGATATCCAAACCAGCCGGGGCGTAGAGACGAGCGAGTTGTTCGCCCGTGAAATTCTCGCCGTCAGAAGCGATCTCGTCGAGCAGCTGTTCGGTTCGGCGTTTTGGTCCGAGGGCGGCGATATAAGCGACGCTGGATCTCAGGAGTTGCCGAAGAATTCGCCTGTCGTGTTCGTAGTTGTGCGTCATGATCACCGCAACAGTGCGCGAGTCGCCGCCCATGGATCCGATCGGAGTTTCGCGATCGAACGCAACCAGCCTTTCCGCCGTGGCAAATCTCTCGTTTGTCAGATACGCGGGCCGGTGATCGAACACACTAGCTTGCCACCCGAGTTCCGAGGCGAGGCGTGCGAGCGGAATGGCATCCGCGCCGGCACCGAAGATGAGCAGCGAAATGGGTGGCTTTATCGATTCGAACGCGAACTCGAGCGAGCCTTCCGAAGCTTCGAACGTGTGGAAACTGTAGTCGCGGTCAGACTCGTGGAACTGTCTACATTGGTCCTCTAGCGACCGCAGGGTCTGCAAGGAGTGCGGCAGATCATTGTTGACAAACCCCGCCGATCGAGTGTAGACCGCTCGACTTCCCACAGCCACATCTGACTCTGCAGAGATGAGGGTTGCTATGGTCCTGTCTTCCCGATCTTTTCCGGAATCCTGAAACGATCTCAGCAGACTGTTTTCTCTCCCGACCGGCTCGAGCAGGATCCTTACCACGCCGCGACAACCCATGTTCAAGCTGAAGACGGAATTTTCATCATTGGTCGTATCGTAAGTGAACACCTCGGCACGTCCGCTCGATAAGATCTTCCTCGCTCGTTCAAGAACATCGGCCTCAAGGCAGCCGCCTGATACCATCCCGAACGTATCACCGTTCTCGAGTATCAGCATCCGCGCGCCGGGCAGACGGTATCCCGAGCCTTGCACATCGACAACCGTCGCGAGGATCGCACGCTCGTTCGACCCGAAGGTCGAAACTCTGTCTAGAATTTCTTTGATCTCTTTCATCTATCTCGTGAAAAAAATGCGGCTTGTCATACTAACGAGACAAAGCCGCGTGGATCTGGTATCCGCAGGACGGATCATTTGGGACACGTTCCGCCGTTATCGGCCCACTCCTGAACCGCCGCGGTATATGCCTGACACATGTGTATTCGCGTCCGCATCGACCTCATATTGGTTTCGGTTCACGCTGAGTTTTGTCATTCTAAACCTCACTTTAGCGAAACAGCGATCGACTAAATTGGTGGAGCGTAGGGGAAGTTCTGGGTGGAAAAATTATACCATGCCGAAATATTGCACCATCGTAGTTGCTGCCACGCGGCAATACGGCACGGCAGCTGAACCCGCGACTCACTCGCCGGCGTGGTTATCGATAACTATCTCGGGAAATTCGGCGGCCGGCTGCGCGGTCGCGATGCTATCAAAGCGCCCCCACGGGGCGCCCGATCGGCACTTTCTCTCGGCCGCCGGGGCTGTGGGAGCAATCCTCAGCCACGCCGCGGCTCTCCCGTAAAGCAACCTTACGAAAATCTCGCTGCATCACACGGTCGGCACAAATTCCAATACAACCTGAGGTTAACGCTTATGCGCGGTCTCCTTTTCCGTTTGATACCCGTGTGTCTTTTTCTCGTCGCACCAGTCGTCGGACAAACAGTAAACGAGAAAGCTTCGACCGCCTGGATCGAAGGCGATAAGGCGGTCGTACGATTGTCCATTGCGGGTGACGACGGGGGAAGAGCCACGGATGCGCGCGTTGAGCTGCTCGATGTGAACGGCAAGGTAGCGGCACTCCAAACGAGATCCGCGTTGCGCATCCGTAGCGGCGAGCAGCAGATCGAATTTAGCTTTCCGCTCGGGAGACTTCGTGAGATCGCAAACTCCGAATTGCCATGGTACCGGCTGCGTTATCGCCTGGGCGATGCGAACGGGATCATCTCGCTTTCACAAATGCTTCGCGGTCTGTTTGAGCTGCGGATAAGTGCTTCGAACAGTGTTCTCGCCGGTGTGGCTTACCGGGTCCGGGTTCGCGCTACGAGTCCGGTGGATCGGCAACCTGTGTCCGGCGTTCGCGTTGACACAAACATAATCCTGGATCTGAAGGGGGAAGACGAATCAAATTTGAAACTCGCTGCGTCGGGCGAGACCGACGTCGACGGTTTTGCGGTTCTCGATTTCGCGATACCCGTCGACGCAAGACTAGACGGGGATGGAAAGATCAAGGTGACAGGCAGAAAATCTGGTCTGCTCCGAACGGCGGAAGAAGATTTGAGCACTCTCGGCGAGGACGTCCAAGTTTTATCTCTCGCTGATAAGCCGATCTACCAGCCTGGTCAAGTCCTTAATCTCCGGGGAATCGTGCTCAAGGGAGCTGAGGCGAAGACCGTACTTGGCGGAGCCGACGTTGAGTTTCGCGTGACGGACGACGACGACACGCTACTTTATCGCGAAACGGTCAATGCCTCGGAATACGGCATCGCGGCAATGTCATGGCGGATACCGTCAAACGCGAAACTTGGGGATTACCGGATCGAGATCCGCGACTCTGATGGCCAACAGATCGGATGGCATAAGGTGAAGGTATCGCGGTACGACCTGCCGAACTTTGTCGTTACCGCAAAACCGTCGAAACCCTTCTACCTGCCCGATGATAAAGAAGCAGAGATCGAGGTTCGTGCTGACTATCTGTTCGGAAAGCCGGTAACGAAGGGAAAGGTTCGCGTGGTTGAGGAAAACAGGCGCGAGTGGAACTGGAAAGAACAGAAGTATGACATCGACGAGGGAGCGGTTCGTGAAGGCGAGATCGACGCAGAAGGAAAGTTCGTTGCGCGTTTCGATCTGAGTGAAACGCACAAAGAACTCAAGGACGATCGATGGGACAAATACGACGACATAAAGTTTGCTGCTTACTTTACCGACGTTACAACAAACCGGACCGAGCAGCGCCGATTCGACATTCGGGTAAGTCGCGAACCCATCCACGTCTATCTGATCCGCGGAGACAATCACGGCAACTCGCGGCTGCCGATGAACACATATGTATCCGCATTTTACGCCGACGGCACGCCGGCTGAGTGTGATGTCGAGATCCGGGCGAGCCTCGAGGACGAGGATAAGTTCAAAACCGTGGGGAGAATACGAACCAATTCCTTCGGCGCGGGTAAGATCTCGATGCCGCGGCCGAAGATAGGCGACCCGGACGACAACCTTGATTTCCGGATTCTTGTTAAAGATGCGAGCGGCCGACGCGGCACGTCGGAAGACACGGTTTATTTTGACGACGATGATGA
>DASUSJ010000006.1:0-8490 GCA_036375155.1 Pyrinomonadaceae bacterium
CTTAGCACAGTGCGGGAAATACCTGTGAAAAGACAGTCAAGATGAGATTTTCTTATGCGATCGCGAAAAAGGGTGACCAATAGTAGGGGTGCTCGCCGCGATCAATGAATTCTGTTTGAGCAATTCTTAAGGATGCGGAAACGCCGAACCCGCGTTGCAGGTTAGAGTAAAAGGCCGCCATCAGCTTGGCGGTCGCCTCGTCGTTCACCGTCCAAAGGCTAAGAACAAGCGACTTAGCACCGGCTGACAAAAATCCGCGTGCAAGGCCGAGTATCTCTTCGCCGGCGAAAACCTTGCTCAGCCCTGTCTCGCACGCACTCAGGGTGACAAGTCCCGCTTTCAGCTCGTATGCACACACATCTCGCACGGTCACCCAGCCATCGGCAAGATGAAGACTCGAAAACATCGGATTGTCGGGGCGAAACTGGCCGTGACAGGCCAGATGGACGATGTCGAACTGGTGGGCATTCGAACCAAAAGCGGAAAACGTCGCTCGCCGGCCCGTAAACTTTGCTGCGTTCGGGATGGTGCGTGCGAGTTGTTCTATCTCTCGATCGACGAGCGGAATTTTCTCGTCGGCGAATGCCATTAGCAATGCGTTTCTGAAACTTTGACGGCGTCGCGAATTCAACAACAGCCAAACGGCAGCGCTCGGTGCGTAAACAATTTCCCGAGACTGTATCGCATACCTCTCACCATCGAATAAAGCATGAAACGGGACGTAGTTCAGACCTCCTGCGGGAACGATCACCAGATCGCGACCGTCGACGAGCCGTTCCACCGGGCGAAGAAGCTTCGAATACAATCTCTCGAGATAATGATCTGCCCGTGTCTTGAGTTGTCCAGCGTATCCACGAACTGCGTCACTACCGAATCGAAGCGACCCGAACTGAAAATGAAGCCCTTCGAGAAGTGAGAGGATCTCGTCGCCGGACGCAAGATCAGCCACGTAATCCAGCTTGTCTTTTGTGATGACAAACGCCGAGTACATTCCGGCGCCCTCGACAAACTCGATCAGCACCCGATCGTCCAACCGGCGATTCTGAAGAGCGGCGAGGTCAAATTCGGTGCGCGGCAACCTTGAAGCTCGGCCCGATAAACTCTGGTTTCTCAGCGCATTGTCGGCGAGCTGCTTCTCGCGTTTCCGGATCTCGCTTTGAAACTTCGCCGCGTCCTCCTGCCCGCCACGGTCAAGACGGCTGTAATACCAATTCAGTTCCTCACGAATTCTTCCTTCGGCTTGAGTAGTGCCTTTCTGTCGTGTGGAAATGCCTTCGAGCAGCGACCTCGATCGAGAACGCTCTACACATGTGAATGCTTTGTCTAACTTTCCCTGCTCAAGAAATAGGCGCGTAAGGTTCCCGTACGGTTCGAGGGTCTTCGCGAGAAACGCCATACGAAAGTCTTCACCGGGTAGGGGCGCACGTGCCCCTTCCGCATATCTGATCGCCGCCTCGAACATTGATTCGGCGCGTCGGATATTCCCGCGCTTTTGCGCCACGGTCCCGAGGGAATTCGTTACCGCTTGGGCGATCGCGGGTTGTTCGGACCGCGTTGCTTCTTTCAGCGTCTGATCGAGTAATTTATCAGCTTCGTCGAGACGATCGAGTTTCGCGAGAATATCAGCTCGCAGCCATCTCGCGGATAGGCGGAGCCGAAGGTTATCACTTTCGTCTAGAGTGAAGCCTGCGTCATCGGCCAGGGTGAGGGCCTCCCTGTGCCTTCCGCGAGCGACTTCGAGCGAAGCAAGTCCGAGCGTAACAGCTGCCGCAGCGATACCGTTGCCCTCAGCTTGAAACAGCGCGGCAGATCGCTTTAACTCAATACGCGCGTGCCGAAGATCTCCCGCTGCGAGCGACGCTTTTCCGAAGTTCGCGCGTGCTCGAGCTTCTTCAGCCCTCATCTTCAAGCCACGAAGCACGCCGACAAGCCGGCGATACAACTCTGTGGCTTCTGCAGTCAGATTCAACTCGCCGTAGATATCTGCGATCTCAAGCTCGGCCACTGCGGTTTGATGCGGCATGCCGAGCTTTTCGTACATCCGACGCGATCGCTCCAGCCACCGAAGCGCTTCTGCGTACTGCCCGCGAAAGAGGGCGAGGTTGCCGAGACTCGCCTCGATCTCAGCGACTGTTGCATGCATCCGAGAGGATCGGGCACGGCGCAATGCACTGTCATAAAACTCTTCCGCACGCTTGAAATCATTGAGCTCAGCGTAGGTATTGGCAAGTCCGTTTTCCGCCATCGTCTGCCAGCTCCGCTCGCCTAAACTCTCGAACCGCCGGTAGGCGGAAAGGCAATAACGTTCCGCGAGTCTATACTCGTCACGACGCGAAACGATATTGCTGAGATTCATCTCGATCTTGCCGGCGGCAAGTTGATCGTCGAACTTCTCAAATATCTTCAAGGCCTTTTTCCCGGATCGTTGCGCTTCGTCATAGCGGCCCAGCATCGCCTGCGCGATCAGCTTTGCAACCTGGGGTTGAGCCGACTCGTGTTCCAATCCCAGGTGTCGGAGGATAGAGGAGGCGGAATCGAGATTCTCGATCGCGGATTCAAGCTTTCCCCTTGTTATGTCCGCGATACCCTCGACCCAGTAGCGCAGCGCATGGACCTCGTTGTCAGGAGCGAACGTCACGAGATTTCTAAGCGCCGCCGCGGCGTTTCGTGCCTTCGCAGGCGCCGATGTCCAAACGCGATAACATTCGTCCTTCAATGCTCGCGCGAGGCGCACGTCCACGAGCCCGCGATTGTCAGCAAGCAGCCTTTTCCTCTCGCTGTTGTCCCGCGCACTGACCAGCCGAGCTGCGAGCGTCGATCTCTTCATCTTTAAGAACGAGGTGAGACCAGTTTAGCTAAACAGAAAAAAAGCGGGAAACCCGTTCGGGCTCCCGCCGGACTTTCGGTTGTGGATATCTCTACTCGATATCGATCGTCTTCAGGCTGATTTCCGCTTTCTCACCTAGTATGGAAAGCTCGTACCGGCCGGGCGGCACATCGTTAAAAGCGAATTCGCTCATTTCAGTTGCCCGTATCGCAAAAACATTTGAGTCATTGAAAAGTTTCACCCACGCACTCGCGAATCCCTCTCCGAGTATCTGACCCCGGATACTAAATCCGCTCTGCGAAGGCTCGATCCGCAGGTCGATAGCGTTCTCCTCCGCCTGAAACAGTAACTGGCGGGCTTGTGATGCGGAAGCAGACCGCTCTCCGAAGGCGGCGTTCTTTGGCGATATCTCCATCTGTAGGATCGCTGCCACTTTCTTGAGGAGGGAGCGTTCCGACTCGGCCGCGCGTGTGCGGAAAAGATTGCTCGCCCAGCGAACAGAATCAGCCGGAGCGTCAGTGGAGTCGTCCCGTCGCATCAAGTCAATAATGTGTTGAAGTTTCTTTTCCGTGCTCATCGTTCTATGCGGCACCGCCGCGTCCAACAGAACAGTGCGGCAGGACCTCCGAAAAAGACACTAGGTCGCAAGCAATTTTTCAAGCTTCTTCAAGCACCGGGATCTGAGCGGGCTGATACTTGTCTCCCCGACACCGACGGCTTCGGCGACCTCAGCGTAGCTAACCGGGGCCTGGCGAAGATAGAGCATCGACAATATCGTCTGGCATCGTTTTTCAAGCTTTGTGAGCGCCGTGCGAATCAGATGCTGTTGCTCGAGCTCGATCAGCGTTTCGTCCGCGAGGGGTGTTTTGTCGACAAGGTTGGCCAGCTCCTGTTCCATCTCCTCCTCGGTCTCAGGAGAATACAATCCCTTCGATGCCCGCACCGTTCCCCAAGTCTTGAACTTCGCGGTCGTCACGATCCATGATCTGATCTTCTCGGGATGCTCGATCGCGTCAAGCTTTTCGAACAGTGTCAGAAACACATCCTGAAAAACGTCTGCGGCCTGTTCATCCGTAAGGCCCGCCCGTCGCGGTATCGCATAGATCAGCCGTTGGTATCTCGCGATCAGCTCGTCCCACGCATTCTGATTTCCACCCCGGCACTCGCGGACCAGGTCGGCGTCGCTCTTTTCAAGAGTGGACGCCGGAAAATTAACCGGAGCGTTCGGGTGTTCGTCGTTCATTCGGATAGTGTGATTTTCAAACAAAAGGTATTCGTTGGCAATGCGCGTCCCATCACCGCTGTGCTAACATCTGTTTCTCGCGTCTATAACGTGTTTGGATAAAAGAGCCGCCATTCGGGCTCTTTTTGAATCAGATGGACAAATTTCTAATACGCGGCGGCCGGCCGCTCGCTGGAAAGATCGAGATCGGAGGCGCAAAGAATTCCGCGCTGCCGTGTCTCGCAGCGACGCTTCTGACGTCGCAAACCGTTACTCTCCACAATGTGCCTTACGTTAAGGATCTCATCACGCAGCGCCGGCTTCTTGAAGATCTCGGCGCGACGGTCCTGACGCCGGAGCTGCGAACTCACAAAGTTACGGCCAGCAACATCCAACTTTTTGAGGCGCCTTATCACCTGGTAAAGACGATGCGAGCCAGTGTGCTGGCACTGGGACCACTTCTTGCGCGGTTCGGCCAGGCGAAAGTGAGTTTGCCCGGCGGCTGCGCGATCGGAACACGACCGATCGATCTGCACCTCAAAGCCTTCGAACAATTAGGCGCGACAGTAGCACTGGAATCGGGGGATGTAGTCGCTCGCGCGCCGAGAGGCCGCTTGACTGGCGCAAATATTGATTTTGAAAAAGTCACCGTAACGGGAACCGAAAACGTGATGATGGCCGCTGCCCTTGCCGATGGGCAGACGGTTATTCGGAATGCGGCCCAGGAACCCGAGATCGAAGACCTCGCCGCGCTTCTGAACAAGATGGGCGCTCGTATAAAGGGCGCCGGCACGCCGGTCATGGAAATCGAAGGCGTCGAGGAATTGGGCGGTGCCGAGCATACGATTATCCCGGATCGAATCGAGACTGGAACGTTCATCGTCGCGGCAGCAATTACGGGCGGAGAGCTCGAGATCAAAGGCTGTAATCCGGAACATATTCGTGCGGTAATGAACGAATTGCGCTCCGCCGGTGTCGAGATCGAAGAGCTCAATCCCAGCACTCTCTTAGTGAAACGCGACGGAGCTGGTCTAAAGGCAAACGATGTAACGACGGAGCCGCATCCGCTTTTCCCGACCGACATGCAGGCGCAGTATCTGGCGTTGATGACACAAGCGGAAGGTACCTCGAAGATCACCGAGACGATATTTGAGAACCGTTTCATGCATGCTTCAGAGATGATACGAATGGGGGCCGACGTCAGCGTATCCGGCAATACGGCAGTAGTTCACGGCCCGCGAAAGCTTGCCGGCGCACCAATAATCGCCTCCGACCTCCGAGCGTCGGCATCACTGGTCCTCGCGGCGCTCTGCGCGAGCGGGGAAACGTTGATCGATCGTGTTTACCATATCGACCGCGGTTACGAAACGATCGTACGAAAGCTCCGTTCAGTCGGTGCCGACATCGAACGTATCTCCGACAATCTAGCGACCGAAGAGTTGGCGGCTGACGGTAGTTAGAAGGTGGAAGCTGATTGCTGATGGCTGGTTTCGCACCTTCGGTGCTGAGTAGTTGTGGCCTCGACGGTCCAGAGGTTCGATTCGCTCACCATGGGCTTACTCATTGTCGCCGCGATCGCGGCTTGGAACGAAGAAGCAGGAAGTTTAAGGAGGTAGACAGAAGGCTGAATTGAATGCAGTTCATTCTCCCAGCTAATAGCTAGTAACTAATTGCTAACCCCTAATCGCTTTTCATATGCTAAAAGAACATGAAACTCGACGACTGCATTTTTTGTAAGATCGCATCCGGCGAGATCCCTTCGGAGCGTGTCTTTGAAGACGAGACCTGCGTTGCTTTCAACGATCTCAGTCCGCAGGCGCCGACGCACATTCTCGTGATCCCGCGCGAGCATGTCGATTCGCTCGATACGGCGCGTTCCGAAAATAAGGACACGCTCGGTCATTTGTTATTGAGCGCCGCCGAAATCGCTCGCGAGAAGGGGTTTGCGGAAAAAGGTTATCGCGTCGTCGTGAACACCAATGCAGACGGCGGACAGACGGTATTTCATCTCCACGTTCATCTCCTCGCCGGTCGGCCATTCGTATTTCCTCCGGGCTGATCATCACTGAATAAATGCGAGGTTTGCTTACACTCATCTGTATGTTTGTGCTGCTTGCTTCGGCGGGTTGTTGGGGAAGCGCCGGTACGGACGAATCCATTCAGCAGAATGCGAACGCAGCGTATGAGCCGCTGCCGGAATACAGTGATGCGAACGTTGCTCTCGCCGACGGCACTAAGTTCCTGGATACAGGTGAAACGGATAAAGCCATCGACGCGCTGAATCAGGCGGTAAAGCTTAACCCGGATCTTGCAGAGGCTTGGTTCAGGCTGGGGATCGCGTATGGACTCGCGGAAATTCGTGACAAAGCTCTCGCGGTCACAGACGCGAACACGACGCCGTCGCCCACCGGCACGCGTGAAGTAAAAAAGAATTCCGAGATAGCGTTTGAGAAGGCGGTCGCCGCATACAAGAAGATCATCGAGGCGAACGAGGAGGACCATGCAGCGTATTACAATCTCGGGCGCGCTTATAACAAACTGAACGAAGACGAGGACGCGGCGAAAGCGCTAAAGCAGGCGGTCAAACTCTACGAAGACGACACTGAATACCAGACGGAGCTCGGAGCTATCCTGATCAAACTCGCGCAGTACCAGGAAGCGGTCAGTGCGCTGAAAAAAGCACTCGAGCTCGATCCCGAGAATATCCGTGCCCAGGAGCTTTTGGAAGACGCCGAGGCGGGCCGGAAGCGGGTCAGCTATTCTTCTACTCCCAAAGAAGAAAAGAAGTCTGGAAATTCAAACACGACCAACTCGAACGCCGCACCGTCGCCATCACCCGACAGCAAACTGCCTCCACCGACACCTGTCCCGAGCCCCGCCGGACCCCGCCCCTCCCCAACCCGACCCACCTGATTTGTACAGCTGATTACATTTCTGGCACCCGACTTGCGAACTGGGGAGCGAGATGTAGGCGCGGTGTATGAAAATACTCCAGCTAATTTGCAGTTTTGCTTTGGGCGGTAAGGTATGAAGTCGAAGGTTTTAGTTGTAGAAGATTACGAAGACACTCGGGAATTCATGAAGTTTATCCTTCAGGATTATGGGTTCGATGTCACGGAAGCGACGAATGGCTATGAGGCCATTGAGGCTGTAAAAAAGCAGGCCCCGGATCTCATTCTGATGGATATTTCGATGCCGGGCATGGACGGATTGACGGCGGCGCGAAAGATCCGCGAGCAAAATATCGGCCGAAGAACCCCAATTATTGCGATAACTGCTTACGGCGAGTCCGCGAGAAAGAAGGCTCTTGAGGCGGGTTGTGACGCCTCGTTAAGTAAACCGATCGATTTCGAAGACCTTGAGCCTGTACTAAGCCGATACTTATCGAAATAAAACCGCACACCTTAGATACCTGGAAATTAGGTTAATTTCGAGGGTCGAGGTGCGCGCAAGTACTTCTTTTCTTGACTCCAAAAAACACACTGAGCTGGTGGTGTGTGTCAACTTGACATCGACGGGTGGTCGCCGCACATTAGGTACTACCATCTATGGACAAAGACGCCGCCGCTACACAAACCCTTTCCCCGGAGCGAAAGCTCAAGATGCATCAGGCTCGTGAAGGGATCATTAGCCGGCTCGCCCGCGACCTACCTAAGAACATCGAGCTCGAACGCTTTTTGAATGTTGTCGTCTCGGAGATTGGCCGGATGCTCGAGGCGGACCGCTGCGATCTTCTCCAGCTTGTCGAAGGCAAAGAACTCCGCATAAATCATGAATGGCGACGAGAAGAGAAGATACCCTCGAGCTTAGGAACGATCATTCCGATCGATCTGAAACGTCTGAGCGAGCAGTTTGACGTAACCAAACCGGTCCGCATCAACGATACCTCGAAGTCAAAAGACGCAACATTAAAATTTTTTGCGAAGGCGCTCGGCACTCGTTCGCTGCTCGTGATCCCGATCATGCTCAGCGGTGAGGTGCTCGGCCTGTTGGGATTGCATGACACTCGTCAACCTCGGGTATGGCTCGACGAGGAGGTCACCTTTCTCGAATCGATCGCGCAGCAGCTCGCGATCGGTTACCGGTATACGAGCCTTTACGTGGCTCAGGAGCAGGAATCAAAACGCACGAACGCGCTGCTTGAGATCGCCAACACGCTCAACTCGCATGCCGATTTCAACGAAGTGTCGGACCGTGCATTGGAACGCGCGATCAGCCTGGTGGGTGCCGATTACGGCGCGCTCGGTGTGCTGGATCAGGCCGGCAAGAAGATCTCACTCGTATCTTTCAAATCGGCTGAGGGAGTCAAACCGAAACGCGTCCTGAAGATCGTTGAAGAACACGGACGGTCGCTGAAGGTCGATACGTTCCCGGCGGTCGCTGAGCTGATCCGCGACGGCAAGACAAAATCGGTGAGCGATTCGCAACTGCCGTTCGCTAT
>DASUSJ010000007.1:0-10940 GCA_036375155.1 Pyrinomonadaceae bacterium
TTCGCCCAATTCAGGTATCACGCGTCGCACGATACCGCCTAATAGAGCGACCGCCGGCGTCTGGCGATAAGCGTTCGCCTCAACGACGCCAGTTGCGGAAGTTGTTTCACTCGCTACTGACAACTGCTCGCCGACGGTTTCGATCGTAATGCCCGCATTTTGCAGTTGCTCCGGCGACAACGTCAACGTCCGGCTCGTCGTTGTACCGGACGACTGCTCGTCTACGCTTCCGGATCGCGGAGCCGGGACCGGTCGGCCGGAATCACCGCTGCCGACCAGCCAGACAACAAGTACGACTAGCAGAACGGCGCCAAGAATGATACCCGCTATTGCCGCCGGATGAAGGCGTCGGGAGGATCTTGTCTCGCTCGCTGCGGTGGTGTCGCCAGCCTCGTTTAGTTCGACATTGTCGTTGTCGTTCATTTGTTTGTAAGTTCCGGGAGATTAGCCGCTCGCAGTATCTCGACTCGCGCCAGATACACTTCCAGCTGTGCGTCGATGTAGCCATTTTCCGTTTCGATAAAACGCCTCTGCTCGGCGATGTAATCAAGCAATGTCGTCGAGCCAAGTTCATACGTTTGCCGGACGACGTCGAGATTGGCCGCTGCCTGATCGCGAACGCCGACTCGATATATCTCTTTGGCACGCACCGCTCGGTTGTAGCGTACATATGCGGCGGCAACCTCGCGACGAACTGTCAGCTCGCCAAACTCGCGACGGCTCCGGGCCGCCTCTCCTTCCAAAAGCGCGGCGGCGACCATTCCTTGATTTCTGTTTCGCACCGGCAGCATGAGCTTTACTCCGAAGGTGAAAAACTTGAACTTGCTGTCGATCGGCAGCAGCGCACCGGTGTGCTCCTCGATGCCGAGCAAAGGAAACCCGGAACGCATCTGCTGATACCCGAGCATCACGTCGGCATCGATGCGGCCCTCGGCGCGTGCCTGCTCCGCACGAGCAGCCGCCAGCAGCTCAACCGTCCGCGCGCCCATCAGATCCGGCCGCGTCTGAAGAGCCCGATCGACGGCGCCGATCTCGGGCGGCACCGGTTCGTTCAAGCGATCGAAGTCACCGCGCAGCGCGAGACGCTCTTCCGGAGCCATCCCCAAAAGATTTCTCAGCTCGAGAAGCCGGAGCTCGACCGTGGCCTCACTCGTTTCACGCATCGCGCGGATACGGTTGAGCTCGACCAGCTCCATGTTTTGCTCGAGCGGTGGTCGGCGGCCCTCGCCCACCTGAGCCGAAACCAGGCCGTAGTTTTCGGTGACGACGCCCAGTATCTCTTCGGTGAATCTCAGCTTAAAGATAGCCGCAAGCGACTCGCCGAACTTGTCGAGCACGTCGCCGGCGAGTTGTCTCTCGCGTTCGGCCACGGCGTATCGCCGGATCTCCAGTTCCCTCTCCGCCACACGGATCCTTCCGGAGCGGCGCCCGCCGAGTTCAAGCGGAAGCGAACCTTCGATCATGTAACTGTTGTCAGGTCCGCCGATCTGGCGCGAGCTGCTTAACTCGACGCTCGGATTTGGCCTAAGCCCCGCCTGTCGCAAAAGCGCTTCGCCCGCCTCCGCCTCCTTGCGCATCGCGATAAGCTCGGCATTGTTGCGGAGCGCGATGTCGACGGCCTCCTGAACCGTCATTCCGTTCGTTTGATCGAGATATTTGGTAAAACTCACGAGCGGAACGGGCTGGGGAAGCTGTGCCCTGATCACAGGGACTACAACCAGCAGGGTCGCCAGCAGCCATCCGTTTTTCACTAGGATCTTTAGCATCATCAGCTACCCTTCGTGCGTTTCGAGCGAATCGCGACGCTTAAGTTCGTACAACCGCAGCCAGTAAAAGATCACGGGCGTTACGATCAAAACGTGAATAAGACTCGACACCATCCCGCCGAAAACCGGTACGGCGAGGGGCCTCATTACTTCTGAGCCGGCGCCGGTGCTCCACATGATCGGCAGAAGACCGGCGAGGATGGTTGTTACCGTCATTACTTTCGGTCGCAGCCTTAACAACGCGCCCTCGGTCACGGCGTCGAGTAGGGACTCGCGATCAAGCCTACCCAGTTCACGCTTCTTACGCTCGACCGCCTCTTCCAGGTAAACGACCATCACTATCGCGGTCTGGACCGCAGCGCCAAAAAGCGCAATGAACCCCACCCACACCGCGACAGAAAAGTTGTATTGCAGCATCCACAAAAGGTAGAACCCGCCGGTCAGCGCGAACGGCACGGCGAGTAGAACGTGGGCCGCTTCAAGAAAAGAGTTGTAGGTAAAATATAGAGTCGCGAAGATGATCAGAATGACTATGGGCACGACCACCATCAACCGCGCGCGCGCCCGTTGTTGATTTTCGTACTGTCCGCTCCACTGAAAGTAGTAGCCTGCCGGGACCGCGACCTGCTGTTTGATCGCGGCATCTGCGTCATCGACAAAACTGCCGATGTCGCGGCCGCGAACATTAAGCAACACGGTTCCGCGGAGTAGACCGTTCTCGCTCTGGATCATCGCGGGTCCTTCAACGGTCCTGATCTCGGCAAGCTCAGCGAGCGGGATCGGTGCACCGCTCGGCGCAACGATCGGGATCTGACCGATCGCTTCCGGCGACCGTCTGAATTCAGGGGCGTATCGCACTCGTATCGGAAATCGGTTGCGACCCTCGATCGTGACGGTAAGGTTTACTTCGCCGATGCCTTTTTCGATCACATCCTGGATCGTTCTGACGTCAATGCCATACCGCGCCGCGGCCGTCCGGTCCACGTCGATATCGATGTACGGCGCACCGCCGATCTGTTCGGGATAAACGTCGGCCGCACCGTGAACGCTGCGCACGACACCGGCGACCTGGCGAGACAGGTGTTCTAGGGTATCTAGATCGTTACCGTAGATCTTGATGCCGACCTGCGACCTGATCCCCGTCGCAAGCATCTCGATACGATTGATTATCGGCTGTGTCCAGATATTGGTAACGCCGGGCATCCTCAACGCCGCATCAAGCTCGGCGATCAATTTTTCCCGCGTCATATCAGGGCGCCATTCGCTCTCGGGCTTGAGGTGAACGACCGTTTCGTTCATGTTGATCGGCGCGGGGTCGGTGGAGGTCTCCGCTCGCCCCGCCTTGCCGACGGCCCAGGCGACCTCGGGAAATGAAACCAGGATCTCGTTCTGCTTGCTCAGAATGCGCGTCGCTTCATCCAGAGAGATCCCCGGATCGGTGACCGGCATGTAGAGCAGATCGCCTTCGTTGAGCGGCGGCATGAATTCGCTGCCGATCTGTGTTGTGACGAGCATCGCCCCAAGGAAGAACACAAGAGCTGCGGCGACGGTCGCGACGCGATTATTCAGAGCCTTGACGAGCAGCGGTTTGTAGAACCCTCGGAGGAAGCGCATGATCGGGTTCGCCTCTTCGGGTTTTAGCTTTCCCTTTAACAGGAACCCGCACAAAACCGGAACAAGCGTCACTGCCATCACCGCAGCGGCGATCATCGCAAATGTCTTCGTATACGCGAGAGGGTGAAAGAGCTTACCCTCCTGTCCGGTCAGCGCAAAGACCGGGAAGAATGCGAACACGATGATCGCCATCGATGAGAAGATCGGACGGCCGACCATCTTCGTTGCCTCACCCACGATCGCCCACACGCGTTCTCGATTCGACGCAGTCGCTCCCTCTTTTTCCAGCGCGCGATACGCGTTCTCGGTAACGACAATCCCCGCGTCGACGAGATCGGACACGGCGATCGCTATCCCGGCTAGCGACATGATGTTCGATGTCACGCCGGCAAAGTACATGAAAAGGAACGATACGAGGGCCGCCATCGGGAGCGGTATCGTGACGATAAAGATGGATCGGAAGTGCGCGAGGAAGAAGAGGTTTACGAGTGTTACGAGAATGAACTCTTCGGCGAGCGCCCACTTCAAAGTGTCAGCCGTGCGGTTGATGAGATCGGTTCGATCGTAAAAAGGAACAAGTCGCACACCCTCGGGGAGTCCCGGCTTGATGTCCTCTACCTTCTGCTTTATCGCCTCTATGGCTTCCAGCGCACTGATCCCGTAACGCATGATCACGACGCCGCCGACGGCTTCCTTGCCATTCTTGTCGAGCGAACCTGTTCGGAAAGCGTTACCGATCTTGACGTCCGCAACGTTCCGGACATAGATCGGCGTGCCGTTACTCGCGCCGATGACGATGTTCTCGACATCGGCCACCGATTCGACCAAACCGAGACCGCGCACGACCGCCCATTCGCCGGCTTGTTCGACTACATTGCCGCCGACATTATTGTTCGAACGCTCGACAGCTTCAACAACCGTCGACAGCGGCATGTCGTACGCGCGAAGCCGGTTCGGGTCGACCTCGATCTGGTATTGCTGAACGTAGCCGCCCACGGTCGCTACTTCCGCGATACCCGGTGTCGAATTGAGCTGGTAGCGCACGAACCAGTCCTGGAGGGTCCGGAGATCACGAAGGCTCATCGTGTCCGATTCGAGCGTGTACCAGTAAACCTGTCCCAAACCGGAAGCGTCGGGTCCGAGCGTCGGCGTGACTCCTTCCGGTAACTGTCTCGCGACGAGACTCAGCCGCTCGAGTATCCGCGTGCGTGCCCAATAGAGTTCGACATCGTCCTCGAAGATCACGTTGATCATCGAGAAGCTGAACGCCGAACTTGCCCGTACGGTGCGCACGCCGGGCAAACCCTGCAGATTTGTGACGAGCGGGTACGTCACCTGATCTTCCACTTCCTTCGGTGAGCGGCCCGGCCAATCCGTGAACACGATGACCTGATTGTCCGAAACGTCAGGTATCGCATCGATAGGTGTGCGCGTCAGCGCCCAATATCCGGCGATCGCGATGGCGACGTAAGCCGCGATCACGATGATGCGATTTTTGATTGACCATTCGATCAGCCAGTTGATCATTTCGTCTTCCTAGACGTCGCGGTCGGAGGCGCAGTGCCCGAAGCGCCGCCGGCGTTCGATCTATTGTGCGGTTACCGGCAGGTTTCCTCTGCCTTTGCCTGCAGGTCCATCGAACGTGACCTGGGCCTGCCATTCGCCGCTCATTTCCAGATCGACAGTGGCGTTGTAGACGCCTGGCGTACTGGTCGTGGTAAGCGTTGCCGGATTGTTCATCGCCGCCATCGAACCCATGGCCGGCATAAAGAAGTTGAGCGACGCCGAGCCGACATCAACCGGCTTCCCGGACGCGTCGGCGAATGTCACGATAAGGTTCTGCTTTCCCTTCCGAAGAACCCCATCGGAACTCGAAAGAGTTACGTTCAGGCTGCCGACCGGACCTGATTTTATAGTTTTGCCGGCAGTGCCGGAGGTCGAATTATTCCCACATGCGAGGGCGAAAATTGCGAAAGCTGAAACAGATAGAATGACGATCGTTTTTAACACAGGTTTCTCCTTTAGTTTGTTTATACGGCGCGCAAGTCCGGTGTGTAGATACACTTCGGCGCACGAAATCACCGGCCGACAACGGGCGCCGCTGTTTCTATGTATCAGAAAATTAGATCAGGAAGGCGTGATGGCGCAGGTACAGGTTGGGAGGGCGAGAATACTTGAGGCGGTGGTTACTGTAAGGTGCCGCCACAACCGTCCGAGCTATTATGACGGTGGATAGGAATAGGATCCTGTGCGTGCCGGGAGGTCCGCCGACTTTCTTGAATTGAAGATATCCGAGAGGCTTGTTTCGGTCCTGGGCGAGATTACCAGACTGCCGCTCAACACATCCCGTATCGCAGCACCCCTTTGCCTGCATGACGTCTCTCGTGGAGACCTCACGTTTGCAGCAAGAATGTTCGGGTTCGTTTGGCCCCTCTAGACAGCCGCATATGCTGGCAGAAACCTGCCCGGCCATGATGACTATAAAGAGTAATGCGGCGAATCGCTTTAGCATAAACCCAAAAGAAATATGGAACCCCTGACGCCATTTGTCAACGAGATCCGCATCCGCGACAGGGGAGAATGTTCAAGCGCCGTGCCAGTGAGAGCTCTAAGCTGTCGGCAGGCAATAATGGAGAGCCGGTGATCGTTCGGGGCTGGATTGATCCCCTAAAAGCCCTAAAAGCCCTAAAAGCGCGGAAGAGATCGCACCAGCACCAGAAATATCCCGCGATTTTGTGACAGCGTTTTTTCAGGCTGCCTGTCGGATCGGCGCACGAGTACGAATGTTTGAAACTTCAGCCTCGGCTGGTAAAATGGAAGTGCAAATGCCCACAAAGGAGAGATAATTATGGCTACAGAAAAAGATCCGGTATGTGGGATGCAGGTCGATACGTCCGATGCCGCCGGACAATCGGAATTTAACGGTCAGACCTATTACTTTTGCTCAACGGGCTGCAAGAAGCAGTTCGATGAAAATCCGCAACAATTCGCGGGAGACCGCGGAAAAGGCGCGCCCGCTCGATGAGGGGATGAACAACTAAACTTAAAAATGCCTCGCCTCGCGGCGGGGCATTTTTGCTTTAGTACATTATTGGGCACCAATCGCGACTCAGGGAACAAATGCATTTGGAATCGGCCTATCACCATTTGCACCAAATTGTTGTATCAGTATCCCCGCGGTCGAGCGTTGGACATACCAGGTCGCCTGCGAAGGACGGAAGATAGTTGCATCGGTCTTCGCATCTCCGTCATAGTCTCCCGGCGCGGGCATGTCCCCTTTCGTTCCAAACGGGAATGCGTAGAACGAGAAGTCTTCGGACCGGATGATGTACCACTCGCCCGACGCCGGGCGCCAGAACGCTACATCGACCTTGCCATCACCGGTGTAATCTCCCTGAACGGGTTTGTCGCTCGGGGCACCAAACTGGAATGCGAGAAGTCCGGCCGTGCTGCGGTCGATCCACCATTCGGCCGCTCCAGCGGCTGGTCGCCAGATCGCGACATCCGCCTTTCCGTCTCCATCGTAATCGGCGACAACGGGCTTGTCACCGTTTACTCCGAACTGAAAGATGCGTGTGCCGCCGCCGGCCGATTGAAGGATAAACCATGTGGCCGACGAAGGACGGAACACGGCGGCATCGGCTTTACCATCTGCGTCGTAATCGCCGGGAGCCGGGATATCGCCGTTCGTACCGAACGGGAAAGCGAAGAACGAGAAGTCCTCGCTTCGGAGGATGTACCAGTTGCCGTCGGCCGGTCGCCAGATTGCAATGTCTGCCTTGCGGTCTCCGGTGTAGTCGGCCGCGACAATGCGGTCCGTGCCGGCGCCGAACTGCATCGCGAAAGTCAGTCCATTTGAGCTTCGATTGATCCACCATTCGGCGGCTGTCAGAGGTCGAAAGATGCCGATGTCAGTCTTGCCATCACCATCGAAGTCGAACGGCGCAGTATACGTTGGGACTGCACTTCCACCACCTGCCCAGAAACCTGAGGATAGAGAGAACGTGCCGCCCACCGACGTAGTACCTGCGACCGACTGGCCAATAGTTCCCTCTACGGTGTAGCTACCACCCGTCGCCTGCCCGCCGCCGCCGGCGATCACGGACTTCGTAATCGTATAAGTTCCACCCGATTGGGCCAGCGATACCCCGCTAAGACAAAACATCAAAAAACAAAATGTCGTCAACCGCATGGTTCCTCCTTGCCGATGAAAGAGCAAGACATATCAAAGCCGTAACCATATCAATTGGGTGAAGAACGGCCGCACCCCTCGAAGCATCAGCTGGACCGGATGCAGGAGCGCCGGACCGCGCCTGCGAGTGGCTAGTTTCTACGTCCGTAAATTAAGACTCTTACTACGTCGACCCCACACTCCGGCAAATTGGCTTCCAGCTGAACTTCGACTTCGTGCCCGGGCAGTTCGTAAACCCGATTCATGTCATTCGCAAAACTAGTATCCAACCGGATTCTGTTAGGTGAAGGTACCCCGGTCGGGCCATATCGCAGATAGGGCGTGACGGTAACACCGGCATTGGAAGGGCATGCGAACTCCCTCACCGCCACAATACGAATCTGTTTGTACGCGCTGACGTTTACCGGCCCAAGTGTTAGTCGGGGGCCCGTGTTACCACCCACGCTTCCAACTTGCTCGAAGATCGTTACAGTTTCCTCGCCGCGTACAGTCACCGGAGCGCTAGCCAACGTGACTGGGTTTGTCACGATCACGGACGGCGTGTTTACAACATTGACATCTTTAGCGATCGTCGGTGACTGGGCTATTACAGTCATGCCCGACCCGACCAATCCAAATAACGATAGTATGCCGACGGTCGATATAGAGCGTTTCATTCTGTTCACTGTTTTATTCTCCTGTCTGAAGGTTTTCGCTGTAGCGGCGTAATGTCGTTATCCCGAGGATTACAGATCGCCGCTGCTTTGTTTCCAAGGCAAAGGACCGACTTGAGCGCGTGGATCGCTGCCTCTTGTTTTGCTAGTCGTTCTTCGAGGCTGAGGTTGCGGGCTTTCTCTTTGTTGAGCTGGTTCTGTTGCGCTTCAAGACGCGATTGTTGCTCCCTAACCGCGTTCACCAACACCACTGTAAGACGGTCATATTTCACACCTTCGACCTCGTTGTTGCCGTTTATCGTCGTCAGCAGTGGCTCCAGAAGATTTACTTCTTCAGCGATCAGGCCAATGTCCGCCGCCCCGCCGTCCTTCCACTTAAAGCGAACGGGCCGCAGGCGCCTGATCAGATCAAGTCCGGGTGTAAATGAGTTGATATTTGATTTATACCGTGCGGATGACGAGCACGTGGAAACCACAAGGAAAGCATTGCGGCAGAGGGTGACCGTGCCGGCTGTGTGCAATTGCAACAACGCCAGGTAGCCCGGTATGCGAACTATATCCTGGCCCTCGGGCCGCCCGAGTGTAACCGAATTGCTAGCCGCCGCAACCGCCCCGGCACCGATCGCGCTCGCGAAGTTGAAACTTGGAGAGTTAACGCGGGTGTCCGCACCCACGACGGTATTATTATTGCCACCGGTCGCGGCGCTCGTGTTGTAACCGATGGCGATGTTGTAATTACCGGTGGCGTTCGCGCCGCCCGAATTTGTGCCCAGGAATACGTTATAGGATCCCTCAGTGTTGGAAGAACCGGAACTCTGTCCGACAAACACGTTCGAGCTTCCGGTTGTATTCGAAAGAGCAACGCTATCGCCGAAAAAAGAATTGCGGGTGCCTGTAGTATTTTCAGGGCCGGCGCCAGAACCGAAAAAGGAGTTGTTAACGCCAGTTGTATTTCGTGAGCCTGAGCCGGCACCCACAAACGTGTTACTGGATCCCGTAGTATTCGCGCTGCCTGCCGCCCTCCCGAAGAATGCATTTCCGCTGCCTGATGTATTCGCAGCTCCGGCTCCTACCCCCGCGAATAAATTACTCGCGCCGGGATTTGCCAGGACTCGCAAACCGCCAAGACTATACTGGGTCGTTGCATTGAAGATGTCCGCCGTCCCCGTGTTTGAAATGTTGAAACTCGAAGAAGCTTGGAGCGACGCACCGTTCTGGATGTAGTTTGGACTCCCGGCCATTGGGGGGCGGGCATCACTCATTCTCGGATCGGTGGTCAGTACATATTGGTTGGCTGCGACACCTCCGAGATTCAAAGCGTTGGTCGCAACGGCTGAAGTCATCGCGTTTAAGCTTTTTACTGAATACGGGGTGCTATTGAGCAGCTGACGCGGGCTCAGGATGGTCATTCCGGATTGGCCCGTGGGCCGCATCCGAATCTCGAGGTAGCGATTTGCGCCCGGGAACTGATCACCGAAGTTTAATTTAACGGAAAAGACGCCATTTGTGACGAGGACATTGTTGATAGCGGCCGTTGATCCCACCTGTGAGCCGCCGGTGAGTGAATCGAAAAGAAGGAATTCAAAGTCGTAGCTTCCGGTTGCCGGCTGACCTGCGCTATTTAAGTTTCCCTGGTATGAGAATTCCGTCGTCTGCGATTGGACGACTTGGATGTGGAGAACGAACAGAAGTGCTGCGACACTAAAATACAAGACTCTTTTTCGCATATATAACCTCCCTGGAAAGCCGCGATCCGCTTCCGACGCGCTATTGCAGATCCACCAGATAACCAGTGGCACCCGCGTGACTCAGATTGGGATTACAGCCAGCGAAACTCTGGATTGAGAAACTAGCGGTCCTGTTCTGACCGATGTAGGCGCGAGTTTCTTGACTGATTGCGTACCTGTAGGCCGTAGAAGGTCCGACGGTCGATGTTCCGACAAACGTGGGGTTGAATAGGTGCAAGGCGTTAGTTTCCGAGGATAATGCAACGGTAATTAAATCGCACTCGCTCGGTGCAGCGACATGCAATGAGACGTATTCGATGACGAGACGCTTTCCGCCTGGAACTGTATACGACTGGTTGAAATGAACGGGCAGCCGCACGGAGCTGTCGACGTCCCGCACCAGCGCGGGTTGGGACACGGAGTTGATAACCCGCACGTCTTTGAACTCCTCCGCAATTACCCGTCGTACGTCGTTGTTCGCAAGGGCCAGAACAAGAGTGGCGATAATAAAGACCATTGAACCAAGCAGATAATTTTTTATCCTTTCCATTGTCAGCCTCCCTTTTTAGAAAATTGACGCTCTCAGCCGATGTCCTTTTGAACGCGCGAAACAAATATTTCAATTTGTAATGCCGTCTGATAAACTTGGAATCTCGTTGTCCTCATTCACAAAACGGCTGAACGCGTAGTTTGCGATTGCCATCAAGTCTCCGCCTTCGGCCAATTAAAAGTATTTAATTGGGCAATTAATAATTCTTAAATCTTCTTTGGCGGGCTGAGTTCCATGACGGAGCAGCCAACATACACCTTCTCTGAATTTTCTCTCGACCCCGCGCGGCGAGTATTGACCCGGCACGGCGAAGTGATCGACCTGAATTCGAAGGCCTTCGACGTTTTGCTCACCCTGATCGAGAATCGCGGCCGGGTTCTACCAAAGGACGAGCTGCTCAACAAGGTTTGGGAGGGGCAGTTTGTCGAGGAAAACAAT
>DASUSJ010000008.1:0-3230 GCA_036375155.1 Pyrinomonadaceae bacterium
CGTTCGAAATACTCGAGCGAATGTACCAGCAGAAATTTGAAGGTTTGATCTACTTGAATGTCGATCCGGTATTTGATCCGCTTCGTTCCGATCCGCGCTTCGCCGAACTTTTGGGCCGTATCGGTCTTTCGCAGTGATAAAAATGCGTGAATTCTAGGCGAGCCACAGACAGCCGGGCAGGTTGGTTGGAAACCTGGGCGGCTATTACAGTTGATCGTGACCGGGGAACTGTCTCTTAGACCGTCTCCCCGGCATCAATTTACTCTTAACTTTCTATTCAGCAGCTGGCACGAAGATCGATCTGTTGATCGCCGCTTCGTTTCCGACGACAGCAAATCGAATGTTCTTCATGTACTTGTTCGCGACGTTCCGGATCGCGTCCGGAGTAACCGCCCGCACCCCATTCAAAAATTCGAAGGAGTTTCTCCATCCCCCGCCGATCAGTTCATAGCGGGCGAGTTCGCCGACCTGTGCGGCGCTCGTCTCCTGTGCGAGATAGTGGCGCGTCAAAAAGAACGAGGCGATCTCGTCAATAACCCCTTCGGGTAAGGTTCGATTCTGCAGCAAACGAATCTGATCCAGCATCACCGAGACCGCCTGATTCGCATCGTTTGCTGACACCGAGATGTTCGCAGTATTCGCGGCGTAGTTGTTCATGTCCGCACTAGGCGCGTAGCTGAGCTGGCGGCGCACGCGGACCTCCTGGTGAACGAGCGTCTGCAGTATCGTGGTCGCGACCCGCATCGCGTGGTAGTCGGGATCGCGAAGTGCCGGCGCACTGAACGAACCCTGGACGTAGTTGGTCGGCAGAGCCCTTGCAGTGACATTCAGCGTTCCCTTCGAAAAATCCAGGGCGGGCAGCGGCTGCTCTTTGTAATCGCCGCGCGGCAATTTCCCGAACGTGGAGGCGACTCGGCCCTTTAACTGTTCGGGATCGATATCGCCGACGACTACGAGCAGCAGCCGCGACGTCTGCATTATGTTCTGGTGATAAGCGCGTAGATCGGCGGGAGTGAGACGCGCTAATGTTGCCGGGGTACCCATCACATCGTTAGCGTACGGATGACCGGCATAAATCACGCGATCCTGGATCGTTTGTAACGCGCTCTCGGGACTCGTCCCCGTCTCTCGAAGACCGGTCAGGATACGCTCCTTGTTCTGGTTCGTATCCTCCGCTGTGAACGCCGGGTTCAAAGTTACCTCGGTGAAGATCTCCCAGAGGCGATCAAAATTTGCACGTGTCGAGCCGAATGAAATAGCGCTGTAATCATTGGACACCGCGGAGCCGATCGCGCTTCCCAACCGGGAAAGTTCACGCCTCACGATTGCACGCGGCATCTTCTGACCTGCCTCAACCGCTGTCGCCAGCATGAGATTTTCTATCCCGGCGTTCTTTTCATCGATGTTTCGCGCGCCGCCACGGATAAACAACCCGCCCGCGACCGTAGGCGCCGAATTGCGCCGCTTCACGATGACCTTTAAGCCGTTGACTTCGAATTCCGTCACAGCAGCAGCCTGGGCCGCGAAGTCAGACGGCTTAACGGTCTGCGCTTGCGCAAGGGCCGGGGACAAAGCAAGAAGAAGCAGCGCAAAGACGGCGAATCTTATACTACGTTTCATTGCACACCTCCGACCAGATCCTGCTCAGTCAGGTTGGCGGCCTTCTTTGCTTCGGGAGACGCGAGCGCTATCCCGACGCGATTCTTTCCGTGAATATACGTTTTGATATACCGGTTGATGTCCGCACGGGTTACCGCCCGAAGCTTTGCATGGTAGCCGCGGAAGTAATCGATCCCGGTCGAAGACCACCAGAATCCGAGCGTGTGCGCGTACTCGCTCGCCTTTTCGCGTTCGAACAGATCGTTGGATTCGAGTATCGTCTTTGCGCTTTCGAGCTCCTCGTCGGTGAAGTAATCCGGCTGCGTGAACTGTGAGATCTCGGAATAAACAGCAGCCAGCGCCTTCTTTGCGTTCTCCGGCCGCGTCACCATCAGCAGGTTGATCGGGCCGACATTTCGCTGAGTGTAATAACCAAGGCCGGCCGATGCCGACAGGCCTGAGTCGACCAGCTTTCTTTGGAAACGCGAATTCGGCTGGCTCAGAATGTAAGAGAAAACATCGGCCGCGTAGGTCGCCGCGTCGTCCTTTCCGATCGACGGACCGTGCCATCCAAGCTCGATGAAAACGTTCTGGCCCTGTTCCGAGCCTTCGCTCGCATCGGCTGCTTTTTCGATTATCACCGCCTCACTTTTCGGAAGCGGAGGATGTTCGACCAGTGGAAATTCTTTGAAAGGATCTACCGGCCGGCGCTCCCAGCCGCCCATGATCTGCTCGGCAAGTTTGAAGACCTCGTCGGGTTTTGCGTCACCCGTGACGATCAACGCCGAATTGTTCGGAACGTAGTAGCGTGACTGAATGAGGCGCATCTTTTCTATCGTCGATGTTCCGACAGATTCGCGAGTGCCCTTCGGATCTTTCCTGGTCGGATACTTGAAGAAGAGCTTCTGCTTCATCGTAAGGTCCAGGTAACCGTAAGGATTTGCCTCGTGACGATCGATCTCACCAATGACGACACGTTTCTCTGCTTCGAAATCCTCTTCGTCAAAACTTGGGTACCGCACCGAGTCATTGATGATGCGGATCGCCGTCGCGAGAAACGGACTGGTGGTGTTGAAATAGTAGTTGACGATCTCCTCGCGGGTCGTGCCGTTGTAAAGGCTAACCTGTCCTGCATTTCTCAAATACGATGTGTCACCGATCTTCGATTTCATCGACATCGCCCGGGTGCATACCGGATTCGAAGCGAGGGCGAACGGGCGGCCAACGCCAGCCTTTTCGCACTCATAAAGCTGTGCCGCAACGTTCGGCTTGAAGAACATGTGTTCGTAAAGATGTGAGAGGCCGTGGAACTCTGGCGACTCGGTAAACGAACCGTTACGCACAGCCAGCTCGACGGTAACGATCGGGACCGATGAATCCTGGAGCACGATCACTTCTAAACCGTTTGGCAGGGTCTTGTTTACGAAGGGGACCGCATACACCTGACGTGGCGCGGCGGCAGCTGTAGGTGCAGCCTTATTTTTTGACTCTGCCGTCTTAACCGTCTGGGCAAGGACACTGCCCGATAGGATCGAGATAACTGCTAAAAAACTAAGAAAGGTTCTTCTCACCAAAAAACTCCTTAGGCAGAAAATTGCCAATTCGATCAGCGTTTCCACCTCGTTTGAGGA
>DASUSJ010000009.1:0-5521 GCA_036375155.1 Pyrinomonadaceae bacterium
GATAAGAATGTCTTCTTCAGATCCGCGTCATCCGCGCGGATTCGCGGCTAAAATTCTTAATCCGACCAGGACTGCACTCACTTACCCTTGGAGCCGGCCGTCACTTCGCCCTTATGCGCTGCGAAGGCGGCGAGCACTTCACCTTTCTCTTTTGCGGGGACCTTAGCGAAATCCAGCGTGCGTCCTAACTCGGCTGCGACTTCGTCAAACTCCGCGGGCGAGATCTTGAGATCACGGTGCGCGTTCTCCAGTCCCAAAGGAGTTGCTCCCGGTTTTGTCGGCACGAATTTGTATGGACCGCCGGAGACCTCGCAGACCCACAACGTCCTCATGAACTTGAGACCCGGCAGACGGTTCAGACTGTTCCTATGCCAGTTCCGGAGGGCCGGGTTCTTCGAATCCTTTCCGACGATCGGGTTCTTTATGAGCGCGTCGCTAAAATGGTCGACCACCTGCGCGATAGCGAAAACGCCGCCCAGGCGTTCATAGAGACTCTTTTCGGTTTGCGCCGCGGCCTGCCGCGAGGTTCCGATGATAATGACAGCCAGCGTGATTACGATCGCACTCGATCTAACTATCGAAGCTTTTGTTTTCATGATTTACTCCTCGTGTTTTGTTTACTCATCCCGCTTAGCAATTGCTACCCTGTTAAGGTGCAAGCTACAATAAGCCCTTAAATAAAGAGCTATTTATATCTTAGTGTCTGAGCTAAAATGTATATTAGCACACAGACTAAAATGCAATCAAGGAGTTTTTGATGAGTGATCCGAACCGCAACTTGAAGCTTCGATTTCCATGTGACTGCGTCTCCGGACGAAACGACAGCTACGGCGATCCGTGGTCGGATGTCACAAAGAACAAATTGTTTTCGGATGGTACGAAAGAGGAGATCGTGAATCTTATCTCGGAAAAACCGAAGACAATATCGCAGCTTGCGACAGCTCTGAACCTCTCGGCTCCGAGTATTCACAAACATGTCAACGAATTGTTAGCGAGCGAGCTCATTCGAGACTCTGTCGAGTGGGAAAAGCTGCATCCAAAGGAGCGCTATTACGAGCCGAACTTCCCTGTCGTACGAGCTGAGGAGTGTGAAGCTTTGCACGAGATATGTGAGCGGATGTCGGAATCCATCGCGGACCTGTTTCAGCGAGAGCGGCCACATTTCGAGGAGGCGTTCGAGAAGAGTGGCGCTGCGAGAAAGGGCTGGAGCTTCGACGATCTGTCGCAGTGCGTTTTTGCGCGGATCCAGAGGAACGCTCGTGAGCTCCTGGAGCAGCGCGGTCTTGTCACCCCGCCCCAACCTCATCGTAACGGGGCCGTGTGGAGCTTCTGGGCAGAGATGAGAAACGGCAACCAAGCCGAATAAATTCAGGGGACGTTTTTTGCCGCGGATTTTCGCGGATGACGCGGATCAGAATTGAAGTTTTCTGATCCGCGTCATCCGCGCAGATCCGCGGCTTAAATTTCCGGGTTCGGTTGGATTGCGGATGGCCGGAGAGTAACTCCTCCGGCCGTGTACACAACTATTGAAGCCGCGTTCCGACTTCATCCGCGCAGCCTCGGGCGATGAGGTTGCCGGCCAAATCGTATATCTCACTTGCCACCGAGGCTTCGAATGTGTCGGACTGTCGATCGAGGACTATCGTCCGATATAGTTTTACCGGCCCCGCGTACGAACCGTCGGCGTTGAAACGGAACGTTTTGGCGACCGACGCGTACGAGCTCCCCGAGCTAAGCGACCAGGTACCCTGGGCATCGGTTCGGTTCTGCGGGATCTGCTGACCGGTGCCGAACTCCTGCATCACACCGCCGAACATGAACGAAATCAATCCCGGCCGCTGACGGAGGACCTCACCGGTCGTGCAGTCTTTAAAGTAGATGGTCATGTCCCAGGTGCCGACCAGACTGTTGTCTGCTCTGCCCTGGGCATTCGAGGTTGAGGGCGAGCTGATCGCGATCATTACGATCGCAGTTGCGGTGAAGAGTATTCGCGAAATTTTGGACATCATAGTTGTGTTCTCCTTATTTGATTTACCGTGCCGATCCTTTTTGAGGCTCGGCTTCGTGTGTCATAATCTCGCCTTCACCGTCTGAATATCTTTGGAAATTCTCTGAATTTTCATCTGAATTTTCTGATTTTGCGCTATGCCCGACCTCGGCCATCAATTTCTCGAGTTCCAAGGCTACCGCCTCGATCTCGTGAACCGCATGCTTCTCGATCCTCAAGGTGAAGAGGTCGCGATGAAGCCAAAGGTCTTCGACACGCTCCATGTTCTGGTGGCAAATCAGGGTCGTGTAGTGAGTAAGGATGACCTGCTGAAAGAGGTTTGGCCGGACGCCACGGTCGAGGAGAACAATCTTAGCCAAAATATTTCGGCCCTCCGCCGAATTTTTTCGGAGAAGCCGGGTGACAAGAGATTCATCGAAACGGTTGCCGGAAGGGGTTTCCGGTTTATCCCGTCGGTCCAGTTAGTGGACGCCGAGGACCCTCCCGAGATTCACCCGTCAAGGTTGGAAGCCGACCAGCCTAACACGTCGCAGATTCCCGACCCCGGAAGCAAGAGGTCGATCAGAAATCTTGCTTACGCTATCGCCTTCGTTGCGCTCTTAGCGCTCGGTATCGGATGGCTGGTCGCCGATCGCGGACGACCGGAGAGTCTTCGTTCGATCGCCGTGCTTCCGTTCAAACCACTGGTCGCAGAAAATCGAAATCCGGCGCTGGAGCTGGGCATGACGGACACGCTGATCTGGAAGCTGAGCGGTGGAGAAGTCGAAGTGAAGCCGCTCAGTTCTGTCCGCCGATACGATTCGCTTGATGTCGACCCGGCGGACGCCGGTCGACAACTTGGCGTGGATGCGGTTCTGGACGGAAACCTCAATGTGATGGACGGCCGCGTCCGTGTTTCTGCGAGACTCGTCCGTGTAGCCGATGGGAAGCAGATATGGGCCAGTCTGTTTGACGATGACTTCAACGGGATATTTGCGGTCCAGGATTCGATCTCGGCTCGTGTGGCCGACGAGCTGCGAATAAGTCTCGGCGGCAATGATAAGAAGCGATACACGGCGAACGCGGAGGCGTATCGACTGTTTCTCCAGGGACGTTTCCTGAGCCAGATGGTACAGGAGAGCGACATCCGAAACAGCATCACCCATTTCGAACGTGCTCTCGCCCTCGACCCGTCATACGTGCCTGCCTACGTCGGATTGGCCGATGCAAACAGAGCCCTTGTGCTGGCGGCGGACGCCGAGCCATCGGCCGCGTTGGCAAAGGCGAAGCAGGCAGCGAACAAGGCGGTTTCGCTGGATGCCAGCTACGCCGAGGCGCATGCGGTTCGGGCGTGGATAATGTTTTGGTACGACTGGGACTGGGATGAGGCGGAGAAAGAAGTAAGGCTCGCGCTGTCGCTCGACCCCAATAGCTCTGACTCGCGTCAATTTTACGCTCACATCCTTTCGAACACCGGCCGCCACAACGAGGCATTGGATGAGATCCGGAAGGCGATCGAGATTGAACCGCTGAGCCTTCGGGCAAATACGTTTTACGGAATGTTCTTGTATCAAGCTCGCCGGTACGATGAAGCCATGGCGCAGTTCCAACGGGTATTCAACCTTGATCCCAACTACCGGCTGGCCCTGATGTTCGCGTCGAAGACGATGGTCCAGCAGGGGAAATTCAATGAAGCTACGGCGACTGCGGGAAAGGCCCGGGAGCAGTCGCCTAACGCGACGGATCCCATCACCTTCGAGGCGTGCGCTCTCGCGAGCGCCGGGCGTGAGTCCGAAGCGAGGAGAATACTTGAACGGCTGTTGTCCGAGTCCGGCCGTCGATATATTTCGCCGTACAATATTGCAATCATCTACGCCGCGGTCGGCGAAAATCAGAAGGCACTCGAATATTTGGAAAAGGCGTACGCAGAGAAAGACGTCCGCATGGTTTTCCTCGGTGTCGAGCCGAAATGGGATCCTTTGCGTTCCCACGCCCGCTTCATTAAGTTGGAGAATGCGATGAATCTGAAACGGAACTAACGCCCGCACCTCCGGCGATCGAGAAGACGCTAAAGCCCAGCCGCATTACCCGGCCGGGCTTTTCATTTGTACCCGAAATCTTAGCGATTACACTTACGGTAGCGGTTGACCTTTGTCGTTGACGAAGACGTCGAATACCACGAACAGACTCGGATCAAAAGGAACCAACTGGGCGTGGTTGGTCACTAGAATTCTGCCTCCCCTGTCGAACGCGATGTTTGCGGGATTGGCCCATGGCACCGCAGGTGAGGGAGGATTCTGGGCTGGCCCTGAGTAGACTGCCTCTACCGAACCGTCCGTCCTCAGAACCTTGATGGTGCTTGTCAGAGCCTCGGCGATGTAGAGCTTTCCTGATTTGCCAAAGGCAATACCATCGGGACCGGTGAATCCGAGCGACGCGAATTGCTGCAGGTCTGAAGCGACCGGGTTAGGCACCAACGGCAAACGGTAGATCACACCGTTGAGAGCGGAGTCGACCGTCACTGAGAAATAGATCCACTTGTCATTCTTGTCGATGCGTATCCCATTGACTCCCACCTGAAAGGCGGGGTGGCCCACAAGCGCGGGGTTGGTGAACCAGACCGTCGGTACTCCACCGCCCGCGGGCACTTTGTAGATCGTTGCGGCAAACGAATCGGTGACGTAAAGGTTGCCATTGCTATCGAAGGTAAGGTCGTTCAGCAGAGTCGGACCGGTAGCCGGAAATGTGGCGTAGACCGACTGTGTGTTGGCATCGTCCAGGTCCATGCGGATCACTCCGACAAACGGCTCGACGACGTAAAGCTTACCGTCCGGACCAAAGGCGGCGCACACCGCGGCGCTGATCCCGACAAACGGGTTGGTAAACGTGATCGGATAAGTCCCCTTCAGCGCCCCGGTACCAATGTCGTATGTACGGACATACGCTGAACCGAGCGGGAACCCCAAGGCAGCGGGACCCGAAACGTAAAAGTTATTGCCCCGAACAGCTATGCCCTCCGGGAAGCCGGGCGAAGGAATCGAAGCCTTTACGCTTGACTCCCCCAACACCTGGGCGGACGCATCGATTGAAACGAGACTGAGCTCTGCAAACACGGCTAAGAGAAGGAACAAGACACGAAGCTTCATACAAGATCTCCTTGGGGTTCGAATTTAAATTTAATTATTTTTGGTGAACGGCTAGATAATACCCGCATTCACGTCATTATCAAGCGCCGGCACTCTTCGATGTGGGCGGTGAACCGACTAATAAAGTGGGATTACAAGTTTCATGATTCGGAAATCGGTCGCAAAGCGCGAAAAGGCGCGAATGAAAGATCTTCCATTCGCGCCTATTCGTGTACTCCCCAGCCGAAATAATCTTAACGCTGCAGTCATCAGCTTGTCGCCTTTGGCACGGGCTAACTTCATCGCACGCCCGCGCGGTTACATTACTATCGCCGCGTCCCTCCGTGCCCGCTTCCCCGCGTCTCTGCCGTCAACCCCTCTGGAACCACGCGCGGGCGGCCTCGTCGGC
>DASUSJ010000010.1:0-5307 GCA_036375155.1 Pyrinomonadaceae bacterium
AAAGGCGTCTGGCTTTTTTATAAGCGCGACGTGCTTCATACCGACCGCAGCTTCGCCGGCGTCATACACCCCGGGAGCCAGTTTTGCGCGCGGATCACCGGCGTCTGAACCTTTCATCCCCGCCGGCAAAGGCCGTGGAGCGTCAGGATCCTGAGCTGAGGCTCCGGCGGCAAGGCACGAGGTCAAGAGCAGGGAAACAGTCAGTAAACGAAAGGCAATAGTGTGTGCTCGATTTATCATTTTGTCTTCTACGGGTTTTCATCCAACAAGGTTCTCATTACTTTGATTTCGGCTCGCTGGCCGCTGTCGACATCGGTCGCGAAGTTAAAAAGCTCGGCATCCTGTCCTGAGCCCGCGGTTTTGAAGAGTTCATCAACCATGATGAGCGCACCATTGTGGTGCTGGATCATGCCCTTCAAGAACAGCCGATCGAACTCCGCACCTTTTGCTTTCTTCAGCGCGTCCATCTGCTCGCGGGTGAGCATTCCGGGCATTAGCATCTGATGGTCGCTCGCGCTCTGAGCGCCGCTTTTTGCCGGGTCCGGATGGTGGCCAGTGTGACCCCCGTTGCTGGAGGTTGCTGGTGCTCCCATAACCGTGGGCTCTCCACGTGCGACAAGCCATCGTTTCATAAAGTTCATCTCGTCCAACTGCGAATGGCTGATCCGCTCGCCAAGTAAGCGGAGGTCCTTGTTCTCGGTTCGCTCTGCGATCAGTGCGGTCATCTCCACCGCCTGGGCGTGATGATGGATCATCCCCTGCATGAACTCGACGTCTTTTCGTGAGGTGGGCGGAAGCTTCGCTCTTGTATTCGCAGGTAGAATCCTTGTCGGCTGCCCGGGTGCACCGGGCTGCACGACGGTCGGCCCTTGCGCACTAGCGGCAAAAACAACAAGAAGAATTACGGTGGTTGTCGTGAAGATCGATCGCAAACCGAGACGCCACTTAAACGGTCTAAACCTTGAACTGAATGGAAACACCTTCATGGATGGATACGAAGTCAACTTACCATAAACGGGATACCCGGAACCACCCGGCCGGGTCTTGCCAATAACCGGGCAACGAAAGAAAACGTTCGACTTTTGATGGATGTTTCGTCGAGAATTAAATTCTATTGGAGGTCGCACACGATCGTATGCCGGTCGAAGTAGATTATCCCGGAGTTTACATTGAAGAGCTTCCCAGCGGCGTGCGTCCGATCGCAGGCGTTGCGACGTCGATCACGGCGTTCGCGGGCTGGACCCCGACGGGCCCGACCGACCGGGCCGAGGCGGTCTCAAGCTGGACCGATTTCGAAAGCAAATTCGGCGGGCTGCATACCTGCAGCCTGCTTGGCTACTCGGTCTACCACTTCTTTGACAATGGCGGACGCCAGGCTTATATCATCCGACTCGCAAATCCTGACACCATAGCCCAAGCGGACACAGTTCTTCGGCCAAATGAATCCGGTTTCGAAAATGCGTTGCTGCCCGCAAGCGGCAACGGCGGTGTGTTCCACCTCGACAGCGTCGACTTATTCAACATTCTCTGCGTACCAGGCGAAACGAATCCGGACATAATCGCGGCACTCCAGACGTTCTGCCGCGTCCGCCGTGCATTTCTGATCGTAGATTGTGATGAGGCGGACCGCTTTGATGACCTGAGAGCTGGACCGGGTGAAATAGCAGGAGCCGACTCTATCAACTCTGCTTTCTACTTTCCATGGGTTCTGGCACCGGACAGGCTTGATGAAGATCGGCCTCGCGAGTTTCCACCGTCGGGTTTTGTCGCCGGCCTATACGCCCGTTCGGATGAAAAGCGCGGCGTTTGGAACGCGCCGGCGGGCACCGGTTCGTCTTTGACCGGCGTTATCGGCATAGCGCCGGAAAAAACTATTACCGATAGGGAAAACGGCGTACTGAACCCAAAAGCGATCAACTGCATTCGGAAATTTCCGGTTTATGGAACCGTCGCATGGGGAGCTCGCACGCTCCGAGGAAGCGATGATCGGCGTTCGGAATGGGGGTACATTCCCGTCCGGCGGATGGCCCTATTTATCCAGGAGTCTCTTTACCGCGGTTTGAAGTGGGCCGTCTTTGAACCCAACGATGAGCCGCTCTGGGCGCAGATCAGACTGAATGTCGGCGCTTTCATGCACGATCTATTTCGACGCGGAGCGTTTCAAGGTACAAGGGCGCGAGATGCATATTTTGTAAAGTGCGATCGTGAAACGACGACACAAAACGACGCCGACCTCGGTGTTGTTAACATTCTGGTCGGCTTCGCTCCGCTTAAACCGGCCGAGTTTGTCATAATCTCGATCCGACAGGTCACCAAGCCCCGGGAAGTCGGACCTCGACAGCACTATTCACAGGAGAATGTCACTATGGCCAACGCGAGCGTCAATCCGCGGCGATTCGATCCGTATAAGAATTTCAAGTTCCGTCTCATTCCTCGAGTATCGAAACCGAAGCCGGAGCAGTTACGCCTTGCGCAGCCGGAGCTCGTAGTTTTGGATCAGATAGTCGACCAGGCGAGACGTCGCGATCTGATTAACGACTCGCTGTCTCCAGGCGAAAGAGCTCTTTTCGTCGGTCAAAAGGGCACCGGGAAGACAATGGCCGCCGAGGTTATCGCCGATAGCCTCGGCGCGGATCTCTATCGGGTCGATCTATCGAAGATAGTAAGCAAGTACATTGGCGAGACCGAAAAACACTTAGCACGAGTATTCGACGCTGCCGAGCAGACAGGTGCCGTGCTCCTTTTCGACGAAGCTGACGCCCTCTTTGGAAAGCGGTCCGAGGTGAAGGACAGCCATGATCGGTACGCTAACACAGCGGTGAGTTATTTTTTGCAGCGGCTGGAGAGCCACCCCGGTGTTGCGATCATGGCGACCACTATGAAGGGGTCGATCGATCCCGCATTTATACGTCGGCTTCGTTTCGTCGTTAACTTTCCACCACCGGGTCCCCCGCCAAATTAGTTCGTACAGGTTGGTCGCGGTCGATCAGGAGCCGTCGGAAGTTTTCCCGCATGAACTGACGCGCGCGTGAGGTTGTTGTCCAGTGATATAAACAACTTCTTTGCGAACGGTCTCGATTGGCTTATCGTCGAGGCAGCCTTTTTGAGCTCCCGACCAAGCTCGGGATGGCCGAAACCATCCTATGCTTTTGCTTTCTGAGCACCGCTCCTCAGGATTTGGGATTTAAGGCCTCCGAAGTCGAAGTACAGTTTCGAATCGACGATCTTTCCGTTTCTGACGACGTACACGCCGCAAGCTTTAATACGAATTGAAGTATTTGAAGCCGGTAACCGCTCGCGATCCGGAGCCAGGAAATCTCCTCTATGAGTACCGGTGAATGTAAATTCGGCACACACTTGATCACCATCACCGAAGATCCTTTCCAGTTTCCACTGCAGATCCGGGAATGCTTCCGAGAGATTCTCCAATCGTTTGCGGACCGATCGCGGCCCGCTGATCGGCTCGCTCAAGCCAGGATCATCCCAAACTATCGAGTCCGCATAGAATCCTTCGAAGGTTTTCCAGTCATGTGAATTTACCGCGTCGTAACGGGCTCTTATCAGTTCCAAAGTTTCTTCGTTCTTCATGATCTTCTGTTGGTTGGCGCTCCTTTACGTTTTCTGTCGAATAGCTGTTGGCAATTCGAGCTCTGAGAGCTGCCGCCTCCTGTTCGAGCACGTCCCCGACGCGTTCGCGAACTCTCGATCCGCGCTCGAGCTTGTCAAAAACAAACTGCAGGAAGCGGTCGGATTCGAGGAGGAAGTGGACATCCGTACGTTTGAATTCCGACCAATAATCCGACAAGAGGGAATTGAGGTCATCGCCTAGTGCCTGACATAATTTTGGAAGGTTCATGGCGATCGGAACGAGCCGGTTGGCTCTATAAAGCATGCAGTTACACTCCATGCCCGGGTGATTGACGATACTGATCAGGCGGTGGAATTCCACGTCGGACACTTCGTAGTTCGCTCTAATGATCTCCGGATTGTCTCGAACCCGGATCACGAGCTCGGGCGAGGCGATAAGATCTGCAAATGCCTGTTGAAAATGTTCAAGCATAGACTTCGCTCTTCACGGTGCTGCAACTGGCCGCGAGATCGTGTAGCCGCTCCAACTCCCCGGCGATCCCTTCGACACCTAGACGGGAGAAATACGATTCATGGAATTCGAACGTGATCGCTTTAAGCCGTGTGAATCTGGGTACGTATTCCCTCGCCCAAGTCCACACATCCGGCGGCGTAAGTCTCGAATGCGAATCTGTATAGAAGCCTGCCAGCTCGTCGCCTCCCGCCATGTGGATCTCGAGAACTGCGTCGGGATTCAGCTCTTCCAAATAGTCTTCAGGCGAAGCAGCTCCGTTTCTCCATGAAACGTAGAGATTGTGAAGATCAAGCAACATTCCACAATCCAACTCATCGTACAAGCGATTGAAGAACTCAGGCTCCGTCATTTCCACATACGGTATCGGCGTAAAAATGCTTCCATTCTCCATCAGGAGCGGGCATCCCAATGCATCCTTCAGCTGCCGGATCTTGGCACGTAATATTTCAAATGTATCCATGTCGTAAACTACCGGCAGCCCGAGACCGGCTTGAGCGTTCGGGATACTCGAGTGCGGCGTGAGAAACATACTCATGTGCTCGCTATACCAGGAGAAGCCGATGTCCTCTGCGATGGCAGCAACCTGGTCCAGGAGCTCTGCATCCAGCGGCATCGCGCTGGGAAGCGAGAGTCCGATGCCGTGGCCCGCGATCACGCGGCCACCCGCACACCGCCTGAGGGTGTCCACCGCATCGTGCACCCAATGAAAACGGCCATGCTGCGCGTCCGTTCCAAAGTCATACCAGAAGCGGTCCGGAATAACTTCGATATATTGAACCAGGTCGCCGACCTGATCGATTATGTACGGCACCGCGGGGTTATACAGAAGTCCCACGACGGGCTGACCATTTGATCTTGTATCCATAGACTCGACTCTGGATCGGCGATCCGGTCTCCTTATCGGATACCGGGACCGCCGTCCGATATTTTCATATAGACCCTAAAGCATCTTGCCGGTTTTCAGGTCGACACGGATAACGTCGCGGAATTCGTCTCGGAAGATGACATCAACCGCTCCCGACAGACATGCGCAGCCGGTCAAGTCCTTGATTATCTTGTCAATGATCGAACCCTGGAGGGCTCCGAATTCTTTGACGTTTATATCGGAGGGCACGGTGGCGGTCACCACTGAACGCGCTTTGCCGATTCCTTTTTGGATGTGGAGTTTCGCAACTCTTTCGTCTCTTGCAGTAGCCATAGATTCT
>DASUSJ010000011.1:0-6615 GCA_036375155.1 Pyrinomonadaceae bacterium
GCGATCTATCGCGTACTCACCTGGAAAGTACGCGATAGATCGCGCACTCTAAACGTATGGCAAAGAAAACGGAAAACAAGGGCGAGAACATTACGATCCAGTACTATCGCAGCTCGATCGGCTACGCGAAGAAGCAGAAAGAGATCGTCAAAAGCCTCGGCATCACGAAGCTGAACCAGACGGTGTCGCGACCGGATACGCCGGCCACGCGCGGGATCGTTGCAAAGGTTCCTCATCTGCTGAGGATCGTTGAATAACAGGGGACCTATCATGAATCGTGCATGATGAGTAGAAGGATCCGATTAACGATTAACGCTTAACGATTCACGATTCACGAACAAAACATATGGCACTATCGTTAAATAATTTAAAGCCGGCGAAGGGCTCGACCCATAAGAAGAAGCGTGTTGGCCGCGGTCCGGGATCCGGGCTCGGCAAGACTTCAGGTCGTGGACATAAGGGCCAGAAATCGCGTTCCGGATACAGCAGCCGCCCTGGTTTTGAGGGTGGGCAGATGCCGCTCCAGCGTCGTCTTCCAAAACGGGGCTTTACGAATATCTTCAAGAAGCAGTGGATCGAGATCAGCCTTGCGAAGATCGAGGAGAGTTTTAATGCGGGCGATAGCGTGACGCCGGAGATTCTGCACGAGCGCGGCCTCATAAAGAAGGCGAAGCATGATCTGGTCATTCTCGGCACCGGCGAGATGTCGAAAGCACTGAATATCTCGGCCCATCGCTTTACCAAAACCGCGAAGGACAAGATCGAAAAGGCCGGCGGCAGCATTACCCAGATCAAGAAGGCGGCTGAAGCTACAGTTTAGCTCGTTGTTCGTCGTTCGTTGCGCCGACTGCGGGGGACAAACAACGAATCACGAACCGCGAATAACCAACATTTTATGGAGAAGTTTCTAAACGCCGTTCAGAACATGTTCAAGGTTCCGGAGCTGCGGACGCGTATCCTATTCACGCTCAGTCTGCTTGCGGTATATCGCCTTGGCGCCCACGTGACCGCACCGGGAATCAATAAGGTCCGGCTCGAACAAGTTTGGAGCGAAGTCGCCGGAACTCTTCTCGGTGTTCTGGACCTGTTCTCCGGCGGAAACTTTCGAACGATCTCGGTTTTTGCCCTCGGTGTTACTCCTTACATTACGGCTTCGATCATCATGCAGCTGATGCCGGTACTTTCACCGGCTGTTAAGAAGATCCAGGAGGAGGGCGAAGTCGGCCGTCAGAAGCTGAACCAGTGGACCCGGTATCTGACCGTGGTTCTGTGCGCCGTGCAGACATTCTTCGTCGCGACCTGGTTGAGCCGCAATGGGATCATTCAGGAAACCTGGTGGGCCACTGCGATGATCGTTATCACGCTTACCACCGGGACCATCTTTGTGATGTGGCTGGGTGAGCAGATAACTGAGCGGGGCGTCGGAAACGGTATTTCCCTGCTTATCTTTGCCGGTATCGTCATCGGCCTGCCTAGTGCTGTTGTGCAGGTGTCTGAGCGTGTACGTTCGGGCGATCCGGTGCAGAGCCTGGGTGTCATCTTCCTCGTCGTAGTACTGATCGCTTTGATCGCGCTTGTCGTGTACGTCGAATCGGCGCGTAGAAAGATCGCGATAACATATGCGAGCCGGCGAGTTGGAAATCAGACGTTTCGAGGGCAAGAGACGAGCCTTCCGCTGAAGATCAATATGGGAGGCGTTATCCCCGTCATCTTCGCATCTTCGGTTTTGGCAATGCCGCAGACATTATTCTCTGCGTTCCCGCCGGCCCAGGGTGATACGACTTCGGCGTGGGCTCAGATACATGCTTTCTTCCAGCAGTTCCACGGCGGCGACCCGTATTATGAGCTGGTATTTATCTCGCTGATCGTACTCTTCACGTTCTTTTACATCACGATCGTGTTTAATACCGACGAGGTTGCGGATAATCTCCGCAAGCACGGCGGCTTTATTGCGGGCATCAGACCAGGCGCTCCGACGGCCGAGTACCTGAACAACATTCTTACCCGGCTGACGACGGTCGGCGCTCTTTACCTCGCGTTCGTCGCATTTGTTCCTCAAGTCTTGTTGAGCGGCTTTCGTGTGGCACGTCTCCCCTTCATCGGAGACCGGCTCGACGCATTCTTTACTGCTACTCCGGGGCTTAGCTGGATACCGACCGGACTTGGGTACCAGTTCTTCTTCGGCGGTACGTCGCTGCTGATCCTGGTGGGCGTTGCGATGGATACAGTTGCTCAGATCGAAGCACAGCTTGTAATGAGAAATTACGAAGGCTTCCTTGGCGCGGGTTCGCGTCTTAGGGGACGACGGGGTTAGAAGAGACGCGGTGAATGAGACGCGGGACGCGGAGCGAGTGATCGCCGTGTCACCGCGTCTCCGAGTCTCCGCGTCGTGTTCTTACGATGGGAAAGATAATTGTTTTGATCGGAGCGCCGGGTGCGGGAAAGGGAACACAGGCGCGCCTGTTGCAGGAACGCCGCGGAATTCCGCAGATATCCACGGGCGATATGTTCCGCGAGATGAAGACGCTCGATACGCCCCTTGCACGCGAGGTGCAGGAAATCATGACATCGGGAAAACTGATTTCTGATGATGTTACGTATAAGATCGTTCGCGAAAGAACATCGCGAGACGATTGCCGCGGTGGTTATATTCTCGACGGTTATCCGCGAACGGCAGTGCAGGCAAAGCAGCTCGAGGAGCTTGCTAAAGAACAGGGATTTGAGATCAAGGCGATAGAGGTTGATGTTCCCCGTGAGGAATTGATGCGACGTCTTACAGGGCGCCGGTCATGCTCGGTTTGCGGGGAGATCTATAACATCTACTCTAAGCCCCCTAGTTCGGACAACGTTTGTGATCGTCATCCCGACACCGTACTTACGCATCGGGCGGACGACAACGAAGAAAGTGTTGGGACACGTCTTTCGACCTACGACGAACTGACGAAACCACTGCTCGATTATTACGAAAGCTCGGGCAGGTTGGTGAAGATAGACGGTACCGGCGACGTCGAACAGATTTACATGGAGCTCGAAAAGTTGATCTAAAAAATGGCGGCCGGTTCGATAGTCGGAGGAATTTTAAGCGGTACGACCGAAGCTTTATTTGGAAAGCGAATGATCATCGCAAAATCGCAAAAGGATCTCGAAAAGATGCGTTCCGTCGGAGAACTGATCGCCGAGGTGCGAGAAGCTCTGCGTGCGATGGTCGCTCCGGGTATTACAACGCTGGAATTGAATGCAACCGCCGAGAAGATGATGCGGGATGCGGGATCGATACCGACGTTCATCGGCTACAAGCCGAGGGGGATGGTGCCGTTTCCCTTTGCCATATGCGCATCGCCGAATAACGCGATCGTCCACGGCTTTTCGAATGACACGCCGCTGCGGGAGGGGGATATCATTTCGCTCGACATGGCGTGTACGCTGAACGGATTTGTTGGCGACACTGCGGTAACGGTACCGGTAGGAAAGATCAGCGACGACGCAGAACAGCTTATTCGCGTTACGGAAGAGTGCCTCGCGTTTGGCATAGAGCAGTGCTGGCCAAATAAACGGGTCGGAGACATTGGTTGGGCTGTCCAGCAACATGCCGAAAAATTCGGATACGGCATCGTCCGGGATTATACGGGACACGGTATCGGGCGTTCGATGCATGAAGCACCGCAGATCCCGAATTATGGCCGGCAGGGCACTCGCGAGAAGATTAGAATCGGTTATTGCTTTGCTATAGAGCCGATGCTTAACCTCGGGAGCCCCGAAACACGGACGCTCGAGGATAAATGGACTGTGGTAACGGCGGATGGCAGCCTATCAGCTCATGCTGAGCACACCATAGCCGTAACTGAGGAAGGGCCTGAAATTTTAACCATGACGAAGGAGCAGAAGCGACTGCGCCACGAGTCAAAGTCAGAAAGCGCGGCCGCTTAACTTGAATTTCCGGGTTTAACCCGTTAACATTTACGGTTTGTCCAACTAGTCAGCGGTTGGTCTGTAGACTATGTCTAAAGAAGAAGCGATCGAGGTGACGGCTACGGTGCTCGAAACGCTGCCTAACGCGATGTTTAAGGTGGCGATAGATGGCAACGAACATGAGGTTCTGGCCCACATCTCCGGCAAGATGAGGAAGAACTTCATCCGTATCCTTCCGGGGGATAAGGTGCTCGTCGAGCTTTCGCCCTATGATCTGAAACGCGGCAGGATCACGTATCGCTACAAATAGAGGCTGGAAGATTTATGAAAGTACGACCGTCGGTTAAAAAGATCTGCGATAAGTGCAAGATCATTCACAGAAAGGGTGTGGTGCGGGTGATTTGCGATAATCCGAAGCATAAGCAGAGACAAGGATAGACCGATTTTGGATTTCGGATTTTGGATTTTGGATTTTGTTCCTTAATCCAAAATCTAAAATCTAAAATCCAAAATGGAGAATTATGGCTCGCGTAGCAGGAGTTGATTTACCGCCCAACAAACGGGCACAGATTGGTTTGACGTACATTTATGGCGTGGGTAGATCGCGCGCGACGGCGATACTTGAGGAAGCAGCGATCAGTACCGATGCGAAGATCCGTGATCTCAGCGAGGACGAGTTAAATAAGATACGCGCGATCCTCGATGGCCAGGGTGAGATCGAAGGTGATCTGCGCAAGCGTGTTCAGATGGACATCAAGCGTTTGATGGATATCGGCTGCTATCGCGGCCTGCGCCATCGCCGCAGCTTGCCAGTGAGAGGACAACGTACATCGACGAACGCACGCACACGGAAAGGACCCCGGAAGGCGGCGGTGGCGAAGAAGAAAGCACCGGGTAAGAAATAAGTTTTCGGTGTCGGTTTTCAGTGAATGACGCTGGCCGCCGATACCTGACGACTGACAACTGAAAAAAATGGCAAAAGCAGCAGCTGGGACAAAGAAGAAGACTTTTAAGAAGAAAGAGCGAAAGAACATCCCGATGGGGATTGTTCACATTTCTGCTTCTTTCAATAACACGCTGATCTCGATCACCGACACACAAGGAAACCTGGTAGCTCAGTCATCATCTGGCGCGCGGGGTTTTCGCGGTTCCCGCAAAGGCACCCCTTTCGCTGCGCAGCAGGCGGCCGGTGAGGCCGCCCGGAAGGCAGCAGAAGCGGGAATGCGTGAGGTTGAAGTTCGGGTCAAAGGTCCGGGCGGCGGCCGCGAATCGGCGATTCGTGCCGTTGCACAGGCGGGCATTCGGGTTACATCAATTCGGGATACGACGCCCATCCCGCATAACGGCTGCAGACCGCCGAAACGCAGGCGGGTCTGATTCCGATTTTAGATTTTCGATTTTGGATTGCCCGCGGGCAGTCTTGGTTTTAGATCGAAGGGACGAAGGACGTTATTACGTTCGTAAACCTTTCCGATAAATACGAGTCGATTTGGAGTCTTAGAGCAGGTGAGGATTGAAATATCCAAAATCCAGAATCTAAAATCCAAAATCGCCTCTCGGAGGCAATAAATGGCTAGATATAGAGAAGCGGTGTGCAGGTTGTGCCGCCGCGAAGGTGGAAAATTATTCTTGAAAGGTGACCGCTGCTTCAAGCCTTCATGCGCGATCGAGAAGCGCGGAACCAACCCTCCTGGGCAGCACGGGGCTGCTCGTCGAAAAATGCTCGCCGGTTACGGACAGCAGCTGCGCGAAAAACAAAAGGTCAAGCGGATCTACTTCATTCTCGAAAAGCAATTCCGTAACTATTTTGACAAGGCACTTCGTCAAAAAGGCGTTACGGGCGAAAACCTTTTGTTCATGCTCGAGCGGCGTTTGGACAACGTCGTCTACCGCTCGGGATTCGCGACTTCGCGCCGTCAGGCGCGTCAGCTTGTGAATCACGGACATATCGAGGTCAACGGTCGCAAGGTCAATATTCCTTCGTTCCAAGTCAAGCAGGGCGATGTCGTTAGTGTGAAGGAGAAGACTTACAAGAACCCGCACGTCGAGGGAGCATGGTCGACGGCCGCTGGCCGCGGCAGGCCGTCGTGGATCACGCCCGGCGGAAAGGATCTGAGCGTTGCTGTTTCGAGCCTGCCGACTCGAGCGGATATCGATCAGAATATCAACGAGCAGTTGATCGTTGAGCTTTACAGCAAGTAATTGACGAGTTGGCTGAAGTAGCCGCGTTCCGGAGTCCGTTCTTTCTTCGACCTTCGCGGGGACAAAGCCAGCTCATAGAACTTTTTAAAAGAACAAAATATGACACAGAGCAATAACTGGACAGATTTCCAAATGCCGAGTCGCCTGAACGTTGAAACAGAGACGCTCACCGAACGGTATGGAAAATTTTATGCTCAGCCTTTCGAGCGCGGGTTTGGTACAACGATCGGTAACTCGATCCGCCGTGCCCTGCTTTCATCTATCGAAGGCGCGGCTGTTACCGCGGTGAAGATAGAGGGCGTCGAGCACGAGTTTTCATCCATCAAGGGCGTCGTCGAAGATGCTACAGACGTAATACTGAATCTGAAACAGGTCCCGTTCCTCCTTCACGGAGGCGGGCCGAAGACGCTTACCATCAGCAAGAAGGGTGCAGGCGAAGTAACGAGTGCTGACATCCAGGGCGACGCTGATGTCGAGGTGCTCGACAAGGAAATTCACATCGCG
>DASUSJ010000012.1:0-5871 GCA_036375155.1 Pyrinomonadaceae bacterium
CTGGAAGATCGTGTTCTGGGTCGAAGACGGCGAACTACAAGCAGCAGGCTTCGTTTTGCGTCAAAGCGACGAGATCGCAGCGCACGGCCCGATCGAAGAGATCAATTTCGGAACCTATCGCAAGACACGCATCCGGAATATCGAGCAGGAGACCGGCCTTCGTTTCCCAAAGCTGGTCGCCGTCGATACTTTCGAAAGCTGAATGCCAAAAATGAAAAAGCCGGAGCACAACTGCCCCGGCTTTTCACCCTATCAAATCGTTCCTATTCCTTCATTCCCGCCTGCGGAAGCTTTATCTCCCGACCAGCCCCGAGAACAGAGTTCGGAAGCAAACCGTTGTACTTCGCAACCTCGACCGGGTCCGCTTTATGACGGGTGGCGAGCTTGGCGACCGTGTCTCCAGCCTGTGCCTTTACGATCTGTGCTGATATGCCCGGCGAGCTACTCTGGTTCGCTGGACGTGAGTACGCGATCGTATTTACCTTATTTCCACTCATGGGCACAAATACCTTGCCTTTCGGTTCCTTCATTCCCGGATTCGCAGCCATCAGCTCTGCGACGCTAACACCGGTGCGGTTCGAAACCGTCTGCCACGTCTCACCCGTAACAGAATTTGCGAGGTTCGTGTTGTTGATCCTGGATGCCGGAATCCGTTTGAAGACGGCCACCACATCATTTGCCTTACCGGCCGGTACATTGATGACATACGGCTCCGGCGGCGTCGTGTTGCTTCGCAAATGCGGGTTCAGATATCGAATGTACTGAACGCTAGTGTCTGAAGCCTGAGCAAGAATGCCGAGGTTCGTCGACGCGGGAACGCGGATGCGATCGTATCGTAGCGGCGGAGCAGGGCGCACATGTCCGAAACCGTACTGGGCGGGATTATTAGCGATCAAGATCGTCGCCAGAATGTTCGGCACGTAGTTTCGCGTCTCTCTTGGAAGGAATGGGTATGCAGCCCAGAAATTTCGCTGTCCGGCACGAGCGATCGCGCGATCTACGTTTCCTTCGCCGCAGTTGTACCCGGCCATCGCAAGCTCCCAATTACCGTAACGGTTAAACAAGAACTTCAGATAACGAGCCGACGCCCGCGTCGCTTCATCAAAACTGTTTCGCTCATCCACGTACGCAGTCCGCCGAAGACCGTATCGCGCGCCGGTTCCCGGAATGAACTGCCAAAGCCCGGAAGCAGCGGCCCACGAAAGAGCGGTCGGCTTCCATGTACTTTCAACCTGACCTAGCCATGCAACGTTCTCCGGAATTCCCTCTTCCCGAAAGATCCGGCGGGCCATTGACATGAACATGCCAGACCGGTACAGCCCAACCTCCATCGTTCCACGCCCGCGACCGCGGTAATAGTTGATGTACTGCTGGATCATCGGATGGACCTGGAATGAAAATCCTAGTGACCTGTTGGCGACCGCGTATTGGATATACTGATACTGAGCCTGTGCCACCGGGCTGTCGATCTGCTGTTCATCCGTCGTCAGCTCCAGTTTCGAAAGCTCGTCGAGCGGTGATGGCTCAAATTCCTGAGAATTAAAACCCACAACCGAGGTTTCCAGAGACTGCGACGGCTTTCCGGCAACGGATGACAAAGCAGTGGAATCGTCTTTCTTCTGGGACGACTTGGTCATCGTGGCTACGGCATCTGCCAGCTTGAAATCCTCGTCATTCCACCGCCATCCACACGACGCCGAAAGCATCCGCAACTGGGGCGATTTCGCGTCCGAAGGAAACTCCATCAAATAGATCGTCTCGATAAGCTGTGAATAACAAGCCTGGAGTTTCTGGTCCTTCTGGATATTAAGAGTGGAATAGAGGAAAACTTCGACGGATTTGTCGAATTTGGCGCCGGACTCTGATCGCTGGTTTGCCTTTAGCGCGATAAGACCTTCACGAAAATGACGGCCTGAATCTTCAAGGACTTTATTAACCTGAGCCTGGGCCTTTTCTACTTCGGGGGTCTGACCGAAGACGAACGAACCGAGTGCAAAAACTATGAATGCAGAGATACTAAAACCTTTGTAAATGGCAGTTTTCATTAAGCTTCGTCTATACTCCTTTGGGGTTAGGGCGAATTCTATAAAACGACCTATAAAGTTGGCGTCACAATCTCAAACGCCGGATATCGAAAAAAGTTCCTCTTGATAGTGGTTCTACAGATAAGAAAACCATTCCCAAACTAACACATAGGCCAATATGGGTCAACGTTTTGCGGCCTTTGCCGCGGGCTTCGGCTGAAGCAGGGCTTCTTCAAAAACCTCCCGCACGTGGTCAACAAATACAAACTTCAAATCGTCCCGTACTTCCTGCGGCAGGTCCTCCAAGTCACGCTCGTTTGGTGCGGGTAAAATCACCGTTTTTATCTTGGCGCGCCTGGCTGCAAGCAGCTTTTCTTTGACTCCGCCGATAGGCAGCACGTTGCCTCTCAATGTGATCTCTCCGGTCATCGCGACGTCCTTACGGACGGGTCGCTGTGCGAGCACCGAAACCAAGGCTGTTGCCATAGTAATTCCGGCCGATGGCCCATCCTTCGGAATCGCGCCTTCGGGCAGGTGTATATGAATGTCGAAGTTCTCAAGCACTTCTTCTGATATACCCAGCTCGCCGGCGCGGGCCTTAGCGTAAGAAAATGCCGCCTGGGCCGACTCGACCATTACATCGCCGAGCTGGCCGGTGAGCATAAGCTTGCCTTTACCTTTGGTCTTGATCGCCTCGATGAAGAGGATGTCGCCGCCGACCGCCGTCCAGGCGAGGCCAGTTACAGTACCTATCACGTCCTTCTTGAGAGCACCTTCGTTGAATATCTTGGGTTGCCGGAGGAAATCCTTTACGTTATCCGGTGTGACGCGGATCGGTTCGAACTGGCCTTCTGCCTCCGCCTTTTTGCGTGCGACTTTCCGGCAAACTTTGCCTATCTCGCGTTCGAGCTGCCGGAGCCCGGCTTCACGTGTGTACTCGCTCACGATCTTCGCGATGGCGCGGCGGTCAAACCTCACGTCGTCCTTAGCCAGACCATTCTCTTCGATCTGTTTCGGCACAAGATGGCGACGTGCGATCTCCTGCTTTTCCTCCTCGGTATAACCCGCCAGCGTGATGATCTCCATCCGATCCCGCAGCGCAGGCTGGATCGTATCGAGGACATTCGCGGTTGTCATGAACATCACGTTCGAGAGGTCGAATGTTACGCCCAGATAATTATCGCGGAAGGTCGAATTCTGCTCGGGATCCAGGACTTCGAGCAAAGCGGACGATGGATCGCCGCGGAAGTCCGCGCCGACCTTGTCGATCTCGTCAAGCATGATCAGTGGATTGTTCGTACCGGCCTGCTGGATCGCCTGGATGATTCGACCGGGCATCGCACCGACGTACGTTCGTCGATGACCGCGAATCTCTGCTTCATCATGCAGCCCGCCAAGCGACAGTCGCACGAATTTGCGATTAAGCGCCCGCGCTATAGAGCGCCCCAGCGACGTTTTACCCACACCGGGCGGGCCAACCAAGCACAATATCGATCCCTTCGGTTTTTCCATCAGCTTGCGAACTGCAAGGGCCTCGATCATCCGTTCCTTTACGCGCTCGAGGCCGTAATGGTCCTCGTTCAGGATCCGTTCGGCCTTCTTCAGGTTGAGATTGTCCTTTGACTGCTTCGACCACGGGAGGTCGGTCATTATGTCGAGCCAGTTTCGCAGAGTTGCGGTTTCGGCCGTATCGGGGTGCATACGCTCAAGCTTCTTAAGCTGCCGCAGAGCTTCCTCTTCGGCGTTCTCCGGCATCTTGATCTTGAGGATCTTGTTTCTGTACGCTTCGACCTCTTCGAACAACTCATTTCCTTCGCCGAGTTCGCTTTGGATGGCCTTCAACTGCTGGCGGAGAAAGTACTCCCGCTGCGAACGATCGATGTCGGCCCTCGCTTGTGTATTGATCTCCTGCTGAACCGTCAGTACGTCGATCTCTTTGCTAAGCAGATCGTTCACGCGGCGCAAGCGAGGGATCGGCTCGAAAATATTCAACACGCTCTGTGCGTCTTCTACCTTCAGCTCGAGATTTGACGCCGAAAGATCCGCGAGGCGGCCGGCATCGTCAAGATTGGCAATGATAGCCAAGACCTCGGGTGAGATGTTCTTACCGAGCGATGCGGCACGTTCCATAGAACCGCGAACGTTGCGGACAAGTGCTTCAACCTCGAGCGAGTTTTCCGGAGCGAGCGGTTCGGAAATAGGTGTGATGTTGACTTTGACGTAGTCGCCCTGTGAACTTACCGAATCGACACGTGTCCGCGAGAGTCCCTGGATCAATATCCGGATCCGTCCGTCGGGAAGCTTGAGCATCCGCATGATTATCGCGACGGTCCCGACTTCGTAGAGGTCCTGCTGCTGCGGGTCTTCCTTGTTGACGTCCTTTTGCGAGACAAGGACGATCATACGGTTCTCTTTCAGAGCCTCTTCGACCGCTTTTATCGATTTATCGCGCGAGACAAAAAGGGGCACGATCATGAAGGGATAGATCACGATATCGCGCAAAGGCAAAGCCGGCAGTTCCGAAGGGATCTGCATCATCGGCTCGATCGCCTCGTTTTCAGCCAACGCTACCGGGAAATCTTCGATGTCGACCATACGTTTCATGTTATGCGTAATGGCCGGGTCGAGCAAGGTGATCGCTTTCTGATTACTACCCGCCGGCCCTGGAGATCAAATGCGAGAGAAATTCGCGCTGTTGCTCAGAGAGGTCGACGAATTCGACACCGAAACCGAAGCCTTCCAGAACGTATGCCACCCGGCCGGCAAACTGCATCGACGCGTCGTCCGATGCGATGTGAAGTGTCAGCGACTCGCCCACTGGAACCTGGGCGATCGTGTCGATGTAACATCCGCCTACGCTGATGTCGCTGATCCTTGCCGAGCGTCTTCCGGAAGCAAATTCAAGCTCGACCTCTTTTAGGTATGAAAAACGGTCGTTTTGTCGAGGCATATCAGGGGATGTGGAGTTACTAGCCGAAACAAGTATAACGAGTTTCGGGTGAAATAGAACAGCCTTTTTTCGAGACAAGAGAAGAGCTTACCGTTGAAGTTTCTTGGTCTTCTTGTGCTTCTTGACCGGTGTTCGAGCGCGGACCAGATCCTTCAGCTCGGTCATGAACGCCGACACATCCTCGAACTCCAGATAGACGGACGCGAAGCGGACATACGCAACTTTGTCCAGGGCTTTTAACCGGCGCATGATGATTTTCCCGATGACGCTAGTCGGGAGTTCGCGGTCGCTTGAATCCTGAAGTTCCTTCTCGATGTCATCAACGATCGATTCAAGCTGCATCATTGAGATCGGTCGCTTTTCGCACGCGCGCATTAGGCCAGCTAGCACCTTGTTTCTGTCGAAAGCTTCGCGTTTCCCGTCCTTCTTGACGACCATGTACGGGATCTCGTCGATCCGCTCATATGACGTAAAACGTCTACCGCATTCGAGGCACTCTCGTCGCCTGCGGATCGAGTCCCCGTCTTTCGCCTCGCGCGAATCTACAACTTTATCCTCGAGATGACCGCAAAATGGACAGCGCATAAGTAGTTGTCGGTTGTCGGTTGTCAGTCGGCGGTTGTCGGTCGCCGGGTTTGTCAGTTGTCGGTTGTCTGTTGGCGGTCGCCGGCTGTTACATCCACTGTCAACTATCAACTGTCAACTTGGTCGGGCTTTCGGACTCGATCTCGTCAACCACATTTTCGCTAGAAAGCAAGCTGCGAAACCGCTCAATACTTATATCCCCGTGCAGAAAATAATACAAACCAAAAACGAGAGCGGGTGCAAAGTAGACAAGATGCATCGCGATCGAAACAGCGGCCGCATCCTCGTACCGTGTTTCTGGCCGAAGGAACA
>DASUSJ010000013.1:0-8357 GCA_036375155.1 Pyrinomonadaceae bacterium
AACCACGAAACACACTAACCACACGAAACAACACGAAAAAAGCAAACCGAAGAAAATAATCAACACGAAATCGAGACTGTAGAAGATACTAACCCATCTCTTCAATAACTTTTCTTAATTCTTCTGGCATTTCGGGTAGGGGGACCCGGGAGATCCGCATCTGGCCGTCGGCGTCTTTTTTTAGCGAGAGATTGAACTTCGCGAACTCCGGATCTTTGTCCGGATAGTCTTCACGAAAATGCCCGCCACGGCTTTCCTTTCGTTCGAGCGCCGCAACCGCGATCGCCTCGGAAACGGTCAGCAGATTCTTCAGATCAAGCGCCGTATGCCAGCCGGGATTGAAATCAATGTTGCCGGTAACCGCGCAATTCGCAGCCCGCGATTTTAACTTTTGCAGTCCGTCGACCGCCTCGCGCATCTCGTCTTCCAGCCGAACGATCCCGACAAGCTTTTGCATCATGTCCTGAAGATCGTGCTGGATGTTGAAAGCATTCTCGCCCGCTTCGCGCTCGAACGGTTCAACCGCTCGACGTGCCTCGCTCTCAATTTGTTCGTTCGAAATCGTGCCTTGCCCGTTCTCCTTTGCGAACTGCGCGGCATACTCACCTGCACGTTTTCCGAAGACGATGAGATCGGATAACGAATTTCCCCCGAGGCGATTCGCACCATTGATCCCCGCAGCACATTCACCGGCGGCAAACAAACCCGGAACGGTCGAAGCCTGAGTATCCGCATCGACACGAATCCCGCCCATTATGTAGTGCGTCGTCGGGCCGACCTCCATCGGCGTGGTCGTGATATCGAGATTCGCAAGCTGCATGAACTGGTGGTACATCGACGGCAACTTCTTTTTGATATGCTCCGCCGCGTTCGGCAGCTTCTCTTTGATCCATGCAATGTCGAGAAACACGCCGCCGTGTGGTGAACCGCGGCCTGCTTTAACCTCACGATTGATACAGCGTGCGACGTGATCGCGTGTCAGCAACTCCGGCGGACGATTCGCGGTTTTGTCTCCTTGTGTGTATCGCCAGCCCTCCTCGGGGTCCTTTGCGGTTTGGTCCTTGTAGTTGTCGGGAATGTCGTCAAACATGAAGCGCTTCCCTTCGTTGTTCTTCAGGATCCCGCCTTCGCCACGCACGCCCTCGGTGACCAGGATCCCGCGAACGCTCGGCGGCCAGACCATTCCGGTCGGGTGAAACTGGATGAACTCCATGTCGATCAGTTCCGCACCGGCGTGATACGCGAGCGAATGCCCATCACCGGTTCCTTCCCAGGAGTTCGATGTGATCTTGTACGCGCGCCCGACACCGCCAGTGGCGAGAACGATAGACTTCGCCTTGAAAACGCGAAAGCGTCCGTGCTCGCGTTCGTATGCAAAGCATCCAACGACGCGATCGCCATCTTTGAGCAACGAGATCACGGTCACTTCCATGTAGACCTGAATGCCCTGATGGATACCGTGGTCCTGAAGCGTGCGTATGAGTTCGAGCCCGGTGCGATCGCCGACGTGTGCGAGGCGGGGGTAGCGATGGCCGCCGAAGTTTCGCTGTAGGATCTTGCCGTCTTTTGTTCGGTCGAAAACCGCGCCCCAGGCCTCGAGCTCGCGAACGCGGTCCGGTGCCTCTTTCGCGTGCAGCTCTGCCATCCGCCAGTTGTTTATGTACTGGCCCCCACGCATCGTGTCGGAGAAATGAACTTTCCAGTTATCGCGATCATCGACGTTAGCGAGCGCCGCGGCCATGCCACCCTCGGCCATGACGGTGTGCGCCTTACCTAGAAGCGACTTGCAGATCAAACCGACGCTGACACCCGCCGCCGACGCCTCGATCGCCGCACGCAACCCCGCCCCGCCCGCGCCGATGACGATAACGTCGTGTTCGAATGTTTGATAATCAGCCATTAAGAGTCAGCCCACGGGCACACAGAGACATTTTGTTCTTTCGTAGTCCTCGCATCTTTTCGTGGTGTTTCGTGTAGTTTGTGTGGTTCGTGGTTTCGGCTCGCACTGGCGCAAAGCGAAGACTACGACCAAACTGAAGGGATGAAACCACGAACCACACGAACCACACGAAACAAGCACGAAAAGTCACGATTAGTCGAAACAACACAGAGTACAAATGACGCCGAACGTGACTCTAAATCTTTCATACCTGTGTGTGTTCTCTGTGGAAAAGATCTAAAGAATTCTGTAGTCGGTGAAAATCCCCATCGAGCACATGCGGACGTAGAAGTCGCTGAATCCAACCCAGAACAGACTCAGCCACGCGAATAGCATGTGACGGTGATTGAGTGCGCTTACCCATTGCCACAACTTGTGCTGCACCGGTTTGTTCGATAACGTGTCGCAACGGCCGCCGACGAGATGACGGAGCGAGTGGCAGCCCAATGTATAACTTGCCAGCAGGATCACATTTAGCGCCAGGACGATCGTCCCGACACCGATGCCGAATCCGTCGTCGAACTGAGTCGCTACAATAGCGTCGTAACCGAGAATGACAATGAACAAGAGTGCAAGATAGAGAAAGTATCTATGGACGTTCTGGAATATCAGCGGAAACTTACGCTCACCGCGATAGTTATGTCGCGGCTCTCCGACGGCACACCCCGGAGGATCGGCCCAGAACGCCTTGTAGTACGCTCCCCGATAGTAGTAACAGGTAAATCGAAAACCGCCCGGTGCCCACAGTATGAGAAAAGCTGGAGTGATCGGAAGGATGATGTTCGGCATCCACGCCGGCCACGATCCGAGCCACGAATGTGTGGATAGCGGCTGCCCGGCAGCTTCCCAGATCAACGGTGAATACATCGGCGACAAGTATGGCCCGTATGCGTAGTGCTCCCCCTGGAACGCGGCCCATGTCGAGTAAACGATGAACGCGGAAAAACCGAGAAACGTCGCGAGCGATCCGATCCACCAGAGGTCCTTGCGAGCCGTCTCGCCAAAACCGCGCCGCGTAATGTGAACCAAGTTCGATGCCATTCGGTCGATCTACCTCCGGTCAACTTCTTTCACTCGATTGTGACATTAAGCCCGACTGTCAGGAAGCTGGAGTGTGAGCTATTAAACGAAAATTAGGTAAAGTTTTACGTGATTGCCTTTTTCAAGTCAAGCTACACAATTTACGGTGACGGGCATCTATTACAATGCCTGTTGACACTCAGAAAGTAGGAGAAAATATATTCAAATGAGATCAATGCAGACAGTTTTTATAGCTGGCTTTTTACTTGTCCTGACGAGCTTTGCCAACGCTCAGGCGCCCGCGCAAACCGCGCCCGTGAAGGTCGGCGTCGTTAATTCCGGAGCTTTCGCGAACCCGACCGGCGGCATTACCCGACTCGTCAATGCAATACGAACACTTGACACGGAATTTAAACCGCGGCGCGACGAGATCACGCAGCTTGTGTCGCGATTCGATTCGCTGCAGCAGACGCCTGCGAACACACCGCCCGCACAACTTGCCGCGAGGCGGGAGCAGGCGGAGACCCTGCAGATCGAAATACGGCGTAAGCAGGAGGATGCTCGGGTCGCGTTCTCGAAACGACAGACAGCATTGATCGATCCCGTCCAGAAAAATATCTTCCAAGCACTGGAAGCTTTTGCGAAGCAGCGCGGGATCGATCTTCTAGTTGATGTTTCGAAATTTCCGGACGGGGTCTTCCTGGTCAATCAGGGCGCCGATCTGACGCCCGCTTTTATCAGGGACTTCAATTCGAGGAATCCCTAGGTCCCCGGTCTAGCCGCCGGTCAACCACCTCGCGATGTCTAGCCAGAGCGGAGTAGTGGAAAGCGGAAGCCGTAGCCAGTGCGAGGCGATCATGAAGAGGGCACCGGCGAGAAATACCGTGTTCAGCTTTCTGTTCATCCAGGTGTCGATGGCGACGAAGAGAATGGCGAGAAGATCCGGGACGCCGAAAAACCAGAACGGTCCATAGGCTGCCGTCAGGCCGAACGGAAATCGCGCGAGAGCCGGTGGAAGGAAATTTAGGACCGTGAGTAGCATCAGCCGTTTGTGATTCGCAGCGTTGCGGCGATAGTAGACCGCGGCTCCAAACAAAGCTGCGAAGACGAACATGTCAAAGAACGGGACGATCAAAAACTCGAGTGGCTTTGCGCCGGGCGGCGTTGAAGCCGAGCCATATTTCGCCGCTGCGATCGCCGTCGCCAGTCCGGTAGCAAAGATCACGACGGCAAGAATTATCGAGAACAGACCGAGCCGCTGATGCACTCGTATCTTGGTAGAGCGGATGAGGAACACCTGCCCTATAAAAAGCGCGACCCAGGCAGCCATTACGAACCCGTGTACGTGGACAAGGAGCCTCGGTACCGGCGGCGTATTAAAGAGAGGTTTCAAATAGTATGTCGGCGCAAAGCCGATCAGGACGGTTATCGGAAACAGGATCGCCATCGCAAGGAAGAAACGTCGCTCGAACGTCCTTCGCGTGGCTGTATCGTTGATTGCCATAGTGACTCCCTTTAATTTTTCGGTATGGTGCGCACGGGAATGCGCCGGAAAGATAACATGAAATCACGGTTCCGAGTAGCCCCGTGGCTTCTTTTCACCCAACATTCTGACGGCGAGCACAAAGATGAATATCACGATCGCCGGCGAAAGCACGCTCATCGGCTGCGTGCGAAGCATGTTCAGATCGCTTGCTGCGGTTAGCATATTACCTAGACTCGCTTCGGGCTCCTGCACGCCAACGCCGAGATAAGAGAGCGCCACTTCCGCCAGCAGGAACGCAGGCAGCATCAATAACGCCTGCGTCACGAGCGGCCTTGCGATGTTCGGGAGGATGTGCCGGAACAGAATTCGTGCGTGGGTCAAACCGGAAGCGACGGCCGCCAGAACAAATTCCTGCTTCCGAATCGAAACGACCAGCCCACGTGAGAGCCGCGCCATTTCCGCCCAGCCTGTTAGCGCAAAGATGAGCAAAAGCAGGAACGCGGCCCGCACTGGCGGCAGCTCGAGCGGAAAAGCAGCCCGGGCGGCGAGGATAAGTATGAGCGCCGGCAGCGCGAGCATCGCATCGCTCACCCCCATCAAGGTCGTGTCGAGAAGCCGGTTCGAATAGCCGCTGACGATGCCGATAAATATTCCGATCAGACATGCGAGAGCGACACCGAGCGAGCATACGACAAGTGAAAATCTTATCGCGTGCAGAAGCCTGGAAAGCCGGTCGCGGCCAAGGGCATCGGTTCCAAGAAGGTTTGCCCGCGGAGCGTTCTCACCTGCAACGCCGAACAAATGCAGATCTGTCTCGAACACTCCGAACAGCTCGTAGGAAGGGCCTCGCACAAGAAACGACACGGGATACATGCGCGATGTGTCATCCGTGTAAGCAAGCCGGAGCGGGTCGGTAAGTCTTCGCGAGTACACAAATGGCCGGACGTGCAATCCTCCGGACGGATCCCGAAAGTACACCGACGTTGAAGGCGCAGACGGCTCGGTCCGCGACTGCTGCCTGTAATCGTACGGCGCCAGGAAATCGGCGAAGACGGCGACAGCGATGAACAGAAACACGACGATCCACCCCGCGGCCCGCGAGAAGCTTTTGCGGATGAAACTCCTTGAATGTACGTTCACAAATCTGGCTTGTATGCGCGAAAACTATCAACTGTGAACTATGGAGAGTGAACTATTAACTTGTAACTATCACCTGAGTATCGAGCACGTTGCTGCAATTCATAGTTCACAGTTCAGGTTCATAGTTCACAGTTCACACTTAATAATTAAGTCCGCAGCCGTTTGTCATTCACGGCCTGAAGCATCTCCGCCACCGTATTGCCGAGCCAAACGGCGGTGCTCGACACAAGCACGATCCCCATCACGAGCGGCAGGTCGCGTCCTCGTACGGCGGAGACCATGAGCGTGCCGAGCCCCTCACGGCCGAGTACCGACTCGACAATGACGGAGCCGCCGAGAACACCGCCAAGCGAAAGCCCGAATACCGTAAGCACTGGTCCGAGCGCGGCACGGATCGCGTGTCGTGCAACGATCGCGCCTTCGCTTAGACCCTTCGCCCGCGCAAGCTGAATGAAATCTTCGCCCATTGTTTGAGTTAGTCCGCTGTGTAGCTGAGCGAGGAAGATCGACAGGATCGGAGCCGCGAGCGCCACGGCCGCGAACCAGAACGAAAAGGTTGAGGCTGAGTCGACTCCGAAAGCGGTGATTCGAGCGATCAGCGCGAGTGCGATCAGCGCAAGCACGATTCGCGGCGTCGACGCCGAGATAAGAACTATCCCATCGATCAGGCGTCCGAGAGTCCGGCTTCGGTAGCGCGCCGCGGCAATGCTCAAGCCGAATGACACGATCCCTGCGATCCCTACGGCGGCCAGCCCGAGCATCAACGTGCTCACAAATCTGATCCGAATAAGACTCGCGACAGGTACGCGAAAGTACATCGAGTCTCCCAGGTCGCCAACCAGAGCCCCGCCGAGCCAGGTAAAATAACGCACGGCCAGCGGCTTGTCGAGCCCGTAAACGCGTCTGAGATTCTCGATGGTCTCTTCGGAGATCTGAGGATTCTCTCGCAAGCTCGTCAGCGCATCCCCGCCCGCAACGCTGAGCAGAACAAACGTCACCGCCGAAACGATGAACACCATCATTATCCCCTGGATGATCTTTCGAGTGACGAGCCTGACCATGAAATCAACGGTGAATGGTAAATGGTGAATGATGAATGATAAGTGTGAGGTATGAAGTGTGAAGTATAAGTGCGAATCATTTAGTCAACGTAACATCGCCATTCATCATTCATCACTCACCATTCATAGTTCAAGTGGCGTTGATTTGCAAAATAAAAACTCTTAAACTCACCTCATTAGCCGCTTTGGACGTCCCGCATAGGTTTTTCAAATTCGGAGAGAAAATATGGCGTACTTTAAATCGCTTCGCAGCTTCTCGGTGTTTCTGTTTCTTGCGCTCTGCCTTTCATGCGCACAGCCGCCGGCATCGAATAATACCGCGTCTAACACGAAGATCGCGTCGAAGGTCGCGGGCACGCGCGGCGGGACGATCACGTATCGCATTACATCTCCGCCAAAGACTTTCAATTACCTTGTCGCGGACGACGAACCGTCGATCCTTACCGGTTATTACCTCCTCAACGACCGGCTCGTTGAATTCGATCACGAGACCCAGGGCTATCGAGCGACACTTGCCGAAACCTGGACGACAGCGCCGGACCGGCAGACCGTCGATTTGAAATTACGTGAGGGTATCAAATTCTCCGACGGGCAACCCATCACGACTGCCGACGTCGCTTTCACGCTCGCCGCGATGTACGACGAGCGGACCAATGCCGGCTCCTGGAAAGATTCGATGAGCGTCAACGGAAAGCAGATCGTGAGTAAGATCATCGACGAACGCACGATGCAGTTGGTCTTTCCCGAGCCCGTCGCAGCTGTCGAGAATTATTTGGATAACCTCGCCGTCATACCAAAACATATTCTGAACGGGGATCTTGAATCCGGAAAACTCGCCGAGTCATGGAGGATAACCGCGGCTCCGGATACGATCGTTACCAGCGGACCATTCGCCGTCGAATCGGCCTCAGCAGGCGAGCGGATCGTACTGAAACGGAACCCGCATTATTGGAAGAAGGATGAAAAAGGAACGCAGCTCCCATACGTCGATCAGCTGGCGCTCGAGGTGGTCAGTGATTCCAACCAGGCGCTTGTTCGGCTAAATCAGAATTCCCTGGACATCGTCGACCGCATTCGACCCGCCGATTATGCATCGCTGCTCAACGCAACCGGCCCGGTAAAAGGTCATGATGTAGGTCCCGGTCTGGGAGTGGATCACATCTTCTTCAATTTGAACAAAGCAACCGCAGATGGAAAACCGGTCGGAGATCCGGTCAAGCAAGCCTGGTTCTCGGACAAGCGCTTCCGCCAGGCGTTTTCCGCCGCAGTCGACCGTGACTCGATAGCATCGACGACGCTGCAGGGTCTCGCGACTCCGCTTCATAGCTTTATCTCGCCGGCTAACCGGACATGGACGGATCCGAATCTCCCGAAGGCTACCTACGATCTGGCACGCGCTGCCCAACTCTTAACCGATGCCGGCTTTGTCAAGCGTGGAAACGCCGAAGCACCCGAGCTTTTTGATGCTAAAGGTAATCGTGTTGAGTTTTCACTGATGGTTCCAGCGGAGAACGAACCGCGGAAACTCATGGCTGCCGTCATCCAGGAGGACCTTGCAAAGCTCGGCATAAAGATGAATGTAGTGCCGGTCGAATTTACCGCAGTCACGACGGCCTGGTCTAAGTCGTTCGATTACGACGCGATACTTCTCGGGCTTTCGGTGTCGGGGGTCGAGCCTACGACATATGCAAATTTTCTATTGAGCAGCGCC
>DASUSJ010000014.1:0-2716 GCA_036375155.1 Pyrinomonadaceae bacterium
AAGCGGAGGAACTGATTTTGAAGAGGGTGTCCGATCCGCACTACTTCGTTTTTTCGGACGATATCGAGTGGTGCCGGACGAACCTTTCCTTTGCCGGACCCACCCGTTTTGTAGATGACGACTTCGGTCCACGCAAATTTCGCGACGATCTACGGCTGATGTCCGCCTGCAAGCATTTCGTGATCGCGAATAGCAGCTTCTCGTGGTGGGCAGCATGGTTGAACCCGGACAGCGATAAGACAGTCATCGCCCCGACCGAGTGGTTTCGCGACCCGTCGTTAGATACGAGGGATCTCATCCCCGAGGAGTGGTTAAGGATTTGAGTAGTGCTCGGACGATATCTGTAATAATTCCCACTTACAACTATGGCCGCTTTGTGTCCGAGGCGATAACTAGCGCTCTGCGACAGACTTACGAACCAAGCGAGATCGTTGTGGTCGATGACGGCTCGACCGATGGAACGGCCGAGATCGTACAAGGTTTCGGCGAACGGGTGAGGTATCTCAGACAGGAGAGAGCCGGCGTGTGCGCGGCGAGAAATTTAGGCGTCGCCAATACGACGGGCCACTACATAGCATTCCTCGACGCCGACGATATTTGGGAGCCGATAAAGCTTGAGAAACAGATCCAGAAGTTTGAAGCAGATCCCGAGGTCGGCCTTGTTCACTGCGGAATGCGTGAGTTCGATAGCGCCACCGGCGAAACTCTGCAGTTCCACCTCGAGGGTGATGAGGGTTGGGTCGCCCAAATGCACCTGCTGTTTGAAAGGCCGGTCATAAATGCCAGTGGAAGCAGTATCGTGGTCACGCGTACGGCGTTTGACCAGGTCGAGGGTTTTGATACCCGACTTAGAAATGGCGAAGATTGGGAATTCTGTTATCGGGTCGCGAAGGAGTTCAAAGTCGGGTATGCGCGTGAGCCTTTGGTGCAATATCGAAATCACGGGGTAAATGCAACCAAGAACATTTCCGAAATGGAGAGATCGTCCTTGATCGCCTGGAGGAAGATTTTTGACACTGACGACGACACGGTCCTCGTGATCAAACGCCGGTCGTACGGCAATCTGCACAAGGTTCTCGCCGGTTCCTACCTGCACAACCGGCAGATCGGCGGATTTCTAAGAAATCTCGTCAAGAGTCTTTGGTATCGACCCTCGTATCTTGCCCACTATCCCCGGTTGCTCGTGCGTCGCCGAAAGAATTAAGCTAGTTTGGAATGCACAGAAGCCTGCTGGAAATACTCGCCTGTCCCAAATGTAAAGGGGACCTGATAACCTCTGCGTCAAACGGCTCTGCCGACGACATCGTCGAGGGCGAATTGTCGTGCCGTGCGTGCGGAGCTGCATACGCGATCACAAACGGGATCGCCCGTTTTGTTCCGCAGGACAATTACGCGTCATCGTTCGGTTACCAGTGGAACCGTTTCAGGAGAGAGCAAATAGATTCGTACAACGGAACTACGCTGTCGGCCGAGCGTTTTTGGACAGAGACCGGATGGCATTCTGACGAACTTAAGGGTAAATGGGTGCTCGACGCCGGCTGCGGAGCTGGAAGATTCCTGGACGCGGCGGCAGTCTCGAATGCCCAGCTCGTCGGCGTCGATATAAGTAATGCGATCGACGCGGCGAAGGACAATCTAGCCGGCCGGCCAAACGTCCATTTTGTTCAGGCAAGTATCTACGATCTGCCGTTCCGCGAAGGAGCGTTTGACTACTGCTATTGCATTGGCGTGATCCAGCACACACCGGACACCGCGGCCTCGCTCCGTGCGATCGCCAAGATGGTCAAGCCAAGCGGCTCACTCGCTGTCACGATCTACCCGCGCAAGCGGTGGACAAAACTCTTTTCAAAATACTGGTTTCGTCCCGTAACCAAGCGGCTGAAAAAGGAAACGCTTCTTCGGTTGATCGAGGGCGTGATGCCGGTGGCATTTCCGGTCACCAACCTGCTTTTTCGATTGCCTGTCGTTGGACGAGTGTTCATGTTCGGAATCCCGATAGCCAATTATGTTCACGAGAAGCGCCTCAGCCGCGATCAACGCTATGCGTGGGCGGTACTCGATACTTTTGATATGCTCTCGCCCTATTACGATCAGCCGATGACCGAATCCGAGGCGGCGACCGCGCTCAAACAAGCGAACGTTCGCGCCCGGCGAGGCGAGGGAAACGGGTTGAATCTCGTCGGGGAGAAGGGATAAGCGTGGCCCGTTCCCTTTACGTCTGCTACTTCGGTGTGCGCGAACCGCTCGTGCGGACACAAGTTATCCCGTACCTTCGCGAGCTGACCAAGGATGGCCATGAGCTTACGCTGCTGACGTTCGAACCGGACGGGTTTGACGGTGACGAGAATGTAAAAAGGGAACAAGAGGAAATAAAGCGCGAGCTCGACGGACAGGGGATCGAATGGCACTGGCTGCGTTATCACAAGCGACTATCTGCAATTGCAACTGCGTACGACATCTTTCGCGGGGCAGCTTTTGTTCGACGAATGACCGCGAAAAGGCGTTTTGACATCCTACACGGGCGGGTTCATGTACCTACGTTGATGGCGGCCATCGCTCGCAAATTCTCCCGGCACAAGCCGAAACTTCTCTTCGATATTCGCGGGTTCTTTCCTGAAGAGTACACTGACGCTGGTGTCTGGCCCGCGGACGGGCTCCTTTATCGATCCGCAAAGCGCGTTGAGCGATGGCTTTTTAAGGAGGCTGACGGCTTCGT
>DASUSJ010000015.1:0-10636 GCA_036375155.1 Pyrinomonadaceae bacterium
TGTGAGTGGTGAATGATGAATGATGAATGATGAATGATGAATAGTCGTTTAATCCGGTCGATATTGTTCACCACGACCATTCATCATTCACCACTCACAATTCACCATTAACTAGTCGTATTCCCCCACCAAAAACCAATCCTTGTTTACCTTGCACAGGCGATATACGCCGTGGTTCTCGATCTCGACATCCCATTCCTGCGACTTCCACGATTTGTCCCACCATTTCGAATTCGCCTTCCAGACACCGCTGTATCTCGTCACGCGACCATTGAAATATTGCGTACGAAGAAAAACGAGTTTCTTGTCGCGAACAAGGACCTCGGCCGGGATGGGCGGAGTGAAATAATTAAAGGCGATGATGGGGCTTTGGATTGCGGATCGCGGATTTCGGATTTCGGATTTCGGATTGTTCACCTCCCTTGTCAGGTTTGCACTTCGTGATTCATCCGTAGTAAATCCGCGATCCAAGATCCGCAATCCGAAATCCGTCGTCCCCTCCGGGACCGCCTCAGGATCAAGTGCGAACGGTTGTTCGACGCGTTGATCCAGCAGCACCGGCACCCCGACGTTCTCTTCGCCGACGAGTTTCTTCAGCTTGTTTACGGTCAACAGCAGCCGTTCCGGATCCGGCCGCGTTACGGCGTAAAGCCCGCGTTGTGCCGGTCGAGGCGGTGTGAAATGAGACGTAACGTGGATCGCGACGATTTCCGATTCGGGTGGATCAAGCGAGACGCGCAGGTTAATCAGCTTTAACCAGAAAGTTTTGTCGAGTGTTGGGAACGAGGTTTTTATCTCATAGATCCGCTCGGTCTTATTCTGCAGCCGGAAAAAAATATCGAGTTGTTCGGTGCTGAAACCATATCCCGAAGTTTCAGTAAGCAGCTTGTCGAGGCCATGATTCAGAATGAAGATGAGCTGCTCGAAATCGTCAACAGGGAAGTCGAGCTGGTAATTCCAGCTCACTTCGTTTTCCTTAACGTTCGGCGTCAGGAGTTGGCGGCCTTTTTGCTCGATGACGTCCAGGATGTTCTTGAACTGCTGTCCGTAACGCATTATCAACTCGTCCTTCGGTATCTGCTGAAGATCACGAATGCTTTTTATCCCGAGATCGTGGAAGACGTTGAGCGTGTCATCATCGATCAGTAGATTCTGCACCGGCAGTTGTGGGAATTTGTCAGATGATGCGATGTGAGTTCCCACCACGCCGGCCCCCCTTTCTCTGGCAGGAAGGGAGCTAAGATTCTCTCGTGCGAGCAGCGAGACAGTATCGACGGTTTCGGAAATAGCGATACTGCCGGAGATAGAATTCTTTTTCAGCTCGGTCAGGATCGTTTGTGAGATCTTGTTCGCATCACCGACCAGATTTTGCAGACCGGTTATGTCGAACAGGATGCCATCGGCCAGCAGCTCGATGCTGTAGGAAAACTGCTGTGCAATGGACAATAGAACCGCTTTGTCCTTTTTTGCATCCTCCGAAATTATGCATGCATAAAGTTTCATCCTAATTTACTTTGATCGCGTCGCGATCGTATGAATTTAGCCGTTGACTCAGCCCACGGATCAGATCATCAAGAATTCCGTCTCGTAGCGACGGCCGAATTGTTCCTAGGCGTCGCTACGAGACGCGGTCCCGTCTGCTCGTTTGACCGTGGGTTGAAACCCACGGCTAAATTCAGTTGCCGCTGACGCGGCAAAATTGTGGCAACTTCAAACCTCGCCATAATCCCGTTCTGTTTTTACGAACAGTGGCCTCCCGTAAAATTCCTTTCGCGAGTGAATACTGAGGTGAAATTCGCGGAGCAGTTTGAACCTTCCGCTGCCCGACCAGACGGTACGCTCTCGAGAAAAAACAAAAGCGTCCTGCGAAGCCGATCCCGCCACAGGTTCTGCAGCAGTGACGAGGAGCATGGTCGGCGTTTCTTTTATGCGATTGCGATAGCGATACCAGAACGTTCGCGGCACTCGTTTCAGTTGATGCCGTGGCACGCCATTCAGGTTCAACCAGACCGCACCGAAGCCTTTCGCCTGCACGAGGTAATCCGCCGCCATGAACGTATGTTCGATATTGCCTTCGCATTTCACCCATAACAGATTCTCAAGCTCTACCCGTGCTAAAACTGCCGAGCAGGGATCGAAGCTGTTTGCCGAATCGACCACCGCGCATAGCTCGCCTTCCCGTGTTAATTTAGAAAGCAAAGACAGCGACAGACCGGTCTTCCCGGACACGCCGGCCATCTCGACCAGGGTCCCGCGTGTGAGCGCGATGCCGGCCGATTCGAGCAAAATCTCATCTGAGTGTTTTTGTTCTTCCTTTAGGCGAGAGAGATTTTTTACTAAACTCAGATGTCGCATTTTCAATCAGCCATCCCCGCCGTGCTTGAGATAAAACTATATTGCATCCATGAAACACAGTCAAAGTTTTTAAAGTTAGCCAGCTAATAGAAAATCCGACCTTCAAGGGGAAACATCCGCCAGGATGTAGAGAATACGATTGCAAGAGCTGCTTATCTGAGCGCGGCTGTGAGCGCGGCGATAGAAGGTAGCGAGTGGGTGAGCGACGCGAACCTTTGGAACGTGATTAGATTAAACGCGCACCGGAGGTGAGAGACGATCTTCGGTGCTCAATTATTTCGTCCAAACCCCACACGTTCCGCCTTTGCCTCCTACCGCATTTCGCGTTTCGGTGCTTACTAAACTTTCTCCAGTCTCGCCAAAAAAGCGTATCGCTTATAAAGCGGCATGACGCTCAGCCGGACCAGGCCTTTTGTTTCGAGTGTGCCGAGGTAGGGAAGCAGATCGGTCCAGAACTGTACATGAAAGGCCTTCAGCCAGTTCTGAAGCATCTTTCGGAATGTGCGCGGAAGGTCTTTTTGGTCGTAGAAGTCGACGATCCAAAGCTCGCCTCCGGGTTTGAGATTGCTAAGTGCGTTGTCGATCGCGTCCGCCCAGGCAGGAATCATCGAAATCGAATACGAAAAGAATATCTTGTCGAAACGGTCGGTCATCTCGAATGTATTGACATAGTAAAAGTCTTCCGCGAGCACGTTCGCCAGCGTGATGTTGCGAAGCCGCGCGGAGTCGATCTTTGCCTCTGCCATTTCGAGCATTTCTGCTGAAGCATCAAGACCGAAAAAGAACGAACCGGGATGGCGTCCTGCCAGGATCACAAGATTGCGACCCGTGCCGCAGCCGACCTCGAGAACTGTTTCACCGGGCCGCACGTTCATTTCGCGCAGGAGGAGGTCACGGCCGAGCAGGTAGTACTTGCGCGTGAAGTCGTAGAAATGCCGCTGCAGGTGATACATGCGGTCCATTTTTTCGAAAGTGTCCGACATCTGATTGGTGATAAGTTATGAGTGATAGGCGATAGAAAAGAGGAGTATTCAATCTCCAGCTCGCCTTCTAACCGATTTAGAGAGCCCAACTATCATCCGCGCTGACCTTGATCCTCATAGATAAATTCGTAACTTGCGATGACAAATATCCAAGTTTTTTGCTATCAACAAACTCTGTTTCCGACCCGCCTGACGATCCCTATGCTATAGGACCGACAAAACTCCTTGTCGATTTCTCCCTCCGCGACTTCGGCGATATTGGCCGCACTGACACACCTGCTCGCCTTATTTGAGATACGAGGTAGAAGCGTTAATCATCCGCAGGAAATGTCGTTGTAACTTCGTAGACGTGAACCGTATCAACAGACTTCTTCCACACATCACGATTTCCAGCTGGGAGTTTCGTGTCTTATCTCCTAAACACCAATCACCTCATCACATAAAGATGAAAGCCACCATAGATCGACGAGCGATCTTGTTTGAAAAGATTCTGCGATAATTCTCTTTCGTAAACAAACCTCAATCGCAAGTCGTCGGGCAGGTGTTTTTCGGCCGGTGAATCCGAACCAGCAGTACGAAAGATGATCCGTGAACCGGCACTTGCTTTCTCCGCAACAGCAGACCAGAGATCGATAAGCGAGCTCCGATCCATCCAATCCTGTGCATCCAGGAATACAAAACGATTAAAAGTTCCATGTCGGTTCGCCCGAATCTCATCCGTCGCTGATTCGATCTTCGTCGTGACTCGTTCAGCCCTCACCTTCAATCGGTCGTAGTTCTTCTCTTTCAGGTATTCCGGGATTGCTCGCCGGTTTTTCGTGTCGTATTTCCTCGCGAACGCCTGCCAGGAGAAGTAGTTTTCCTGAATGGGGAAGTCGCAAGCGAGTCGACGTACACGGTCGCGGTAAATGTCGATCACAGTGCGGTCGGCTGACAAATCTCTTTTCAGCTCGTCGTATTGCTGCGGTGGGATTCCGAGTCCGAATAGTGTAACGGGCAGTTTGGCGATGCTTTTTATCACGAAGCTATCAAAAAAAGGAGCGATGTGCGCCTCGTACAACGACATCTGTTCAGCGAAGGATTCAGCCTCCAATATCTTTTCGATCTTGCAATCGTGTATTCGTGCTAGCCAATGAAAGAACCGCAGGAAATAACCGTTCCGAGAATGATCGTAAAGTCCCGCGTTTCGAAAAAAGCTGATCCGGTCACCATAGAGAATGCTGCCGGAAAGGGTATTCGATTCCCAGAACTCTCTCGACGCGGGATCGAGATTCGGAGCAATGTAACGCAAATAATGCGATCCCGTATTCGTCCCGCGACCGAAACCGAAAAACGCGAAGAAGCTGTCGTAACCAGGCAGATGCCTTAGCGCGGCAAGCTTTAGGTTCAGCAAGTAAATGTGATGGCGATTCACATCGACCGCGGTGATCGATCCTGGATCCGCCAGAAGATAATTCAGTACATTGCAGCCGCCAGACGAGATGGTCAGCACACGCGAATCACGGTCAAGCTGCAATGCCTGCAGATCCACCCGCGGGTCTTCCCAGATCTGGTTATAGACGAATGCATCGAACCAGATCGCGAAGAGTCTTTGAAGAATGCCTTGTTTCGACGAGAGACTTTTGTTCTGAACGGCGGCGTGAAGTGTTGTCATCCTGAACTGAGTCTAGCCAGTGAGACGTGGTCCGATACGACCGAGCGTGTTTGTCGTTACCGCGAATGCAGACCGCCCTATTTGGGGTCGTTCTCTTTGACCCGACTCTTACTCGCTCGCCATCACTTCGACGGGATCGATGGCGGACGCACGCAAGGCCGGATAAAGCGCGCCAGCCAGACTTCCGACGATTGCGATCGCGACTGCCGTTGCGACCCAGCCGGCACTGAATTCGAACGCTAGATCAAACAATCGCCCAATCCCAACCGACGCGATCACAGCGACCGCGAGTCCGAGCAGCACGCCGAGGACTCCGATGAGAAACGCCTCCCCTTCGATCGCCCGTACGATGAATCCATTCGACGCACCTAAGGATTTTAATATTCCGATCTCTTTTCGACGCTCGGTTACGGTCGTGTACATCGACAGAAGTACGAATATTGTCGAAACGAATGCCCCAAGTCCGACAAGCACGCGGAGAAATGTGTTGAGTCCGGGGATACGGTCTTGCGCGTCGATGATCAGATCGCGCGTCAGGTTGATTTTATTACCAGGAAGAACCTCATCGATCCGGGCCGCAACGGCGGCTGGGTCGGTACCGTCCTTTAGTTTGACCAATATGTATGTGCACTTGCCGGTCGCCTGAAGAGCATCTTGCATCGCGGCTAGCGACATCTTGATCCGTGACCCCGACGGCGGCGAGAACACGCCGACGACCTTGTAATCACTGCCAAGCAGATTGATGGCGTCACCCAGCTTTACGCTGTCGTCGCGCATCTGGCGCTCATCGAGGATTATTTCGTCATTCGCCGCCGGCGCGCGTCCGTGGACGAGCTCCATCCCGTTCATTTCGGCGAACGGCTGCCAATCGACTCCATCGATCTGTTTTATGCCCCAGCGGCCCGAGCTGTCCGCCGCGACGTAGCGAATCACCGGAACCGTCGACTCCACCCCCTCGATCTCCAGAAGCCGCTGGGCGTATGTCGTGCTGACAGACGCATTCGAGCTCTGCAGTTCCATTGCACCCGGCCGGGTAAAAACGATCTCGGCCTTCCAGTTCGACGCTCGACGGGCCATGTCGTTCGTCATACCTCGCGCAAGACCGGTGAAGAGTACAACGAGCACCACTCCAAGCGCCACGCCGATCACGCTAATGAACGTGCGGAACGGGCGGACCCTTAAATTGGCGAGAACGAGTTCAAGCATTCAGTACTCAATTGTCCGTTAGAATCTCGTCGACGAAGTCGAAATTCTTCACTGCTTCGAGGTCGACAAACAGATGTCTATTCCCCTGAAAATGTTCGTATATTCCGTCGTATGTCGCAAATAAGCGATCAGTCGATACCTCACGCGTGTTCTTCCGTGCGGTCGCGAGTGCGTTCGCCACCTTTCTCTTGCGATTCTCCGGTTCTGCTATTATCTCGCGCACTGCTGCAGCAAACTGGTCGGCAAACGATTCGACTAACCAGGCATTGTCGTTTGTAGCGTAAGACAGAATTCCCCCAGCATTCGGCGCCACAGTCGGGACGCCCGACGCCATTGCTTCCAGCGGAGCGATGCCAAAAGGTTCTTTAGGATTCGGGTGGACGAAGACATCGGCATTTGCGTAGTAATTCGCGAGTGTTTCTTTATCCAGGTGGCCCAGTAACCTCATTTTATCCGGCGCTTGTTTCTGGCCCTGTGACCACAGCCAGTCGGCCTTAGGCCCAGCCCCTGCGACGAGCAAACGATAATCATGCTTGGGGTCCTGCGAAAGCTTCTTCATCATGTCAACGAGGAGGGCTATGTTCTTCTCCGGCGAGATGCGACCGGCGTAAAGCAGGACGATTGCCTCAGCAGGAATGCCCGCTCGCTCGCGCATTTCACGTCTTACATCTTCGGATCTTCTCTCGGGTGTAAACAACCCCGAATCGACTCCGCGTGGACATACGAAGATCCGCTCATCCACTTGAACACGGGGTGCCTTGAAGAAACGCCAGCACCAATTCATGAATGCGTCGTTCCGCCCTTCGTTCGTCCGGACGGAGAGCGACTCATAAAACTCTTCCGCCGTGTACGTCGAATTCGCGATGTGATAATCAAAATTCGGAATGGTGTAATTTCCGATCACACGGCGAGCGAACCACTTCCCCAACCGGCCTCTCGTTAGAAAGGAGCCGACATTATCATCCATCCGCTCGCAAGAAAAATGTACGAGGATTGGGCGGCCTAATTTCTTGAAGTTGTTTGTACGGATCATCACGCCAAGCAGGCTGAGAGTGTACTTGTCCGTGACCTCGATGAGATCCGGTTTCTCTTCCAGCAGTATTCGTCGGATGATGGAATCCTTCACCATGTACTGCCAGGGCATCATGATCCGGTAACGCTTATCGAAAAGCGGCGAGTATTTTGCCGGAACGTAGTAGATCTTTGCGAACTCATTCACCTCCTCCACCGTTTCGGTCTCGCCCGGCACGATCAGTCGCACGTGCCGGCGATGGCGCGCGGCCGCGGCGAGCAGATTGTTGTACGACGTACTGATCCCGCCCGAGTTTTTATGGTAGTAGTTAGTGATATGAACTGATTTCATCTTCCGACGTATGAGATATTGTGGACGCTAAGGGGGGACGGTCTATGAACTACACAGTGATAAATATTCTATTGGCGATCCTGTTATTCGCGTCGGCATACTTGACCTTCGATTGGAACGACTGGACCCACTTAGCAATATCGGCCGTTCTCTTCCTTAGCGGGTTACACTCCCTGTTCACGGATTCTGAATCCCTCAAAAAACGTAAGTTTGGCCGTTTCTGTTTACGAGCTGCAGCCCTGATTTCAGTTCTCTTGATCCTCAAACTTCTTATTTTTGGCTAAAGCTCCCGCTTCGCGAGGTCTGGATTCTGTGGCAAGCGAGTCGCCGCAGCGATCCTGCTCTGCCGCCGCCGCCATAACCAGACAAGGGGGTAGAACATGAATTCACCGACGATCTTCGGAAGGCTCACAAGATCTTGCCCCAAAGTCTGTGCCCGATCATCTTTTACCAGCAGCGCATCGCGGCGCATCGCAAAGAGGTTGAAGATAGCCGAAATGATCGAGAAACTGATCGAGATGATGATCGCCTTACCTTTATTGACATCGCCGTTAAGGGTGTGAAGTGTGAACTCGATCATGTGACTGAAAGCCGGCAACATGATCATCACGCATAATGTCGCGAGCCAAACGGGCGCCGCGTTATGAAATGCCTGCACTAATGAGCCGCTCGCACCCGACACGATCAGCCGGAAAAAGAACTCCACCGACATTGCCCCGAGGGCCGCACGCCAGCCTTCTTTCAGGTGCGTGAACAGGTAGATCATGCTCCGGAGGACGCCGCTGAAGAGAGCTGCCTTCCAGTTCCATCGCCAGACAAGCATCTCCACCGGATGCCGAACCAGGTAACGAAACACATCGACAACACGATGCGGTGCCGGAGAAACCTCAACAACTTCCGGTATGCCGTCGTGCTGTTCGATGACCTGCACGGTTCCACAAATACCGCATACGACCTCGGAGGCTGCCGAAGGCACAAGCAGATCCGTTTCACAGTTTGCGCATTTCAGGGGCTGAGTTGCGGGCATCTTATGTTTCGGAGCTGGCTTCCAGCTTGGCTGCTTTCTGTTGCCGCCGGACATCCGCGAGATAATCCCTTGCTTCCCGGTAGGTATCGTAAACCCTCTCGAACACCGAGCTCCACGAACGCGTCATCGCGAAATCCAGCGATGCCTTTTTCATTCGTTCGAGTTTCTCGCGATCGTCGATCAGCTCAGTGGCGTAGGTCGCGAATTCGTCGATATTCCTAGCGACATATCCGGTTTCACCTTCCTGCACAATAAACTTCGGCCCACCTTGGTCCGTGACGATGCACGGAACGCCGGATGCATTCGCTTCCTGAATGACGTTGCCGTAAGCGTCAGTGTCCGATGGGAAAATGAACACGTCCATGTTGGCGTAAGCTTCCGACAAAGCCTCACCTTCGAGGAAACCGGGCAGTTCGGCCGTCGTCATATTAGCTTCGAGGAACGGACGTTCATTGCCCTCGCCAACGATAAGAAAGTGGAAGTTCGATTTTCCCGCCGCGAGCAGACGTTTCTCAAGATCGGCGAGCATTCTGACATTCTTCTCCGCTCGCAGCCGGCCGACAAATCCGAATCGAAATATTCCGTCGCTCACCGTCCGCTTCTTGGGCGAATACAACTCGGTGTCCACTCCGCGTATCATCAGGTTCGCTTTTCGCTGCGTGCCTGCCTCAAGCATGTCGATCAATTCCTGATTCGGCGCCAGCAAGCGTTGCGGCATTTTGTAGTAAAGCTTCGCTCCGTCGAGAATCTTGCGCTCGATAAAATTTGTCAGATCCCAACGCGTTTTGTTCGGAAGAAAGGTGAGACGGGGGCGAAGCCGGCGAGCGGCATACTCGTGAAGGTTTGTATGCCACGAGCCAACGAGGGCGACATCCATTTTCCAGGCCAGATAGGCACCTAGAATGCTCACATCATTTAGCCCCGTTATGTGAAAGACATCCGGCCGAAACTTTTCCAGCTCTCGTCGGACGAACCCTGCGTGACGCTGAAAGAACGGATCGTAATGAAGACCCTCATCCATTTCAAACGACGCCGCCGAGCGCTTCAGGGAGAGAGAAATGAAGTTACCCTCGGTAGTTACCTCGGTACGACGGCCGGCGTGCACGTTAACGAAGGGATAGCCCCGCTCCTTGACGAAGGAGACAAGGCGATTGCTTGTCATTGCGACGCCGTTGACCTCGAGGAACGAGTCCGGAAAGTAGGCGACGCGTAAAATATCTTCCACAAAATTGACCTGCAACTAAAAAATGGCGGGAAGATCCCGCCGCAAATGTCCAGACTGATTCTGAACTGTTTACGAAGCGCTTTCCGCGGGAACGCCGTGCGAGATCTCTTCCAGATCCGGGATCTCAAATTTTGTCTTTGTCACGTCGCGGGGGACCCGATCATGTCGCTTTCTCGCGACCCTGAAGAAGGGCCGCATTTTCGGGCTACCAAGAAAGCCGAGCGTCCATATCGCGGCCCGCAGCCATTTCGGTCCGCCCAGTCGCCATCCGTGCGACGCGAGATTCCTGATCCCCTCGCCATCTCCACTGTCGAAGTACACGCGGTCGAACCAACGCTGCCTGCCCTCTACAAAATCGGGATAGTGACTAAGGATCTCCGAGAACGACTGGAGCTGACGTGAATGGAGCGGATGTTCGTACTCCGGCATGAGCACAACTTCGCTCCGCTTATCAACACGGATCTCGTTCACAAACTCTTCAAAGGTGTCGGCGTTCGTAAGATTGATCACCGTATTCGGCTTACAGCCGTGTCGATCTCCGCCGGTCGCGATCGGAATGCCCAACGCTTCGGCCATTTCGATCACAGCTTTGTTTTCCGACCACGAGCGAAATCCATTTATCTCGAACGCGTGGATCCACCGGCCGTGGCGTCGGATGAATTCTTTGAGAAGTGCTTCATGTCGCTCCTTTCCGACGATCTCAATATCCCAAAGCGGATGGTTCAGAATGACGAGAACCTCCGGGATCTCGCTCAACATTGCGAACATCTCGGTCAGATTCTTGTCACCGTGATTTTCCTTCACGAAAGTGAATTCGAGAAGC
>DASUSJ010000016.1:0-5779 GCA_036375155.1 Pyrinomonadaceae bacterium
AAACCCTTATGGGACAAGGTACGCCTGAACAGGCTGGTCGTTGGCCAGGCCGAAGGGGACGACGGCGAAGCCTGACTGTGAGCGAAGCAGGTACCAAGTGCCGTTGCGAAACACAGCAATATCAGTTTTCCCGTCGCCGTCGTAATCCGCGGCTACCGGAGTGTCCGATGCGATCCCAAACTGAGTCGCTAAGAAGCCTCGTGAGCTTTGCAGAAGGTACCAGACTCCCGAACGATAAACAGCTGGATCGGATCTTCCGTCACCATCGTAATCTCCAACTACGGGTGTGTCTGCCGCGAGCCCGAACTGAATGACAGTGTAGCCTTGTGTCGAACGGTTCAGGTGCCACTCGCCGTTTCGGTACACAGCCTGGTCAGCTTTCCCATCCCCGTCGTAGTCAGCAGGGACTGGTTTGTCTGTCGTCACTCCAAATTCTCGCGCGCTTGTATGGTTGGTAGCGAGATCCCATGTCCACCACGTTCCGCCTCGGTAGACAGCGATCTCGGCGCGTCCGTCACCTGTGTAATCCGCGGGAACCGGGATATCCGATGCGATACCGAACTGCAGAACGCTGACGCTGAGATCCGAACTCTTCAACAACCACCAAACTCCGTCTCGAAAGACAGTGATGTCAGTTTTTCCATCGCCATCGAAATCCGCCGGCGCCGTTCGATCGGTTGGAATTCCGAACGCTATGGCGGTGAAGCCCTGGATCGAGCGGTTCAAATACCAAACCGCATCTACAGGTCGAAACACGGAAATGTCCGACCGCCCATCTCCGTCAAAATCAAAGCGCGTAACCCGTTTGTCTCCGATGTACCGTGCAACTATGACCTGGCCGGCGTCGTACCCGGCGAGCAGAATTCTACCGTCCGGCTGCAACGCCAAGGCGTAGATACTGGTGTCGGTGGTGTTCCCGACGATCGATATTCCATTGGTGCCAAACGATGAGTCCGGAGAGCCGTTGGATTCGTACCGCGCAACGGCTCCGAAAAAATCTATGCTATTAGCCGCCTCGACCGAACCCGCGGCAACGATTTTCCCGTTTGACTGGATGGCGACGTCGAAGGCATTGCCGAGAAATATACAGCACGGCAATGTGATCGTGGTTACTACGATACCGTCGCCATCAAAAGAAGTGTCAAGCGAACCGTTCGGGTTGTATCGAACAAGAGCAAAGTCATTGACGGCTCCGCCGGAGGTAACGATCTTCCCATCCGGTTGGATTGCAAGGTCAGCTACAAAATCGTCAAAGCTGCTCACTGGTGTAAGGACAATGCCGTCACCGTCAAAACTTGTATCCAGCGACCCATTCGAGTGATATCGCACCAGAGCCGAATCCATATTGCCCGGGGCGCCACCCCCTTTGAAACCGGCCGCGATTATTTTGCCGTCCGGCTGCAAGCTCACTGCACCGGCCCCGCTTCCAGCGAGTCCAAACGCCGTGAGCACTCGGCCGTCACCGTCAAACGATCCATCGAGCGAACCGTCCAGGTTCAGTCTTGCCACAGCAAACTTATCTGGCGGGCTTTTACCGACGATCACGGCCCTCCCGTCCGGCTGAACGGCCAGGCCGATGCCCTCTTCACTCGACCCGAAGTCGATGGTCTTTACACCCTCAAAGTCGAAAGTCGTATCCAGGGATCCGTCACTATCGAACCGCAATACCATAAAGTCTGAAGATGCGCCGGTACCGGCTGTACCGGCCACCAGAATGCGCCCATCCGCCTGAAGTGCGAGCGCGTATGCTCTATTCTCAAAGCCGAAAGAAGTAATGACTCTTCCGCTGTTGCCGAAAGAAGTGTCAAGCGAACCGTCCGGATTATACCGGGCAAGGATCGTCCGGAACGCGGTAAGGCTAAGCTGCGAAAAACCGGCGATCACGATCTTGCCATCCCCTTGAACGGCGATATCAGTCGCCCACCCATTCGGATCGAAGGTAGTAATGACCGTGCCCTCGCCGCCGAATGTCGGATCGGGATAACCTGGCGTCGCGTAAATCACGGCGGACAGAACCAGGGCCACAAAGAGCGAAACCGCGGGGAGTGTACGATAGCTATTCTTGTATAACATTGCTGCCTCCATCCATTACCGCAAGTAAGAAGCTGGAACTGGCCTATCGCTTGCTAATCCGAATTCCCCGATCGCCGTTCCGCTTAGGCTTTGGCGCAGATACCAGACTCCGCTACGAAAGACTGCTGCGTCAGCCTCGCCATCACCGTCATAATCGGCCGGCACGGGAACGTCAGTAGGAACGCCCCACTGGAATGCCGTATACCCGTGCGTCGTCCGCAGTATGTGCCAGACGCCACCACGATACACCGCGATGTCCGACTTGCCGTCGCCGTCGTAATCGGCAGTGACGGGCTTGTCGCCCGGCAGACCGAAAGTTGAACTCACGTACCCGCTCCGCGACAAGAAGATGTGCCACTGGCCACCGCGGTAGACAGCAAGGTCGGTTATCGCATCGCCGTCGTAATCGGCAGGTACGGGTAGGTCGGATGCAACACCGAAACGGAAAGCCGTCACCGCGCCTTTTGATAGATCCAGGGTCCACCAAATCCCCGCTCGATAGACGGCAAGATCGTCTCGCCCATCGCCCGTGTAATCGGCCGGCACGGGGATGTCGTCCGGTCGCCCGAAACTGGCACTCCAAATCGTGTTGTTTGAACTGTTGAGCAACCACCAGGCTCCAGCACGAAAGACCGCGACATCGGTCTTTCCGTCACCATCGAAATCAGCCGGGGCTATCACATCCGACGAAAGTCCGAATTGAAGGGCGGCGAACCCATCCGTCGAGCGACTGAGATACCAGGTTCTATCCGACGGGCGAAAAACTGAGATGTCGGCCTTATGATCTCCGTCAAAATCGAAGCGTGTGGTGAGCGGCATGAGTTCATTACATTCGAAGGCACCGATGTCGCCGCCGTCGCCGCCGGGTGCGTTAGGAATGGCCGGGTGTTCGAACGGCCGGACACTTCCGCGCTGATCTGTTGTCGAGCCGAAGGCCTTACCTTTATCGAGGGCGGGACTGTTACGAAGCAGAGCGTGCGTTCGAGTTGGTCCACCGTTGAGTGCCAGAGGCGCAAGTAGCGGGTCGATTGGCGCGGCCGAGGTTCCCACCTGGTCGCCCGGCTGATCGAAAGCAGTAACGGCATCCGCATTAGCGATCAAGTTGTAGCCGCTGGAGACAAACTTTCCGAGCCCGAACTCACCGATATCGGGAAGCGGCCCACTCCCGGCCACGATCGAGTTGCGCAGCGTCGTCGTCGACGGCCAATCGCTGTGCGATGACATCACCGATATTCCCCCGTGAAATTTGCCGCTGCCGTGCCCGTGGATCGTGCTCGAGCTAATGGTGACGCGTGAATCGTAAGGCGGCAGGGAGGGATCATCGATTCCATTGTCCTGAATGATTGCGGGCCCGTCTCCCGACACGGTGGAACTATTTATAGTCGCCGAAGAAGTATGGATGATGAGCCCCGCGTTACCGAGATTTCCCTCGATCGTGCTGTTTAGAAAATCGGCCGTTGAGTAGCCGAATATATATGCGCCACTGCCGTATCCGTTGTTTCGCGCGACGGTGCTGTTCGCGACTCGACTAGTCGAGTTCCAACTGTATATACCACCGCCCGCAAAACTTTGATTGTCAGAAATGATGCTGCCAACGACCTCGAGGTTTGAACGGCTAACGTTGGCAATGCCCCCACCAAAGCCCCCACTGTTACCGGAAATATTCGAATTGAGTATCGTTGTGTCTGACTTATACGCGTAGATCCCACCACCCCCGGACATTGCCGCAACACTGTTGTCGATCACCGAATTCCGCAGATTAAGGTGCGTGTAACTAGCGATAACTGCACCTCCCGCTCCGTCCCAATACGCGCCACCGCGACCGTTCGTCAGACGCAGACCCTCCAGTACAACAGTTATCGTCGGCGTTGGCGGGACTGTGATCGGCATTCCAAGTCGAAACAGTCGCGAGGCACCGTTGCCGCTGATCGTGAGCAGATCCGCTCCGGGACCAAGAATCGAAAGATCCTTCTCGATCACCAAATCCCCTGACGTAAGTACGATGGAGCATGGACAACCGGTGAGAGCGAAATCCACCGTGCCGCCGGTCGGCGTGATGGCAATAACATTTCTCAAACTGCCCGGCCCACTGTCGTGCGTGTTGGTAACCGTTGCTCCAAACGAGTGACTCGTTTGGAGCTGGACGAACACCCCCACAATTACCAGCGATATGAAATACGCGGTGGTTTTCCACATCTCGATCACCTCTTCTCTCATCTACTTCCGCAGAGAAAATCAATCCTTATGACTTCTCGTTATTGGAGTGGATCCGTCGGTACCAGCAAGCTCACTCTGGGTCGGCGATTTACATATTCAATGCATGCACCTTGGTTCTTGAACTCCTCGGGGAAGTCGAACGCATCCCAGCCGCCGTTCATACACTCGTCAGCGGTGCTCGGGGGTCCACAACGTCGCTCATTGTTGGGAATAAATCGCGTCAGCGGCTTGCCTTGCTCTCGGATAAAAAGGTTGTATTCGACGGCGTCAACGTTCCCTTCGTTTATCGCGCGGTGTACGCGCCCTTCCGAAGTTTCAAATGCCTGTCCGGCGGAGTAGGTCGAAGCAGCACCACAACCGTCCTCAATCTTGATCTCCCCTTCGGTGACGACGTTATGCACGTAACCGGGGTGATAGTGCCACGCTCCGACGTCTCCAGGCGTAGTTGTCAGGTGACGAAATGTCACGGTTGCGGGACCTCCGACCAAGGGGGCGTTGGCGTTTGTACCCGGGATGCCCAGAATGACGGGGAAAATGTCTGCGTACACTCCCACCCCGGAAAGAGCGGCGAGACCGATGCCGATTGCTAATGTTAGTTTGATTCTCGATCTTAAGTAGTTCATATGCTGTCTCCTTTTTCGAACTTGATGTCTCGTTATCGATGCGCCGTGGGATGATGGTGTTCCTCGCATGATAATTAGCTTCCTCACCCTGCTATTTCGTGCGGGCGGTGCGTTTCGCATAGTCAAAAACTGATTGTTACGAATTCGGCTCGGTGCTAAACTTTGTGCACTAAATAACTGGCAGCGCCGGTTCGCTTTTTGTATCGTGCTGCATTTTGATCCGGATCCACGCTGCACGTCTTTCTGTTCACGCGAATTTGTTTTTCCGTTTTTGTTACGTGCTGCGGGGTGGACTATGTCGAGACAAAGTAAAGAGGAATACGAGTTCGGAGACTTTCGTCTCGACGTCTTGGAGCGCAAACTTGAGCGACTTAACGGGAGAAAGACAGACGGATCATTGCCGGAGAAGGCGTTTCAGACTTTGGTGCACCTGGTCAGGAACGCAGGGACGCTCGTTTCTAAAGACGAGCTGCTTGCCACGATCTGGCGGGACACGATCGTTGAAGAGAACAATATTGGTAAAGCGATCCATGCAATTCGCCACTGTCTAGGTGACCGATCCGGCGAGCAAAAGTACATCGAGACAGTCCCCAAACACGGTTACAGGTTCGTAGCGGACGTCAAGCGGTTTGTGAGCGACAATGGTTTATCTGCCGGGAATGTTCTTCCATCAGGAAAGGAATCGGCGCCGCTGAGAAAAACTTCTATTCGGTCACCGGCGTGGGATCTTTACGTGCGGGGGAAAGTGAAGGCTGGTAGCGAAACACGCGAAGATGCTGAAGCCGCGATAAAAGTCTTGGAGGCAGCAGTCGAGATCGATCCCGAACTCTCCGGTGTTTATGCCCAGCTCGCGAGGGCTTACAACA
>DASUSJ010000017.1:0-7739 GCA_036375155.1 Pyrinomonadaceae bacterium
AGGGACTGAAGAAATATCAGGAAGCAAAAGGATTGAAAGTTACCGGCACACTGAACCAACTCACGCTTGAGAAGATGGGAATCGCATTGACTGATAAGCAGAAGGGCGACGGCGGTACGCAGTGACAGTTACGCGGCCGGAGATTCCCCGGCCGCTTTCCCGTTATCTGCAAGTTGGGCTAGCATCTACACAAGATGAAAGTGATAGCCCTTGTTTTTCTACTTACTATTTTGCCAGCGGTGGTGATGGCACAGTCCGAAAGACAGATAGCCAAGATAAGAGCCGACATAATCGCGGTGATGGATGCACAGACCGCGGCATGGAACCGAGGCGATATCGACGGCTTCATGCGCGGGTATTGGAATTCGGAAAAACTAGTCTTCGCATCTGGAGACGCGGTGACCCGCGGTTGGCAGCCGACGCTCGATCGCTATAAGAAGAGTTACAACTCGAAAGAAAAGATGGGTGCTCTGCGATTCTCGGACATCGAGATCAACGTCATCTCCAAGGACGCCGCAGTAGTTCTCGGAAGCTGGTCGCTCACCCGCGCGAGCGATAACCCGAAGGGAAAGTTTACCCTCATCTTTCGCAAGTTTGGCGACCAATGGCGGATCGTTCACGATCACACATCCTGAGTCGGAATAGAAGTTGCTGAGTTCTCTTTTACTGTTCAAAAACCGAACACCGAAGGAGCGCTATGAAAAATAACCGGCAGGAATCAATCGAAAAGATACGTGAACTTACTCACGGGATCGACTTTTGTATGTTGACGACGATCGACGGCGGTCACCTTCGCAGCCGTCCGATGTCGACTCAGGAATTCGAATTTGACGGTGATCTATGGTTTTTCACCAGCGACCACACTCATAAGATCTCGGAGATCGAAAAAGATAATCGCGTAAATGTCGCTTATGCAAAACCGGACGACAATCTTTATCTGTCGATCTCCGGTCGCGCAGAAGTTGTGAAAGATAGGGCGAAGATCGAAGAGCTCTGGAGCCCTGTTCTGAAAGCCTGGTTTCCGGAAGGCCTTGATGATCCTAACCTTTGCCTGCTGAGAATACTTGTCGAGCAGGCTGAATATTGGGACGCCCCCAATAGCAGGATCGTGCAGCTGCTCGGGATGGTGAAGGCGATAGCCACCGGACAGGAAGCAGATTATGGTGAAAACAAGAAAATAGTTCTGTAGACGGTTCGACCGTTCAGGATCAATAACTTTGACAATTCACTTTCGAAAAAGCGTCTGCCGAAACTGCTTGACTTCACCATATCTTGGCGGCGGGACCGCCGAAAGATCCTAGCCAGACGTGAAACGCCTGGAAATATAAAATGTAAGTTACTTCCTGAAGGTGCGGTCAAGAGGGCTTCCGCCCCTTCAGGTCGGAGACGTTTATCGAACCGTACCGGGAGCTTCGCCTCCGGCTGTGTTCTTTCGGCAGCTTCACGGCCAAAAACAGAGTATCAAAACCGCATGAAGCTAGCGCGTATTTAAGTAAAAGAGGCTCTTACGAAAATAGGAGCCTCTTTTTTTCTGTTTACTCGTCTGATTCCGGCAATGAGAACGTCGCCATCGAAGCGACCGGTTTATCTCCCGGTTTGCCCCATGCGACGACTTCCTGCGAATTGCTTGCACTCAACCAGAAATACCAAACACCCGTTGTCGGGCGGTAAACCGCTAGATCCGCTTTCTTGTCGCCGTCATAGTCCCCGGGCTGGGGCACGTCAATGGCGGACCCGAACGGCGTAACCTGCAATTGTCCGCTGCCGCTACGTAGGATGTACCAGGTGGAATTCGAAGGACGGTAAACCGCCAGGTCCGACCGGCCGTCCCCGTCGAAGTCCTCCGCCACCGGCAGATCCGACGCCAGGCCGAAGGTCTGAACGGTCGACACGGTATACGATTGATTGCCGTTGCTCTTCAGCATGTACCAGGCCAGCTCTCCGTTCGGCGTCGCACGCACCACCGTTACCTCGGTCGCTCCGTCGCCGTCGAAATCCCCCAGCACAGGGCGGTCGCCCGCAAGACCAAACGTAAATGCCCTCATCGCCTGGCTCAAGCTCTGCCGGACGTACCAAACGAGTGCGCCATTCTGAGCTCGGATGACTGTCGGGTCTGCACGACCGTCGCGGTCAAAGTCACCGACGACTTCCTTGTCGCTCGAAAGACCCCATTGAACATAGGAGTAACCCAGGCCGTTCTTCGAGAGTATGTACCAGTGCTTGGAACCGCTCACATTTCGCGTCACCGCGTAATTGGTGATGGCGTCACCGTCGTAGTCCGCCGGCACCGGCGTATCGCTCACCAAACCGAATTTTTTGTAGATCGGAAAACTCGGACTCATATCGTTAAGCGAATACCATGTGCTGTCAGCAGGTCTGTACACACCCATAGCTCCGAAATCGTCATAGCCGTCCAGTCGCATCCGGTATGAAAATTTCGTCTGGAAGATCTTCAATTGAAAATTTCCGGTCTGCGCCCCGGCAACGTCGTTGTTCCAGTCGACGGCTACAAAATAGTGTCGATTCGGCGAGGCCAGGAAATTTACCGACGTCTCCGCATTGTTGAATCCGACGTGATCAGCGCCGTGATCAAGCCGATCGAGATCGGCGAAGGTTGGATTTGCGACCATGCTCTCGTAAACCGCTATCTCATTTCGAAAATCTTCCTTCAAAGACACGGTCATTGCCCGCCCCGACGGGACTGTAAACCGAAACCAAACAGACTTACCGGCTAACGGATCTCCATTCGCATGCCATGGCTCGCCCGCCTGTGCGGTAGCCAGATGATTTGTGGCGCCAATGCTCACCTTGTTGATCAAACCCAGGTCGTACGCCGTCTCCATGTTGTCGTATTCGAAGGGCACGATCTTCTCCTCCAGGATCAACGTGAACGATCCGCTCGACGTGGTGGAGCCATTGTTATAACCATCGACGGCGATGCGGTAGGTTGTTCCCGCTTGCAACAGCAAACGGACACGGCTTCGCACACCGCACTCCACCCGATAGCAATCGTCATTTGAGCCGACTGGTGTCAGAAACTGGAGATTGTCGCCGGTGTACACGGCCAGTGTCGTGTCGAAATTCGTATCGTTGCTGATCGTACGGAGCTCCACTGCTTTGGTTGCCGCCGGGGTGAAATGGAACCACACGGAGCTGCCGCCCGCGTTGTCAGCGTGGTAGGGCTCGTTTGGCTCCTTCGACGCGCTAATGTTGTTGCCGACTACGATCACGGCGCCGTTTCCACCCATTGTGATGGGTCCCGCATTCGCGAAATTATCGTTTGCCGGCGCGGTAGCTGCCGATGCCGTCACCGTAAACACCGCCAGGCTAAGGATCGCGAGAGAAAGTATTGAACGTTTGTATGTTTGCATTTTCATGATGTGGTTTCTCCTAAGAACATTTGGCGAATAACTATTCGTCCGGAACTGCCGCGAAATCTGCATCCGTTATCTCGTCGGCGACCTGCAGCACCCGGGTCGGTTCGAAAAAGCTGTAACGCTTTGAATAGACGCTGATGAGATATGTTTCACCGACCATTACCTCCTGAAACCGGTAGTAACCGAAGCTCGACGAAAGCGTCGATCGGACTTCGCCCGTTTGCGACGTTATCGTCACTACAACGTTCCGAATGCCAGTGCCGTTGTGATCCGTTACGCGTCCGCCGACGGAGACGTTGGCCGCGGTTGGCACCAGGTTTTCGGGTGTCCAGAATCCGGAATACATCGAAAATGGACCGGCGCTGGATGTTCGACCGGCCATGGTCTGGCCGGAAGTGCCGTGCTCGGTCAGCGAAAGCATCTGCTTTTCATTGCCGCCGCCCGCGAGGGCCGCTTTCTCGACTGTAAAGTTCCCGCCGCTGGCGACGATGTCGGAAGCCTGTGCGCGCGTTAGTGCGACAAACAAAAGGAACAGGAATATCGCGAGCACTACGACGGTAAACGCGCCGTTCATGAGCTTTCTCATTTCTGATCACCTCCGCGACACGCCGTCGCAGCCGGGTTCGCGGCGCAAACAATAGCCTTTAGTTCGCTGATCTCGACTCGCAGCTTCTCGATCTGTGTCTGCTGCTCCTTCACAGCGTTCACGAGTGCCGTCGTGACCTGCGCGTACTTGACGCCCTCGATCTGACCCTTGTGATAGACGTTCATCAGCGGTTCGACCTGATTGACTTCTTCAGCTATAAAACCGAGGTCGCGCTCGCCCGAGCTCTTCCAGTTGAATGTCACCGGGCGGAGCTTGCTGATCAGATCGAGCCCGCGGGTGAAGTCCTGAACATCTTGCTTATAGCGAATGCTCGACGAGCACATCGCAACGATGGTAAATTCCTCGCCCGTGCCGAGGCAGAGGTGTGTCGAACCGCCGCCGCCGTCGGCAAAATCGTTCAGGCTGAGTTTGCCTAGATGAAGGGTCTTGCCCCAGATCCACACAGCGTCCTGACCCTGGTTCCGCCCAAGAACGATCAGGTTACTAGCATGCGTCACGGCTCCTGCACCGATCGCTGTCGAGAACTGCCGATTATTACCATCGACCTGCGCATTTGCCCCGATAAGCGTGTTGTTGCTACCTACCGAGTTGTTGATCCCCGTGCTGTATCCGAGAAACACGTTGTTGCTGCCGGTCGTGCTGACCAAACCCGCGCCCTTGCCTATGAAGGTGTTGTTGCCCCCCGTGCTGTTGAAAAAACCTGAGGTGTCGCCGAAGAACGAGTTGCCGATGCCAACCGTGTTGGCCTGGCCGGAACCGCTTCCAAAGAACGAATTGAAGTTTCCCGTCGTGTTCGCAAGGCCGGCATTCCGTCCGAAGAAAGAATTCTTCACGCCGCCCGTGTTCGCCTTGCCGGAATCAGCTCCGAAGAATGAATTCCCGTCGCCCGCCGCGTTCACCTTGCCGGCGTTAGCGCCAAAAAAAGAGTTGTTGTCGGCGATGTTCAGGTTTCCGGAATTCGCGCCGAAAAATGAGTTGTTATCGCCACCCTGGTTCGTGAGTCCGGCCCCGGAGCCGAAGTAGGAGTTGTCGTTGCCTATTGTGTTCTGGATACCCGCGCCCGCGCCGGTGAAGGTGTTTCGAGTTCCATTCGTCGTGTTCATCCCCGCGTTATTGCCGACGAAAGTGTTCAGTCCGCCGATGGCCCCGCCACTGCCTGTGCCGAATCCGACGAACAGATTGCCGTTGCCGCTCGCGAGTACTCGATTGATGCCGAGATTGTATTGCGTCGCCGCGGTGAACTTGTCCGCCTTGCCCTCGCCCGAGATGTTGAAGTTCGAGCTTGCCTGCTGGTTCGACGAATTGTTGATGTAGTACGTGCTGTGGGGCAGAGGGCTGCGCGGATCATTCATCCGCGGATCGGTGGTCACTACGAATTGCGCAGCAGCAACGCCGCCGAGATTCTCAGCGTTGTTCGCCGTGATCGCCGTTGTGGCCGCGTCGGCGTTCAGACTCTTTACCGCGTACGGTGTCGATGAAATTTGCTGACGCGGATTCAGGATCGTGTACGGCTGCCCACTCCCGCCAAGCCGAACTCCGATCTCAAGAAACCGCGCGGCGCCGTTAAAGCTCGCCACGCCGAAATCGAGGTTGATGGCGAAGATCCCGTTGGTCACTGTTGCCCCCAGGTCGGCGATCGTCTGTCCTATCTGGCCTCCGCCAGACGACGCATCGTAGAGCCTGAATTGAAATTGATATGTTCCGTTGGCGGCGATGCCGCCGTCCTGAAGCTTGCCCTGATAAACGAACGAGGAAGTCTGTGCGAATGCGACGGTCGAGAAGACGCTCGCCAGCATTACAAAAGTTATGATCGTGAATATTCTTCGCATTTATGAATCGCTCCAAAAAATAAGATCGGTCTCAAAGACACACGGAGATTAGCGGATAGTACAAAGCGAATCACCACGTATTCATGTAGGAAGTTCCCGAGAGGATTAGAAAGAAAGAGACAGAACGCGTCACCGAATCAGGAAACGGAATTCGCACCGGTGGTGTGAGCAATACTTGAGAGGGCAAGGACACAGAGTGGGTCTGTCGCTGAAGGCGACGAATGCAATAGCGCCGGATGTGAGCGAAGCGAAACGTCCGGATCGAATTGAAAGGCTTTCGTGAGCGTTCGTGTATTTAGTGTGTTTGTATGTTTGAAAGCAAAGATAAAGTGCGGTTGTTGTGTTTCGTGGTTTCAAGTAAGCCGTAACTACTGATCACACGAAACACGCGAACCACACGAAACAACACGAAAATGAAGACGCAAAAGGCAAGACCACCTTCGTTTGTTCCTGGTTATCTTCGGTAAATCCCAACCACCAAATACACTAAACACACGATCAAGCATGAACCGTTTTCAGGGGCCCGGTCGTACTTTCGAACAAAAAAGTGGGGGTGTCGTTCGCCAAAGGCTCGCTCCACCCCCACGCTATTGACTCCGTCTCCCTTCGGGTACTGACGGACGATTTTTAGATATCGTCTCTCTTTCTCTTATTTCTGTGTTCCGGCATTACGGACCCACACCGCCGATAGGAATATCACCATTCGCTCCCCAGTGTGAAACCTGAGCCTGGTTATCCGAGCTTCGGAAGATGTAGTAGTTGCCATCTGATGGGCGCCAAACCGCAAAGTCGGTCTTTCCGTCTTTGTCATAGTCTTTCGCAACGGGTTTATCGCCACTTGATCCGAACTGCATCGCCTGCACTTGCCCGTCAGAGCTTCTCAGGCAATACCAGGTGCCGGTCGAGGGTCGGAAGACTGTCATGTCTGATCGCGAGTCGCCGTCGAAGTCCCCGTCCGTCGGGATGTCGCCATTCAATCCGAACTGCACCGTGCTGATGGTGTTCGCACCGCTCTGCAGCACGTACCAACCACCTTCCGACGGACGATACACCGCCAAGTCAGCTCCGCCGTCGCCGTCGAAATCGGACGGGTGATGTTCAATCGGGCGCGGCTCTCCGAAGATGACATTGTCTATCGCTACTCTGTCATTGGATTCATAATCGCTTGCCCAACGCAGGCCCGTGAACCCTGTGCGGATGTGTGCCCGAGCGATGCGACGGCCGTCGGTGAACGTAGCGCCAATGAAGGACAGGCCGCTCGGCTGGGAAGAGGGAATAAGCGTCTCGATCACCTTGCCCTCCTCGTCGTACAGAGCGATCCATGTGCAGCCGCTATTGTCGATATCGGTAAAGACGGCGCCAAAGCCATTAACGCTCGCCGGAATATTCGTGCCTGGGATCCTGAATACAACATCGATCCCGGTGAGTTGCATGGCAGCGAATATACGCTGGCCGGAATAAGACATGAATTGAGAATGATAGTCTCCGAATAGAGCGGGACTCCCGCTCACCGACAACGCCGTGAAACTAGGACCGGCATCCTGTTGCGGCGAGAAAATGACGCCGCGCGGCGATGTTTTGTTGTAGTAATCCTCGGGAAAAGAGTACGGATATGGTGCCGCGCGGTTGTCCGGGACATCGTCCCACGTGATCTCGCGGTAGCCCGATGTATAGGACTTTCCGACGCCGTTATATTGGCCTCCGAGATCCTGGCGGAAAAGGAGTATACCCCAATTCAGTGCACCAGGTGTCGTACCCTTCGCCGTCCGAATGGTCTGGGCTAACGATACATTAGCTGCCAGGAAAAGTACGGCGATCACGCCTAGGCAGCATTTAGTACTTAAGATTGCGTTTTTCATTTATTGATCTCCTCTATTTATATGCGGTCCCTCACGAGGACAGGGGAAGACTAACGTCGGCGACAGA
>DASUSJ010000018.1:0-5185 GCA_036375155.1 Pyrinomonadaceae bacterium
GGATCAATTTCCGATTCGGAAATCAGTTTGACGATCGGTCAGGTGCAGCAGGTCAGATCGAGCCGCAGGTGTTGTTTTCTGCGACGAATAGCGACTTTTCTGCGTGGGGCCTTCCGACTAGCTCGACGGGCATAAACTCGGTCGATCTGACGCGACTGCGATCGACTATCAACGACCTCATTGGTCGCATAGCGACGGCGAGGCAGGGCTTCGTAGTCGGTGGGGCTAACCCTGATGTGTTCGCACCCGCAGGTACCCGTTGGAATTGGACCGCCTACTATCCTGAGTATGACTTTTATGTACAGGACACGTGGCGCTTCCGTTCGAACCTGACTTTCGATTTCGGGGTCAGATATGAGATCAAGATGAGCCCGAGCTCAAAGGATCTTCCGATCCTTACCCCAAGCCAGCCGTTTACGTTCGGCTCCGCACCCTCGAACACCCTGCGATGGGAGGAGGGTGATCTTTATCAAAACGATTACAACAATTTCTCCCCCTCGATCGGCTTTGCGTGGGATCCGTTCAAGAGCGGTAAGACATCGGTACGTGCCAACTACCGGCTCTCCTATGATCGATTCCCGTCGCAGGTCTTCGCAAATTTCGTATACCAAAGTGCGCCGGGCAACACCTTCCAGTCCATTCGTACCTTCACCGGTGCCGACCAGCCGTTAATGAGAAATGGATTCCCGGACGTCACGCCCACTCAGACTCCAACTCAGCTGCGGCAAACCCCGGCTTTCTCGTCATCCGCCAGCATCGTTGCGGTTGACCCCGACATCAAGTTCCCGGAGAGTCATCAATGGTTCGCAGGCATTCAGCGTGAACTCTGGGCCGGTAACGTATTGGAAGTCAATTATATTGGCCGCCGCGGAGTTCATCTCTTTGGCGGGTATGACGTCAACCAGGTGAACGTATTCGCATCCGACCCGAGATGTCCGCAGAACTTCCTGCAATCGTTTATGGACATCGCGGGCGGTTCTACAAACGAGTGCTTGATCAATTTACTGTTCACCGGCGACCCGAACAACATGGCCGGTACAACCACGTTCAGGGGCCTATCCTTCGTCACTAGCAACATCGCGATGACGGGCGGGCAGCTTTCCCCGACTGCGGGTAACGTAGCGAACGTGGCGCTCGGCGTATCACAGCATGTCACTGGTGGTGTTCAAACGATCGGCCGGACGACGGGGTTCAATAACCCGTTCTTCTTCCAGCCGTATCCGCAGTTCACCGGCGGTTTGAATATCCTCGAGACGAACGATCTATCGCGATACAACGGCTTGGAGTTCATAGTTAGGAAGCGCTTCGCGCACGGTTTGAGCTACCAGGTCGCGTACACCTACTCGGTATCGAAGGACACCCGGTCCTGGGACCCGACGTTCGCTGTTGCTAACCGTGGGTCTGCTCAGTCTGCGTCGAGCACACCGTTCGACCTGCGTGACCGGTCGCTTAACTATGCATGGTCTGATTTCGATCGCCGCCATGTTGTTCAGGCTTACTACACGTATGACCTGCCGTTCGGCCGCGGCCGGATGTTCGGCGGTGATATGCCGCGGGCTCTTGATTGGATCGTTGGTGGATGGCAAGTGTCCGGACTGGTTAGCTTCGGAACGGGCCGGCCATACACGTTTTACTCCGGACGAAACACGGTCAGCAATGCCGTCCAGACTACTGTGAACTGTAACGGTTGTCCGCGGAATCTGGGAACGCTTGTCGAGCCCAACGGGATCCCGGTTTGGATCACGGACCAGCAGGTTGCGGAATTCGGAATTTCCCAACCGGCGCCGGGCGAACAAGGGAACACCGGCCGGAACTATTTCATAGGACCGCGTGCATTTACGACTGACGCTTCGCTTTCAAAGAAGTTCAAGTTTAACGAAAGGTGGAGCTTCGATCTTCGGGTCGACGCGAAGAATCTTACAAATACCCCGACCTTCGGGCTTGCCGATTCAGCCATGCTTTTCACGGATGCGAATCGCGGAAGAATAAACAACACTGTGCTGAGTTTCTCGAGAAGGATTCAGTTTTCAGGAAAACTGAACTTCTGATCTGCGAGGAAGCGACAAAAAAGAACCCTGCTTCGCAAAGAAGCAGGGTTTTTTTAGCGTATGGGCAACGGCGTTTAGCTGACCGGCATCCCTTTTCTTGAGTGAGAAAGCCTAGCCGCGTGGCTTTTTTTGAGTTCATCGGCCAACAGTCTTTCTAATTCCTCCTGTTTCTACCTTGACCCGCCGGGAATGCGACCCGGCGGGCTTTTTTGTCTTTACCATGGATCCTGATCCGCGCGGCCGCTTTGGCTAGAATCGACGCCTGCGGAAGAGCATTGATTGCCTGCGATATTTGGTTGTCGGATGCGACCAGAACTAATTCTGCAGAGTCGGGCCCAAACGCGGCCAGCGTAAGTTGATACCGTAATTGCCGCTGAATAAAGGAAACTTCTCTGTCCAGAAGGGCTGAGCTTACGTGCCACGGTCCTTTACGAACGAAATCGCGAAACCGCGCAACCGTATCCGAAGGCATCGGATCGGTGCCGAAAATGATCGACTGCCGGATGTTGTCCTTCGAGCTGACCTCGGTCGCGTGCTTGCCCCGGACCTTTTCAGAGATCAGTTCTCGCACGAAGAAAAAGATCGGGTCGATCAATGCGGCCCTCCCTGCGTTGTAGGCTTCGGTTTCAGTCACGACATCCGGCGCAATTCCACTGTCACTGTGCACAGGACGATTTGAGATCGTTCGGGTCGCAATCCCGCTTTTCTCTTCGGCGGAGCGGTTCATGAAATAATCGTACCGGCCGCTGCCTTCGTAATGTCTCTGGATCGATCTCCCGGACGGGGTGAAATATCTTGCTGTCGTGATGGTTAACCCGGAGCCCATCGGAAGTTGGACAACATTCTGAACCAGACCTTTGCCAAACGTGCGCTGCCCAACTATAAGCGCGCGATCATTATCCTGGAGGGCTCCTGCCACAACCTCGGAAGCCGACGCCGTGTGCTCATCCACCAGCACTACTAGCGGCACCTTCTCTGGTTTCCGATTTCGAGACGTCCACAGGCGTTCCTCGGACTTGTAGCGACCGCGCTGCAGAATGATCGCCCTCCCCGCTGGTAGGAACTTTTCCGCGACTTCTATCGCCTGATCCAGGATCCCGCCGGAATTACTGCGGAGATCGAGGATGAGGGATGTCATTCCGCGGCGGTAGAGCTCGCTCATCGCAACATTCAATTCGTTGGTTGTCGTGTGCGTAAAGCCGTTCGAAAGTGCGATGTAACCTACCCCATCGCGAAGCACGCTGTAGTTCGTTATAGACGGTTGTGAGACACGCTCGCGTCGCATCTCTACGGTTTCGGTTTTGCCCGTTACTGCTTTTTCGACCGTGAGGCGGACGACGGTACCCCTCGGGCCGCGTATCTTGTCCCTCACGACATCTATCGTCAAGCCCACTACACGTTCTCCATTTACGGCTATTATGCGGTCGCCATAATGAAGATCCGCTTTTGCAGCCGCGGAACCCGGCTGCGTCGCGAGTACATACGTTTCAATTCGACCGTTTTTTACAAAATTAGAGATCGTCGAACCAGTTCCCGAGTACTCGCTTTCGTGCTCTCCCAGAAGCTCAGTGAATTCGGCCGCATCGAAATAGACTGAGTGAGGATCCAGTTCGGCAAGCATCGAGCTAATCGATGACTTCACAACTGCCCGAGGATCAAGGTTTTTTCCCCCCACATGGTTGTTCCGGATAACGTCGAGTGCCTCGAGAACATCTGACGTGATCTGCAGCGCGACGGGGGGCGTTGTATTGCTAGTAGACGTGATCCGACCCCCGGGTGATGCAGAGAAAGACGTGCCTTTGTCGATCGTAAACGGCTCACTGACGGGAGTACGCGAAACTGTTTGAGCCCCCGCGGAAATCGCGAGGACAAATAAAAACGGGATGAGATAAAACAGATTTCGCATTCTTGCTCACAACGATCCACTCGCGCCCTACCACCGTCCGACCTACCGGAGCGCACCATGCACACACCGCCTCGGGATCTGGAGGCCGGCATTCCAGAGCGGGATCTCGAAATTAGATTTGGTGAAGAGAAATGTTCAATAGGAGGTAATCTCCACTTACGACCGGTGTTGAACTAATGCAGTTGATAACGGCGTTTTTTTGAGTGAAAATCTAGTCCTATGTCCGGCAACAACGAACTGAACGACAAGCTTCGCAGGCTCATTGAGACGGTGGACATTGCAAACTTGCTGACAGAGCCGTTAAAGAGCTCGATTCACGCCTTACTGAAAGTCTCCGCGGCGGAATTGGGTGCCGGAGATGCATCAGTACTCATTCGTGATGGGGCGGAAGGTGATCTGAGATTTTTGGCGGCTACGGGCGAGGTGGCGCCGAAGCTGCTCAATCTCCGGGTACCGGCGGGGAAGGGGATTGCCGGATTCGTCATGTCATCCGGACAACCGATGGCCGTTTCGAACGTCGACGAAGAGGCAAACTTCTACGCCGAGGTCGATAAGGAAACAGGCTATTCCACCGAAATGATACTTGCGACGCCCTTAAGACATGAGGGCGAAATGATTGGCGTGCTCGAATACATAAATCGACCGGGCGAGCCCCCATATCTCCCGTTCACGCCTGACGAGATGGACAAGGCGGCCCATTTCGCCGACGCGATCGCGTCACTCGTGAACGCATATGAATCGGCAAAACTGTTCCGCGACCTCGGCCAGAAGATCATCGGAACGGAGAACGATATGGATATCACCTCCGTACGCAATTGGCTCCACGAACTCCGCAGTTCTGCCGAACACCGCGAGATGATGGATCTCGCGCTTTTGATCCGCGAGATCGCCAGCCGTGGCGAAGCCGAGCGTAAACTTTGCAAAGACATACTTGAGTCAGTATTGCGATTTTCCGAGACTCGAGCCGATCGGAACTTCCTGAACCTTTAGGACCAGTGTTCGGTCCGAATTTCATAACGAATCTCTGCATCCGCTCTCCGGCGAAGATCGCGTTCACTATGGCGACCCACGACACCAATGAAATCCCCGAAGATGCGAGGGCTCTGTTCGGACCGAATGGGGAGTGGAGGTCTGCTACAGGTCGTGGCGTGACGGTTGCCGTCGTCGACAGCGGCATCGACACTTCACATCCGGACCTGCAGGGCAAGATCGTTGAATCGGTGGAGGCGCG
>DASUSJ010000019.1:0-8145 GCA_036375155.1 Pyrinomonadaceae bacterium
CTACGGAATCGGAGATCACCGTCGTGCCGCCAAAGTTATATATCGCGCCGGCTCGACCCGAGTCGTCTACACCAACTCCATTACCGCCGGTAAACGTTATCCCGGAAATATTTGCTACGGCACGCGAGATGGTTAATATCCGGCTCGTATTATTCCCGCTGATGGTTAGCTTTTGAAAACCCGGGCCTGTGATCGTAAGGGAGCCGTTGCTGAGTATGACTATCTCTGTGCCCGAAAGCGTGATGGTCTGGGGGGAGAAGAAAACGGTTGAGCTAAAGACGATCGCATCGTTGTCGGCGGTAGCATTTGCCGCGGTGACAGCCTCGCGGAACGAGCAATCAGCATCGCACGCTCCGTCATTGGTATCGGCGGTTTTGGTAACTGTGTATGTGGCGGCATGGACAGAAGATGCGAATAAAAGTATCGCGAACGCGACACACGATCTAACGAAAGGGACCATAGTTTCCTCCTAAATTTAGTGCCGAAATAGCTGCGGCGTCGACGCGAAAGTTAAGCACAGGTGAATCGAGTTGGGCCGACGTTCGATGGCAGCCAGAGGTAAAGCCAAGTTCGTTGATTCTAAGCCGGGGCGCACACAAAGGCAAGATTTTTGGAAAAAGGGACGCGCGGTATAAAGCAGCGAGGATCTAAACCTGATTCAAAATTCGGATTCGCTCGTTGCTCGCTCGCGCCTGGCGACGCCCGATTCGTATGCTGCCTCCTCGACTCTGGCTGCAACCGCTTCGCCGACGCGGCGATCGAACACCGACGGGATGATGTAGTCCGGATGCAGCTCGTCGGGACCTATGATCTCGGCTATCGCGTGGGCTGCCGCAAGCTTCATCGCTTCGTTGATGCGACGAGCGCGGCAGTTCAACGCGCCTCGAAAGATCCCGGGGAAACAAAGAACGTTGTTGATCTGGTTTGGATAATCGGATCGCCCGGTAGCCATCACGGCGACGAGCCCTGCAGCGTCTTCCGGCATTATTTCCGGGACCGGATTCGCCATCGCAAAGACGATCGGGTCTGCTGCCATATTCTTAAGATCGGTCGCGTCGATAACCCCAGGCGCGCTCAGGCCGAAGAAAACGTCCGCGCCTTTTATTACGTCATGAACGCTGCCCCGTTCCTGGTCGCGGTTCGTATTCCTGGCATACCAGTCCTTGACCCAGTTCATCTTTTCGGTTCGGCCTTCATAGAGGGCTCCAGCCTGATCGCAGCCCACAATATTCTGTACGCCCGCCGCCATCACGATCTTCGTGCACGCAACGCCCGCGGCACCGACGCCGTTGACGACAACCTTTATGTCTCCCATCGACTTCCCGACGATCTTTAGCGCATTTATCAGAGCAGCAAGGACCACGACGGCGGTTCCGTGTTGGTCGTCGTGGAAGACCGGGATCTCCAGCTCTTCCTGCAGGCGCTCCTCGATCTCGAAACACCTGGGCGCCGAGATGTCCTCTAGATTTATACCGCCGAACGCGACGGAAATATTCTTGATCGTTTGAACTATCTCATGCGGGTCTTTGGTGTTGAGGCAGATCGGAAAGGCATCTACTCCGCCGAACTCCTTAAAGAGCTGCGCTTTGCCTTCCATGACCGGCATTGCTGCGGCTGGGCCGATGTCCCCAAGCCCGAGTACCGCAGTCCCGTCCGACACTACCGCGACCGTGTTCTTTTTTATTGTCAGATTGAATCGCTTTTCCGGATCGCGATGAATAGCCTCACAGACACGGGCCACCCCCGGCGTGTAGGCCATCGAAAGATCCGAGCGCGTTTTGAGCGGAATCTTAGAGACGACTTCGATCTTTCCCCCCAGGTGCATGAGAAACGTCCGGTCAGAAACATTGATCACCTCCAAGCCGTCGATATCGTCGAGCGATGAGATGATCTCCCTATCGTGAGTCTCGCTTGACGCGTTTACCGTGATGTCCCGGATGAGAAAATCTTTCCCGACACTGACTATATCAATGCCCTCTATGTCTCCGCCCGCGCGGCCGATCGCTGTTGTCAATTCCCCCAGCTTTCCCGGTTTGTTATGTATCTTTACGCGCAGTGTGAGGCTGTAGCTCGCGTTCGGCGTCGCATTATTCGACATAGGAAGAAGATTATCGTCTCAGAATTTGAAGGGCAAACTGCGACTCAGGAATGCGATCATTCGAAATTGGAATTCGCAAAAAAGAAAACAGCCGGATCGGCGTCCGGCGGCTGTAGCCGGGGGACAAAACCGATCCTCGCGAGGGCGGGAAGTATCTTATCGGGGCTGCGCCCCTCGCCCTCGTGGATCTCCATGATCAGGTAACGGCAGCGGCGAAGGCATTCGTGCAATGGATGTGAAAAGACCTCAAATTCGGCGCCCTCGATATCGATCTTGCAGATATCGATCGTTTCCCGCTCGAAGTGTCGATCGCACACGTCATCAACTGTGACACCCTCGATCTCAAATGCTTTTCTCCCGGACGCGGAGGAACCGTTGTAGATGCTGTCGCCCGAGCTGCCCTCGCCCAGCGAGACGTTCAAGGATCTCGCCTCGCCGCATATCGCGGCGTTCAGCGTCACCACCTCGCAGTCGAGATTTCGTTCGAGATTAAAGCGTAGCCGTAAGAACGTATTCGGATTGAGCTCGACTGCTACGACCTTCTTAATTCTGACGCCGTGTGCGGCGAGCAACAGCGGGAAACCGCCATTGTTGGCACCAATGTCGAGGACGTTTATCGGCCCGTCGAATGTCATCTGCGGGAGAAAACGAAGATACATCGGCGACGTCAGTACCTGACGCGCGCCATTCGCGTCACCGCCCGCGACGTCCGTCAGAAACTCGACGCCTTTATACCGATAAACATAGAGTCTCTCTCTCGGGAATAAAGTTCGGGTGAGGATAAGCGGCAGGCGATTTTCGAATTGCCAGATCTCTTTTAAGCCCCTGATCTTGTTCTTCAAGCTCATTGCAAGCCGGTTTCGAATTGGAAGTATGAACAAAAATCCCTGACGGAGCAAATCGCAACTTGCCAACGCAAAAGGCCGGGTTCGGCAAAATGAAAATGCTCGTGTAAGAAATTCGAATGCTTATTCCCGCGTTTCCCGGGAGATCATTGCTGGCACAAGTGTTGTACCGGAAGTTTGTCGAGAGCCGATCACTATTACGGCAATTGAAAGAACAACTTTCTGCAGGAGGATCTATGGAACCAATCGTCGTCACATACACCGCTTATATTGTCATCAGCGTTCTCTTAACGATCTGGGTAGCCCGAACTCTACATAAGAACGGGCGGGTGTTCCTGATCGAGGTGTTCGGCGGGGACGAATCCCTGGCCGATTCCGTGAATCATCTTCTAGTGGTCGGCTTTTACCTGATCAACTTTGGATATGTATCGCTTGCTCTCAAGATCGGCTTGCCGGTTGATTCGACGCAGGTTGCCATCGAAGCGCTTTCCTACAAGATCGGGCTTGTGCTTCTCGTGCTGGGCGGAATGCATTTCTTCAACCTGCTGATATTTCAACGAATTCACCGAAGGCCGCGATTCTTTAGGAAAACGCAGCCAGCCGAAAGCGTCGTGCAAGCGTGATCGGTAACAGGATGATCAAAAAAGATGCTGCAGAGTCGGCCGTCAGTCTCTGAAAAGACGGAGTCAAGAGTGTGGGGTAGAGCGAGCTTTAGTGGGCGACTACCCCACGATCTGTTCGTGAGACGTTCGACCTGAAAATTAGTCCGAATCACCAAACGATCCAGGTTTGCCTTTGCGGGTCGGAGCTCTATTGCCGATCGGCCGTTTCGCTTCGCTCGCCCCGCCCATGAAAATTCATCGCTTCAACAAACTGTTCAGACGATCTCCTTTACTTTTAGCAGATCGGACGAACAAGGCATCTATAGACACCGTGGATCTTTACGTGTTCGCCCGCGACCCGGAGGACATCGTAGGTGTTGTTCGCCGGTCGGAGCTCTATTCTGGAACCTTCACGGTAGTACTGCCGCAAAACAGTTTCTTTTCGTTTGATGGTTACGACTGCGCAATCGCCATCGCGAAGGTACGACCGAGACTCGACCAGAGCGACGTCGCCCTCGCAAATGTGTTTCCCGGACATCGAGTCATCCGGGACGCGAAAAGCACAGATCGATTTTGGCGACAGATCGCCGAGCAGGAAAAGCGGAAGTGCGAAAGGCGTCGACACCCACGGTTCTGGATCATCGTTTGATGCGACATCCATCCATTGAACCTCAAAAGATGACGGGGCAAGAACCTCTCGACGTCCGATATCCAGCTTAAAGCTTCCGTTCTCGCGTCTTCGCTGGAGGAGACCTTGGTCTTCGAGGGCCTTGATGTGTTTCGCGATCCCCGCTTTTGAAGAAACGCCTAATTCGCGCGCGATCAGTTGGTAGGACGGTTCATAACCGTGACCGTCGATGTAACGAATGATGAAGTCAAGAACTTCTCTCTGACGACGAGTTCGTGTTGCCATGGGTGGACAAGATTGTAAATCAAAATTTCAAAGTTGTCATAATCCAAAGGGGGTGGTCGATGATCGTTGGTGGTGGATCGTTATTCGCTGTTCGGGCGGTTGTCGTTCTTTTGGGTTGTTTGCCTTCTTGGATCGTAGACGCGCATCGAGTTGTCCGTGAGCCGGCGACACAAGTCAGAACCGCGGGCAGGGTCGCCCCGTCGCTACTGCTGCCGGTTCTGACTCGGGTCGCCGCATACTTCAACGAACAACGATCAACGAACAACGAACCAACTATCAGCTCTCAACTATCAACTGTTATACTCTCTTCCGGAGGTTTTTAGTTTTTATCAGTAACGTCACGGGGTTTACACAGGGCCTCAAGCACAACCAGCTACGGCGGATCGAACGTCTTGCAACCCGGCGTGTTCCGCCCTCGCAGATAGTATCGCAAGAACTTGCCCGCCAGATGTCCGAGCTATCGCTCGAGACGGGACGACAGATCGGTGTTCTCATAAACAGAAAGGGTCACGTCGAGTACGTTATGGTCGGGAATGCGAAGCAGATCGAAATGCCCGACTTCGGCCGCTCTCGTGCCGCGACCGAACGCTTCCGCGGGCTACGTTGCGTTCACACACATTTACAGGAAGAAAAGCTGACGCAGGACGATCTAACCGACCTCGCTCTCTTACGCCTCGATCTAATGTCCGTGATCCAGGTTGAGAGATCGACCGGGTTGCCTGGCTTGGTTTACTCTGCACACTTGCTTCCGACCAGCGCCGCCGCCTTGCAGGAGAATGGCGATTCGTTACCTTACGAATTTCTGGAGCCAAATATCCCTTCGCAGATCGAAACTAATTTCATATCGCTGATTGGATCGCTCGAAAGCGAGATGGCGCGAGTCCGGCAGACGGCCCGCGCGCGTGGTTCCAAGGGCGATCGCGTCATTCTCGTCGGCGTAACGACCGGTTATGTGGAAGACGCCGAGGAATCGATCACTGAGCTTGAAGAGCTGGCAATTTCGGCTGACGTTTTTGTTTTGGATAAGATCATCCAGCGTCGTCCGCAGATCGATCCGAGAACTGTTCTCGGGAAAGGAAAGTTGGAAGAGCTGCTTATCCGATCGATGCGACTCGGCGCCGATATGATCGTCTTTGATACCGAACTGTCGCCCGCTCAGGTACGGAGCCTATCGGAAGCCACGGACCTGAAGGTCATCGACCGGCCGCAGTTGATACTCGATATCTTCGCTCAACGTGCCCAATCGCGGGAAGGTAAGCTCCAAGTCGAGCTCGCACAATTGAAGTATCTTCTTCCGCGACTCGTGGTCGGACAGAACTCAGCATTCTCGCGCCTTGCCGGCGGTATCGGTGGACGCGGTCCGGGTGAAACAAAACTCGAGACCGACCGTCGTCGCGTACGCGACCGTATCGCGCAACTCGAGAAGCAGGTCGACAGTCTGGGTCGCCAACGCCAGGAGCGCCGTAAGAGCCGTTCGCAAAAAAATCTGCCTGTCATCTCGCTTGTCGGCTACACGAACGCAGGGAAGTCGACGCTGTTGAATACCCTTACGCAGTCGGATGTTTATGCAGAGAAGAAGATGTTCGCGACGCTGGATCCGACATCGCGGCGGCTACGGCTTCCGTACGAGCAGGAAGTCATCATCAACGACACCGTGGGATTCATACGCGATCTACCCGAAGCTCTGGTTGCCGCATTTCGAGCTACGCTTGAAGAAATATCGGACAGCGATCTCCTGGTTCACGTCGTAGACGCTTCAAATCCGCGTGCGATCCATCAGATCGAATCCGTGGACAAGATACTTGCCGACCTCAATTACAACTCCATTCCACAGATCATCGTTCTTAACAAAGCCGACCTCGTTGAGGGTGACGACCTCGACACCCTTCACCGTCAGATCGCTCTTGACAAGGGCGCGGAATGCGTGGCAATTTCAGCTAACAAACGCGAAACGCTCAAACCACTCGTCGAGCACATCGCGGCACGCATCGGAACCTTTACTGCAGCCATTGTGAACCGTTCGTAAGAGCTTGCGACGGTTTTCTCCGTGTTATTCCCTTGTTCGGTGTATTCTGTGGTTTCTCCCTATGACTGATATCAGAAGAATCGACGACGTAGGTTCTGCTAATCGACTGATCTATAGCGAGGAGTCTTATGCCGTTATAGGTGCCGCGATGGACGTATACTACAGACTCGGTTGCGGATTTTTGGAACGGGTCTACCAGGAGGTGCTTGCGCTGGAGTTTGGGCTTCGCAAAATTCTCTTCACCGCTCAAACAAGACTGCCCATAAAATATAAGGGGTACGTACTCAATAGAAAATACCGTGCTGATTTCGTATGCTTCGAAAAAATAATTGTTGAGATAAAAGGGCAGACGGCACTTGTGGCCGTCGATTGGGCTCAGAGCCTTAACTATTTGAAAGCGTCACAATACCGCGATGGATTACTTTTCAATTTCGGCAGCGCCCGGAATCTGGAAAAGAAGCGCATGATCATAACCACGCGCACACGGAACGCACGGAATAGTCGGAAGAAGAATAAGTGAGCAAACGCATACAGGATCTGACACCACCGCCGACGCGTTGGCGTAAAGCCATCGGGAGTTACGCGTCGCGCCCGTTCGACGCTCTGTCGGAGAAGCAGAAATTCTGGATCGGCTTCGCTTTCCTTTGTATCGCTACGACTCTTCTTCTCAATAACCCGCTATGGCGAGCTTCCGGCGATGTCGGATACAAGCAGGGTGAGATAGCTCGTGAAAGCATCTATTCGCCCGCGGACATCCACTTTGTGGACGAAGAAGAAACGAACCGGATACGCGAGACGGCAATGGAGACTGTTCGGCCGATCTTTTCGTCCGAGCCGAAGCGGGCCGACGAAGCGGTTCAATCCTTCCGAACCGCGTGGGAGAGCATCGAACGAAAAACGGCGGCCGCGGCCAACAAAGCGAACTCTGCGAACAAGACAGGGAATGTGTCGAATCGCACTGATAGTCCGGCGCCGGCCAACGGTGGTTCCGATCTCGCCAGAGTCTTTGCGCTACGCAGGTTCAGCGGGAACGAACTGGAAGCGGTCGCGCGTGTCCTGCGCGAGAACGCGGGTGGAGACATTTACGCGGATCAGGACGAGCCGCATATCCAGGGCGAGATCTCGATAATCGACCGGCAGCGGCCGACCGATCTTCGAGCTTCGCAGAATCCCCTCATGACGATGACGAAGCTGTCTGAAGCTCGTGCGGGACTTCGCGAAGGACTCGGTAGAATACAGAGCCTTTCGGAGAAGGAAGCCGACGCATTTGCAGCGGCGCTTTCGCCGATGATCCAGCCGAGCATCATTTATGACGGGTCGGCAACCGAAGCCGCCAGGCGTGATATCGCCGGGAGTGTTCAGCCGGTAACGATCTCGCTTAAACGGAGCCAGAAGATCGTGGACGAAGGTGACGTCATAACCGGGCAGATGCTTTCTCAAATCGCGGCCATCCGTAATTATAGTTCCTCCACCCGTCAGATAAATCGTTTCCTCGGTCTTCTTATATTGATCAGCGCACTCTTCTGGGGTGCGTGGAAATTTATCGAGCATCGCGGGATAGTGGCCCGCCTCGCCCTTTCCGAGCGAAAAACCTTCGCGCTGTTCGCATTCATCGTCCTCGTACAGACGACGTTGATGGCGATGTTCTTTCGAATCGCAGA
>DASUSJ010000020.1:0-2727 GCA_036375155.1 Pyrinomonadaceae bacterium
ATACGGAAGTCTCGTTCGTGGAACCGGATCTCCCCCGGTGCTCGCTGGTAGTTTCCACCGCTTTGGAAGCTCCAGCCGTTGTCTTCGAGAGCGGTGTCGTCTTCAAATAGCTCTTCAAATCCTTCTGTTAGTTCCAGGGACCCCATCATAAGAGGACTGTTTTCGCTGAATATCGTGATGCGATCAACCGGTGCCTCGAGCATGCTCCATGGGCAGACAATCAGATCATCGACTTTAATTCTGAACCACCTGTGATCGCACTCGATCCTTACGAAATGATCGGCCGTCCAGTCGAGTTCCGGTGGGAAATCGAAGGTTCGACTTGTAGCGTTCGATGCGATCTCGACAGATCGTCTCGTTAGATCGAGGTTGATCGTCGCTGAAGCTGATGCCGTCTCGAAGATCACACCTGCATCTCCACCGGCAGCTGCTATGTCGGAAAACGCGAGGGTGAGCTCCAGCAGAAAGCTTTGCGAAATCGTCTCCAACCTCATCTCGCAGCGTCCATCCGCAACACTTACGATCCCTTGTTTGTCGAACCGCCAGTCGCCCCTTATGGCTATACGGTCGGACGAGATACGTCCGATGAATCTTTCCCGGATCGAGGGCGGTAGCGGCAATGGTTGAGGCGCGTTGGTCGGGCCGACGACAAATATGCGGTCGCCAGCAAAATCCATCCGATCGATCGCGAGTACCCGGGCACCGTCCACCCAGCGGTGATATACACAATAAAGTTCACGATTGTTAGGGCCGCGAACAACTGAGTTGTGTCCAGGTCCATCGACTACGCCTGGTATCGTCCGAAGTACGGGAAGCACGTTTACACCATCGGAAAACTGCGCCCACTCATCCCCCCGCTCTAAGCTATCGGCTATCGCAAAGCTCACACCGTAGGTCGTGTTCTGCCAATTGCCTCCGCTGAACATCTCATAGTAGAGACCCTTACGTTTAAGAACTGCAGGACCCTCCACCGTGTGCCATCGCACTCCACCTTTCTCTTTCCGATTGTGGTCGTAAACTTGCCAATCGTACTTTGCACGAGTCACAGGATGAGAATTTCCTTCGAGTGTCTTCCAATCAACCATTCGGTCCACGACCGTTCCGGTACCGATATGCGAGTGCTCGAGAAAATCAGTCGCGTAGAAGAAATACCTGGTGCCGTCCTGGTCCAGAAAAACGTGAGCGTCAATCGCGAAGTCTTCGCTAGTCAGCTTCGTTCCCGAATCCGTAAACCCCCCGTCCGGCCGCCCGGAGATGGCCAGTCTGATTTCCATGAACGTTTCATTCCCTACGCTGTAATAGAGGTAAAACTTTCCGTTGCTGTAGCTGACCTCAGGAGCCCAGTAGAAAGGCGGTGAATCAGGCAGCGGCGTCATAGCTCCGCCGATCTCAGTCCATGTCACAAGATCGCTCGAGCGAAGCGTCATAAAAACCTTCCCGTCGGGCGCGAAGCCGGTCGAGTATGCAAAGTACTCTCCGCGGAACTTCAATATAAAAGGGTCAGGAAAGGATCTCGAATAGACGGGATTCAGGTACGTAGCCAAGCGGCCGTGGGAATCCTGCATTATTTTCAGGCCTGTGCCGAACGATGTTGAGGAATGAATTTATCCAGTTGCGACGCCAAGCCGGCCATAGCCTCTTCGAAGTCCTCCGCACTCTCGTCGAGCGGCTCATCACTGGTTAAGTCAATGATCGGAACGGCAGGCTCGCCGGTCGTGGCTACAAGGCTGTGCATGAACTCCCGGTCGGTCGCCCGTGAATCAACGTGGACGAATACTACATCCGGGCGATGCGGAAGCGTGAAGTCGGAGAGTTGTTCAAGCGCCTGAAACACATCCGAGGCCTCGCACGCGGAGTATCTGCTCGCTGCGAGCCACTCGTCATAGTAATCTGACTTGCCGGTACGTTTTCCCAGCAGAAGTATCACCGGCGCATGCTGTCTAGAAGCCGACGTCATATGAGATTGTCCCGATGAGAAAGGGTACATTTTTTCGATCCTCGCTTACTGTACTACGGGCTACGATTCGCAGATTTGCAGCAAGGACCGTTCCGAGAGCTGCCAACCCTCGCTTGTTCTCCGGAACCTGCAGGCAGCAAATGACTAAGCCTAAGCAGCGGCTGCGGCAGGAAGAGTCTGGAGAAGGCCGGCCAGTTGATATTGATTCACACTTTGTAAAGATTTAGTACAAATTGCAAAATTATTCGATGACTGAAAGCGGTGTCGTTTCTGGTGTTGACCCGGCTGGGAGCCCGGTCGTTCCGCGAGCTTTTCAGACGATAGTTTATGGGGGATTTGCTATCGGTATTCTTGACGGTCTGGCAGCCACCGTTAACGCCGGTCTGCGAGGAGTAACGCCTGGTCGGGTTTTTCAATACATCGCCAGCGGCGTGTTAGGCCCAAGCGCATTTGAGGGTGGGATAATCACGGTCATTGCCGGAGTGCTGCTGCACTTCTTGGTGGCATTTGGAGTCGCTACGGTTTACTACTTACTGGCTCGCACCTTCGGCGTCGTTATCCATCGAGCGGTAATATGCGGATTGATCTATGGCGTCGCCGTTTATTTCGCGATGGCCTATCTGATCGTTCCGATGTCTGCGGTGCGACAGGGTCCATTTTCATGGACCGGGATAATCGTAAGCATAATCATCCACATGCTTTTTGTCGGACTCCCGGTTGCGTTGATCGCGAAGCGACACGCCACCCGGAGTTAATGCTTGTCTGTGCGC
>DASUSJ010000021.1:0-13046 GCA_036375155.1 Pyrinomonadaceae bacterium
GTAAAGAACGGGCGCGCGTTCCTTTGCTCTGTTGCGTCGAACTTCTTGGCAAAATCGTCGTCCTTCCAGATCGCCCAGTCAAACTTTTCCCACTCGGCAGGGTCGAAAATGTCGATCTGCATGGGTTTTAGGTTCTCGTCGAACGCGATGAGAGCCCCATTGTGGGGAAGCAGCTGGTAAATCGACGGTATGGTAAACACATCGAAGCGGTTTATGTTCTGGATGAACGGCAGATTTAATCCGCCGCCGACATACGAAAAGCCGTTAAGCAATGCATTCAGCGAATATATCGAACCTTCGTTCGGTGTGCCGAGAAGAAATATCTTGTCGAAATGCCGGGCTCCGGCCCAGTTCGGTTGGGGTGTCACCGGAAGCTCGGAGTCGCCGTACATCGCCGCGTAGCGGGCGACCAGTCCACCCATCGAGTGGGCGATAACATTGAATTTCAAGTTGGGTTTGCCAAGCCGCCGTTTCAGCGTTTCGACACGCCGGATAAGAAGACGCGCGCTCTCCACGTTGTCTCGGCGCCAGTCATACGGAAAAACAAAGAATGTATCCTGCGCATCCTTTCGGGTCGCGGTGTTCCACTTCGCTTCGCGATAACCGCCCCGAGTCTGCAATGAGTCGATGAGACGCTCGTAGATCTCGGTCTCGGGAAGGATCTTCAGAAACTGCACGCTGCGAATAATGTCTCTTGTAACAAGGTCGTCGCGATTTCGCGCAAGATTGGGCGAGATCGGCAGACGAATGTCGTCGTCCTTCGCCCGCCGTGCCTTGAACCAAACCTCTTCGCCGGTCTTGCTGTTTACAAGATCCGAACCCGTCAGGCCAGGAATAATGATGATTGGGTTCTTTCCCGGCGGAAGGACCGGCGGGGTGGTCGTCTTCGCAGTCGTCTGAGCCCAGCCAGTCGACACCAGCAACAGCAGGAACATGAAAATTCCAACACGATTTACCCCTGATTCGTTCTTCATAGCGAGTTAGATGCTATCTTTCACCTATCTGTTACAAACAAAGAAGCGTGCCGGGTAATCATATCACTTTTACACGGCCCCGGAGGTCAGTACCTTCGTCTCGGTTGGCGATATCATCTCGTATTTTGTGCCCCGCCAGCTGACACGCCGGGACGTCCAGGCAGCAATACAATTGACGAAGAAGAGCGGGGGTGTCAGAGCCCAGAGCGTGATCTGTGGAATGAATTGTCTTTGCAGCGCGACGTTGTATTGCGGTAAAGCAAGGCCCACGGCGTTCAACCGGACCCACGACTTACCCATGCTAAGGGTGGTTACGGCAAGCAATGTGAACATCGCTATCACGACGGTAATATCGTTCCTCGGATTCAGCATCATTATGAGCATCGCGGAGAGCATCACGATCGTAAATAGCGCCGAGCCGATCAACGACCTTGTCCAAAGGTTCGGGGCGTAAACCCGCGTGATCTTCATCTGCCGAGTCGTAAATTCCAGCAGCTCACCTGCGGTGCAAGAGCCGACCGACGCCACGAGAGCGGCGGGGACGAACACGATATCAAGACCGGCCTCGTTGACGATACGGGTCATGGTGAAGTCATCCGAAAATGTGCCCCGCCACCGTTCGCGAATATTCAGTTTCTCGAAAACGTCTCGCCGGATCGCCGTCGAGCCGCCCCAGCAGAAGTTCGATTTACGGTTTGGTCCGAGCGCCGACACGATCGATGCGTTCCATACGCTGCGCATTTCCGAGGCGAACGTCACTTGTCGGGAGAAGAACCAGCGATAACCGGTCGCAACCCCGACGTCTTGGTTACTAAGTGCTGCGGTGAGGCTTCGGAGCCATCGTCGTGACGGGCGGGCGTCAGAATCAACGAAGACAAAAACCTCGGATGTCTCCTCCGCATATAAAACGCCTTCACGAAGGTTCGCGACCTTCTGGCTCGAATCAGTCGTTTTCGGAGCAACTACAAGCTTCACTTGCCGCCGAGCTTCGCGCCACGCGGCTTCGATCACGTCGGTCGCCTCATCCGTCTCCTCATCGACGATGAAAATGACCTCGTAATCGGGGTAGTCCTGTCCGAGAAGAGCATCGATGTTCTCCAGCATTCCCTGGTCGACTCCCCTGCAGGGTGCGAACACGGTAACGAACGGCGCCTCGTCGGGCAGCGGTTTTGCGAGCTCCTGCTTGAAGTAATTCAGGAAGTCGATCCCGCCGCGAAATGACTTATAGCTGAGGTAGATCAGCAGCGCAGCGAGAATGTAGAAGACGTATGTCAGAAGGTTTATCAGTTGTCCGTTATTTGTTATCCCTTACTCTGAAGTAATCAACGAGCGTATGTGATCTATCGTTCGGCGGGAGGCCTCCTGCCCTGATCGCCGAATAAGCGCGGCCGCGTTGTTTCCAAGCCGCCGCCGCCGGTTTGTATCTTCAAGAAGTAGCATGAATTCCTCGTATAAGCGTTCTGAGATCTTTGAGTCGTCGGGAGCTTTGGAAGTTTGCACGACCGCTTCGTTTTCCAGGAAATCCTTTATCACCGAATCGAAATTTGCGGTATGCGGGCCGGTGATAATGGCCTTGCCTTCTGCCGCCGGTTCGAGAATGCTCTGCCCGCCGTGAGGGATCAAGCTGCCGCCAACGAACACTATCTCAGCAAGCGGATATGCGGCGCGAAGCTCGCCGATGGTATCCAAGAGAATGATGTCCGCTCCGGCATCTGCGGCGGACGGCAATGAACTGCGACGCACGTGCGAATATGATGTGCTGGACAGGAGCTTCGCAACGTCATCGAATCGTTCAGGATGCCTCGGCACAAGCATCAACCGGCATGAATGACCCAGTTCGCCGTCCAACGCGTCGATCACGTATCGCTCCTCCGGCTCGTGCGTACTCGCCGCAATAATGAGGGGTTTGTCGCTCGAGATGGCGAACCGCCGGCGCAGCTCCTCGGACAGTTTAATATCGCTCTCGGTCGGGGTCTGCTCAAATTTCAGGTTACCGGTCACCGCGACCTTACTCGGATCGATACCGACCTCGATGATCCGTTTCGCGTCGGCCTCGTTTTGCATCAGAGCGAGATCGATATCGGCGAGCACCCGCGAAACAAACGACTTCAAATGCAAGTAGCGTCCTAACGACCGCTCCGACAACCGCCCGTTCACGATCGCGATCTTCGCTCCGGTCAGTTTCGCGTCGTGGATAAATCTCGGCCAGATCTCGGTTTCCATTAGGAGCACAAGCGAGGGTCTAAAATTGGACAATGCCCGTCGTACGCTGAATTTCCAATCGAAAGGGAAGTAAATGACGTGGGCCTTGCCGGTGAATAATTTCCGCGCCAGATCTTGTCCTGTTTTCGTGGTCGTTGAAATAACAAGACGGTGGGCGGGGAAAATGTCGAGCAGCTTGTCGACCAGCGGTCGGGCGGCGTTCGTCTCGCCGACCGAGACGCAATGAAGCCAGATCACACTCCGGTCATCGTGCTTGAATTCAACGTGGTTACCAAGACGTTGACTGAATCCACTCGCATACTTCTCACGCCGAAGTACAAACATCGGCAGCATCAGGAGGAAGCCGATCAAAAGAAGGATTGAGTACAGAAAATACATAGTCCCAAGTCTCAAGTCCCGAGTCTCAAGGCCGCGTTACGACTTGGGACTTGGGACTTCTGGGGCTCGGGACTAACCACTATTTCACCCGCTCGATGTACCTCGCCTCGGCCGGATTTACGCGAATCTTCTCGCCTTCCGCAATGAACGGAGGAACGTAGAGGGTGACGCCGTTCTCGAGCGTCGCGGGCTTGTTCGAATTCGAGGCTGTCGCACCTTTTAGCTGCGGTTCGGTCCGCGTCACCGTCAGTTCCATCGACGGAGGAAGTGCGACCCCGATCGGCGTGCCATTATAAAATTCAACTTCGATCTTCAGGCCCGGCATCAGCCACTGGGCAGCGTCTCCTAATTCGTCTTCGGTAAGTGCGACCTGCTCGTAATTTTCCGAGTTCATGAAATGGTGATGGGACCCGTCGGAATAGAGGTATTCCATCTTGTGCTGCTCGAGCGTCACCTTTTCGAGTGTGTCGTTCGAGCGAAAGCGAAACTCGAACGAGTTTCCGGTGAGCAGATTACGCAGGCGGGCTTGAACCATCGCACGCAGATTGCCCGGCGTGTGATGGTGAAAATCCATCACCTTTACCGGAGCACCTTCGTGCAGGATGACCATCCCTTTCCTGATATCGTTTGCCGAAATTGCCATAAAACGTGTGTTATCTCCGTATGTTAAAAATGCAAAGCCGATAGTTTAGCTAAGCCCAACGCGAAATGTAAAACGGGCGTTCAGGCCTCTTTCTTGAATGGCAGCGGCGGCGGCTCCTCGCCCTCTTTCGGCGCTTCTTTCTTCAACATGGAGTAAATGCTGACGATCTGTTCGATCCATTTCTTCGAGTCGGCATGGTCCGGATCGTATTTCAAAGCTCGCCGGTAATCACCCAGGGCAGCGGCATACTGTCGAGCTTCGGTTAAAGCGAACCCGCGATCGAACAGAGCTTGAGCCAGAGCTTTCTTCGCTGCGTCATCTGAAGGTTTCGCTTTCTGTTCCTTTTCAGCCGTCGCGATCGCGGTATCAAACTTCGATGTGTCTATCGGGTCGCCGCTCTGTGACCACTTGCCGCCGGACGAATTTGCGGGTTTCGGTGTTTGGTTCTCTGTCGTGTGGGCGATCATCTGCTCCGACCTCATCGGCCGATCAGTTGTGTTTGCATTTGCGATCGGCTGCGGAGCGCGATTGCAAGCGATTGCGAGCGTTATGAAAAGAAAAACTATTGCTGGTTTCATATGTTTATGGATCGGCTGTTTATTATTCCGCTCCAGATTCGAACGGATGCATCGAGCGCCGGAATCAGATCAGCGGACTTGGAACGGAGGCGTTCCTACCTGCATGAGTGCGAATCAGGAAACAACCAGAGTCCCAGAGATCCCGATCTTTTGACGCCGCGGAAGCCGCGAGGTTGCGGGCCGGGACGCCTGCGTTTCAGTCCGTTGGCGAACCGTCACGGTTTCGACAACACATAGGAGTTACCCGGGGCGTGGGGTCTCACTCTCTACTGTCAACTCTCACTGCCTACTCTCAATATACGGCCTCGCCTGGACTATATAAATCCGGCCGTTCATTATGCCCCATTCGATGTCCTGCTCGCTCTTGCCGAAAATACGCCGTATGTTTATGGCGGTCCTGGCGAGAGCGCGTGCCTGCAGGTCGGTCAGCACACGTTTCTGCGCGTTAGCGCATTTGTCACTCGTCTCCTTCAAGTCGCCGGCGTCGTCGAATTCAAGAGCGCTTTCCTGCTGCGACAGAGTCATCACGACGACCGAGTTCGATTTCGGATTGAACAGTATCTGTTCCGGCAGGCCGCTGTTATTGACGACGTTGGAATTATGACCACAGACGGCGCTTATATAAACCGCGTCTTTGTTCTCGGCATCGAAGGGATCTTTGGTGATCATTACGCCGCCCTTTGTCATGTTAATCCCGAGCTGGACGAGCGCCGACATGTACACGTCCTTCTGGCTGACGTAATTTCGGACCCGTGCTTCGTAAGCTTCGAATCGCCACAGCGACGCCCATACTTTCTTAACGGCGTCGATCAGCTTCGCTTCCTGTCGCACGTTCGCAACGCTCGAATACAATCCCGCGCCGCTGAAGTTCGGCAGGTCTTCGGAATTCGATGAGCTTCGAACAAACACGGGCCGGCCGCCGAGCTGTAAACGCCACTTCTGGATAATTGCTCTGCGAAGCACCGGGTCCATCTCGGCTTTCTGGATCGCGTTTCGAAACTCTTCCAGCTTTTGCCGTCGTACCCGAGGATTGTGTACGAATTCGAGGTTCTCCTGAAATTCGGCGATCCGATGGTCGAACCGGTTCTTCTTCATGAAGTCGTTGTACCAGTAAAACGGGATCGAGAAGCCATCGGGCACGATGACCCCCGCGACCCGCGCGTTGAGCATCTCGCCCAGGTTCGCCGCCTTTGCACCATAGATCACGCTGTCTTTTTTACGTATCTCGCGAAGTCCGGCGATTTTCTTGACGGAAAGATCCACGGGCGGGATCTGTTGATCAGGCGATACGAACTCGGTTTTTATATCGTCGAGTGACGCACGTTCGAGTTTGTAATCCGTCAAGGTCGCATCCAGCTTATAGACGAACGTGTTGAACTCGCGAAACAGCTTGTCGGCGTCCTTTATGTAAACGTTGGGAACGTTCCATCCCTTTGCCAGGATGTTGATGTGCGACAGGGGCGACGAAGGCTTCGCGACAATGATGCCGCGAACCGGCGGCAGATTCTGCGGCAGCTCCTTAAGCACGATGATCTCGTTATCGCCGATCTCAACCGTGTCGTCGAGTTTGTCGATGATGTGGATACGGCCGACGGCTTTCCCCGGATTGAGTGCAAGGTATTCCTGGTTCCTGTTTAGATCGCTTTGCAGCACGCGGTCTATACCGAGCGCCGCGGAAACATCTTCCTGCCGGAGCGAATTCGGCTTGTAGGCGACCGGCACGAAGAAATGTGAATTGATCGTTTCGTTGGCAGCCTTGATATGCGCCGCCGTTGCGAGGTCGCCTTCCCAAAGCTCCCATGTGAATTTTTCGACCGGCTTCTGCCACGCGATGGTGCCGACAATGAACCGGCGGTCCTCATCCAGGTAGATCGGCTTGAAGACATCCGCTCCGCGCGGGACGAGGTAAGTCGCCAGCAGAAAGTCTTTATGAAATCGATACCGCTGCGAGTTGACGAAGTAGATCTTGTTCCTGTTACGGCGATCTATGACGAACATCGCGTGCGGAAGCGCGTAGGGAGTGTTCGGATGATAGGTGCGTGCGATCTTATCGAATTCAGACTGTGAAGTTATCTTCGGCACCGAATTCTTCGCTGAATCCGGCTTTTTGTCCATTGCTCCGGCCGGTTCGTGGGTCGGCGACGGTTTGCGGGACATCTGTCCAAAGACAGAAGGCAGCAGGACGGGGGCAGAAAGCAGAAGGACCAGAAGAGCGGGGACAAGCCGCCCTTCCGGACCTGCGAATCTTTTACGGTCTGATATTCGCGCCAACTTCCTGAACCACCGTGCTGCAAAACGAAGGTAATTGCGAGGACAGGTGCGGTAGGCGGGCTCGCCACCGCTCTTGTTTCTCAAACCGTGAACGTTCATGCGTTGCTGCTCAGTCTTTTATTAAATGTTTCTTCGCGCATTGCATCCAGCGCCTTTAACGACTTAACACTCACTTTCAGATCTCTGTAGATACCATCGGCTATCGTGTAGATCCAGCCGTGGATCTCCAGCTCTTGCCCGCTTTCCCAGGCGTCCTGCACGATCGTTGTTTCGCCGACGCTAATGACCTGTTCGATGACGTTGATCTCGCACAATTTGTCCAAGCGAGCGTCGTAGTCAGGTTGCGAATCAAGGTCGATCCGGTACTTGTGCATTATGTCCTGGATATGACGAAGCCAGTTGTCGATCAACCCGAACCTGGCGTCGTCGAGCGCGGCTTTGACACCACCGCAGCCATAATGCCCGCAGACGATGATGTGCTTTACCTTCAAGACCTCGACAGCGAACTGCATCACCGATAGGCAGTTCATATCGGTATGGTTGACGAGATTTGCTACGTTGCGATGAACGAACATCTCGCCCGGAAGCAGTCCGATACTGGTGGCCGGCGTGATCCGGCTATCGGAACATCCGATCCAGAGATACTCCGGAGTCTGTATTCCGGAAAGCTTTTCAAAAAACTCGGGATCGCTTTTCTTGATGTTCTGTGCCCAGGCTTTGTTCCCGTTCAGGAGGTGTTGCAGTGTACTCACAGGAGAATATGTTACCGCAGAATTAGTCTGATTGCTGATCGCAGCAACGGCTCCCATGGATTGTTGCCCCACGAGTCGGTAACCGGGAGCGGTATCGACTGGGTCTTACGGATTGCGGATCTCGTGTGACGAGCTCTTGATGATTCTTATCCGTGTTGCTTCGTGTGATTCGTGTGGTTAGTGGTTAGCTCCGCGTAACAGCCTGTATCACGAATCACACGCAGTCAATCGATTTCGTGTTCTTTTTCGTGGGGTTTCGTGTGGGTTAGTGGTTCCAGTTGGTCGCCGAATATCTGAAACCACTAACCCCCACGAAGAGGATGCGATTCAACATACAATCACGCGAATCACACTCGCGAAAAATCCGCAATTCGAAATCCGCAATCCGAGATCGGGCCATCCTTTCGGTACCGCTCCCGGTTCCGACTAGTGCGGCCAACTGGCCCCTGCAAGCCTCTCGATCGCATCGCACGCGGCGGTCGTACCGCCCTCTTCATTAACGATCTCGGCCGCTGCTGCAGCTCGCTTGTGATAGCTGGTGTTCGCGAGGATCCGCGTTAGCATTTCAGCTGCCGTCTCAGCGTTATATGCGTCGCGGCTGATGATCTCCGCCACTCCGATGCGACGGCACCGGGCAGCATTGTCCGGCTGGTCGTGCGCAAAAGGAACGATCAGATGGGGAACCCCTGCTCGCAAGACCTGCCCTGTTGTCCCGACGCCGCCCTGGTGAACGACGCATGCGGCATGCGGGAAAACCTGCGAATACGGCGCGTAATCGAACCCGACGACGTCACCACCCAGGGCTGTCGGCTTTTCGCCGTACGTACCGTAAAGCAGCACCGCCCGTCGGTTGAGTTTCCTGGCAGCCTCGCCGCTTTGTTCAAAGAAATCGCGGGCGTCCATTACGGCAGCCGATCCGAGTGTAAATACGATCGGCGGCTCGCCCGCGGCAAGAAAGTCCTGCAATTCAGTCGGCATCTTCTGAATATCGTTCGCGCCGTCGTAAAAACAGAACCCCGTCTGGACCGTATTGGCCGGCCAATCTGGCTGCGGCGAACCTATAACTTTCGAGAACAGCGCGAGATGAAGCAAGCCGGAGAACTTGCCGTCGAAAAACGGGTCGTGATCTTCGCTGAGCCCGATGTCGCGACGGAACGCCCGGTACGGCCTCCACCAATCGCTGATCGACCATCTCAAAAAGCCGTATAGCCCCCGGTGAAATATCGGGCCCAGGAACTGGAGATGCTCCAGCCATTCAAAAGTCGGTGGTACGAAAGGATCATGTGCCGAGAAGAACGTTCCCGGCTGAAGACTAGTCGAGATCCATTTCACCCCGGTTTTTTCGACGACGGACCTTACCGCTAATACGATCTCGCCGGTCACCAGCAGATCTGCGCCATCGACCGCTTGCATCAGATCGTCGAACATAGGGCGCAAGTTCGGCATCACGATCTCGCGAAGAATCTTCTCGGATCCTTTCCGGCTGTCCATCAACTCACGTCCGAGTTCTCGATCGTTGGGATCAAGATGAGGGGCCATCGGTGCAAAACCGATCCCGAGGGGCTCGATACGTTCGCGATAAAATTCCATCGCCGCGATCGTGACATCATGCCCGCGTCGCTTTAACTCCAGACCGAGCGCGATCTTCGGATGCATGTCGCCAAGCGAGCCAATGGTTGCGAGGACAATCTTTGTCATAGGTTCAGGGAGTGGGAGGTGGCCATTGCGGATCTCGGATCTGGGATTGGGGATTTTCGTGTGGTTCTCGTGTGTTTAGTGGTTGCAGCTACTGGGCCAGTCTGGAATACGAATCACACGAAACCACACTAAAATCCGCAATCCCAAATCCCAAATCCGAGATCCGCCGCTCACGACTGATCTGAGGCCCCCTTATCTCGCTCAACTTCCCGAATCCGATTCCTCTCTTTCACCTGAAACCGAATACTGAGGAAGAACGCTACGCAGCCGAGCACAGCCGAGATGAAGGCACCATCATTGTTTCGCTGCCACAAAAAATAAGCGGCGATCCCGGCGAGGATCACCGCTACGATCTGAAAAACTCTGTCCAGTTTCATGTGCTCTTCAATTCTTCTTCTGCCAACTCGACGACGGAACGCGGACGCGACTGTCTTTTCCAAACATATCTGATAATCACAAAGGCAGGCAAACCAATGAAGAGTGCGAACGGCAGCGCCGCGACAATGAAGGTGACGAGACCGAGCACGAAGTTCAACGCAACATCCGCACCCGCCGCAAACGAATCCCCGAGACGTCCGCCCAAACCGGCGGAGGTCGCCGCAATTACTTTTGCGGTCTGCAGGCGGACCTTGATAGTGGACATCGAAGATTGATTCTCGAGGAAACGCTTACGGCCCTCGATCCGCTCGATCTCCCCCCGCACGCTCGCAAGTTGGCTCTGTACGTCCAAGGCGTCGACCACGGTGTGTGCACGCTTCATGATCTCCATGAATTGCTGCTCGAGCGCCTTCTTTGCTTTCAGTTGCGCTTCGATGTCGATGAACTCCTCGGTCACGTCCTGCCCCTTGACGGTCTCCAGTATGACGCGAGTGGACGTGTTCCTGATATCGGCCAGGGTCTCACTAAACGCCGCGGACGGTACTCGAACGGTCATCGAAACGATGTCGCGCGATTTAGAGGTTATTTCACTGCTGCTCTGCTGAGATTCGACCACGAACCCGCCGCGCAGTTCGGCGATAGAGGTGATCTTGCGCTGAGCATCCTCGGGATCTTCGGCTTCCAGGTTCAACTCGGCATTTCGGATTATCTTCCGGTCGGAAGCGTAGGTTTCTTCCGCTTTGCTGAGTGAGATCTGCGTGGCGCCCGCTCGGGTGTTGCCGCTTCTGGGCGGTTGAGTGGCCCCGGCCGTGTTGGCGCTCGTCGCAGGCATGCGAGCCTCGGCAGTTTTGGCTTCCACGGTATCTGCTTCTATCTCAGCGCCCGCTTCGGCCGTGCTGACCGCTGAGTTCATGCTGCTGCTTGTCGATCTGTCCCCGCATGCGGAAAAAAACGGGATCAGAGTAAATATCAAAAGGAGAGAGACTCGTGTCATGGTTCTATTCCTCCGAGAAAATATATCTGCAGAGGAAAGAACGATGTCGCCCGCGTGTCCTTGCAGCGGCCGGCGTCCTTTAATTCGTTTGGGAGGTAATCGCGGTCTCGCTTGGCGCTTTACGGGCATTTGTATGCTGAAATGCCGAGCAAATTAGTGTGATTAGTGTGGGCCGTGTGATTCATGGTTTCAATAGCCGGTAACCAGTAAGCTCACTTACGGCATGAACGCGACGAAGGAGGCGAGTTTGACCACTCCGGCAGAAGCCCCAGTTATTGCCCGGGCGCGGTGAGTGCTATGATTACTTACACGTCAGGAGGAAAGCGTTCGTCTTATGGAAATTCGGTTGATTTCTCACGCCTCTGTCGTCATACGAACCGACGTTTCGATCTGGACCGACCCATGGCTATTCGGCAAGGCGTTCAACGAATCATGGTCTCTGCTCCCGCAGCCGGCAATGGATGATTCGCTCTATGACTCCATTGACTACATCTTCATTTCGCACGAACATCCGGACCATTTTCATATCCCGACCCTGAAATCACTTCCCGAAGAATTCAAGAATCGCGTCACGATACTTTTCCAGGAGAATAATTCCGACAAGGTCTTCAAGGCCCTGAACCGCTTGGGCTATCCGAACACGCGTGCGCTGCCGCACGATAAGGTCGTCGATCTGACCGGCGGTACAAAGGTGTATTGCTATCAAGCCGGTTCGATGGATTCGGCTCTGGGTGTGACGAGTGGCGGCAAGACGGTCGTGAACGTGAATGATTGCGAGATAAACGCGAAGGACTGCAAACGTATAAGACGGGCTCTCGGCAAGATCGATGTGGTGCTCAACCAGTTTTCGATCGCCGGCTATAGCGGATACAGGGAGCGTGAAAAATATCTCCCGGTCCAGGCAGAAAACGTGCTCCGGAAGATGCTGTCGAATCACCTCGATCTTCAGGCAGACGTGACAATACCGTTTGCGAGCTTTATCTATTTCTCGAGCGAGGACAATTTTTACATAAACGAATACGGCAACAAGCCGCAGGATGCCTACGACTATTTCGCGAAGCACGGGCAAAAGATGGCCGTGCTCTTTCCCGGCGATAGTTATGAGGTGGGCGCGGAGCATGATTCAGCTCGGGCATTGGAAAAATTCCGTTCGGTCTACGCAGATACGACGGCGTTCGCGATAGATAAGTCGGTTTCGACGCCGCTGTCGGAGATTACGGCCGCTTTTGAAAAACTGACGACGCATCTCAGCGACAAGTATCCGAAGTTTCTGCTTCGGATGCTCAAGCCGGTGACGGTTAACATTCCGGATCTCGAGACGACGGTCACTTTTTCGGTCGCTGACGGAGAATTCCGCGAAACCCCCGACGTCGATCCTGACCTGATAATAAAATCGCAGCCGCTTCACTTCGGGTTTTCGTTTCCTTACGGCATCCAGACTCTTGGAGTCTCGGCGCGCTACACACTGATCAAGGGCTTTCCAAACTGGCGCAAGCATCGCATTCTGTTCTCACTGAACAATGCTGAGTTATACCTTCGGCCGCGGTTTCTCTTCACAGGCAAGAACCTCTCTTTTTTCTGGAATCGACTTCCGGGAGCGGTGAACCAATTCGCTTACCGGTTCAAGGTGATGCGCTGAACCGATTTGCCGCACTTAGCGCAGCCCTGTAATTCATTTCGAACTCGATGGACAAACTACGACTTAGAACAAAAGCCAAAGAGATCGTCGCGAAGTTCTCGCGGGACAGCGCGCGACTCAGGTACCTGACGTATCTCGGGAGATTTGAGAACTGGCGGAAGTCGCGGGTGGAAAAATTCCCGACCTTCGAGAATCGCTACCGGATGTATGACTATCTGAACACCGAGATCATCGGCAACGAGGCGATCAGCTATCTGGAGTTTGGGGTTTCGAAGGGCGAGAGTCTGAAGTACTGGACCGAGATCAATACTGATCCGCAGTCACGATTCTGGGGATTCGATACATTCTACGGCCTCCCGGAAAGCTGGGAGGTTTTTACTACGACCGTCGAGAAGAACATGTTCTCAATGAACGGAACGCCGCCGCCGATCGAGGACGAGAGAAACACGTTTGTAAAAGGAAAATTCCAGGACACTCTTTCCGGGTTTCTCGAGAGCTTTGAAAGTAAGGGACGCCTC
>DASUSJ010000022.1:0-3943 GCA_036375155.1 Pyrinomonadaceae bacterium
CGGAGCACTTTTTCCAGCCGTTCGCGATAGGCAACCGCCAGCAAGCGACGCTCGCCCATCCCCGGCGTTCGCATACACGAAACATTGCCGATTAGGTCATCCCGATTTTCAATGAACCAGTACAGACGTCGTTTGAAAGCCGGCAATCGATCGAGCATCTCGGGCTCGATCGATCCGACGGCAAACAGAGGGATGAGCCCGACCATAGACCGGACGCGCAGCGGCTCGCTTCCCTTTCCGTGAAGATGCAGCACGTCGTAATAGAATCCGTCCTGCTCGTCCCACAACGAGATGCCGTCTTTGCCGAGATTGTTCATCGCGTCGGCAATAAAAAGAAAATGCTCCCAGAATTTACTCGCGACATCTTCGTACGCGTCATCTTCAACAGCCAGCTCGAGCGCTATCGCCAGCATATTCAAGCAATACATTGCCATCCAGCTCGTGCCGTCAGACTGTGCGAGACGGCCGCCAGTCGGGAGCGGACGCGATCTATCGAAGACACCGATGTTATCGAGACCTAGAAAGCCGCCCTCGAAAACGTTCATACCTTCGGAGTCCTTCCGGTTGACCCACCAGGTGAAATTGAGCATCAGCTTGTGAAAGACGCGTTCGAGAAATTTCCGGTCGCCGACCCCGTCATGCCGCTTCTTTTCGATCTGATAAACCCGAAGCGCCGCCCACGCATGCACCGGAGGGTTTACGTCACCGAACGCCCACTCGTACGCCGGGATCTGGCCGTTCGGATGCATATACCATTCGCGGAGCATCAGGATGAGCTGCTCTTTCGCGAAGTGTGAATCGATCAGTGCAAGCGGAATGCAATGAAACGCCAAATCCCACGCCGCATACCACGGATATTCCCACTTGTCCGGCATCGATATGACGTCGGAGTTGTAAAGATGAGACCACTCATGATTCCGTCCGCCCTTGCGCGATTCAGGTGGCCCCGGCATTCCGGCGTCGCCTTCAAGCCACTCTTTTACGACGTAGTGGTAATACTGTTTCGACCACAACAGTCCGGCGAAAGCCTGCCGCTGGACATTCTTTGCGTCGTCGGAAAGCTGCGGGGGGATGATGCCGGCATAGAATTCGTCGGCTTCCCTTTTCCGCAGATCGAAGATCGAATCGAAATCCGCGAACGGATCTTGTTCTTTCTTCCTTTGCGTCTTTTCGGCTTTGCGGGAACCCCCCACTTCATCTCCGGACAAGACAGGGTCATCGCTGAGCCGCAGTCGGACAACAACTTCACCCCCCGCCGGAACATTCAGCCGATAATTCGCCGCAGCCTTTGTTCCGGATTTCGCCGGATTCACCGCGCCCGTGTTACCCGCTATCACGTATTCGCCGATCCCATCTTTTACGAATGGCCTCCGATTAGGCACCGCAAACAATCGCTCGTTATTTGTTTCGTTCTCGGTAAACAGCAACTCCGGCTCGCCTTCGCAATGCAGCCACCGCTTCCCATAATCCTCGCCCTCAAGCTCGATCGAACGGGGACCGGCGATACGTAATCCGCAGTCCGCTTCAGAGCCATTCCATGACCATGTATTCCGAAACCAGATCGTCGGCAACAAACTCAGTGTCGCATCTTCACGGCCGCGATTCGCGACGGTGATCTTGATGAGAATGTCCTCGACATCCGCCTTCGCATACTCGACGAACACATCGAAGTAGCGGTCGTCATCGAAAATTCCGGAGTCTATTAGTTCGAACTCGCGCTCCTGCTTGCTCCGGTCGCGGTTTTCTTGGATAAGAGGTTCGTATGGAAACTCGGCCTGCGGATACTTGTACAGGAATTTCATGTACGAGTGCGTCGGCGTCGAGTCGAGATAGTAGTAAAGCTCCTTAACATCCTCGCCATGGTTTCCCTCGCTTCCGGTCAACCCGAACAGACGTTCCTTGAGGATCGGGTCTTTTCCATTCCAAAGCGCGATCGCAAAGCAAATCTTCTGACGGCGGTCGGAGATCCCGCCGATCCCGTCCTCGTTCCAGCGGTACGCGCGCGAGCGGGCGTGATCGTGCGGAAAATAGTCCCACGCGGAACCGTCGGCCGAATAGTCCTCGCGTACGGTCCCCCACGCTCGCTCACTCAGGTAAGGTCCCCACCGTTTCCAGTGTTTCCGGCGGTCGTTCGATTCCTGTACTCGTTTTTCTTCGGCGTTCATAAAGATGTTGTCGGTTGTGCTATCAGCTATCAGATGTCAGCTATCAGCTATCAGCTATCAGCTATCAGCTATCAGCTATCAGATGTCCGGTGTCAGTCGTCAGTTATCGCGGCGGTTAACTTATCCCTTGTGCTCCGGCTTTTTCTTCTTGAACTCCTGCCAGTTGACGGTTCCCTTATCGATACGCTCGGCCTCGTTCTGCTCCCACTTCTGCTTAACCTCTTGGTTGTAATTCAGGTACAACTTGCCGTCCACGATTTTCCACGCTTCCGGATCGCCATCCGCCGTGTAGCCTTCGGACACTGCGTATGAACAGTACCCGCCGAATTGCGGCGCATATGTCTCGGGATCGGCCTGGAACTTCTTCATGTTCTCCTCGTTCGTGAAGATCCATTTCGCTCCGTTCCAAGCGTATTCGTATTTCGGATCGCCCTTGATGGCGCTGTCTACGGCGAAATACGCCACAGCGTCGAACCCGCGAAGTGCGAGTCCGTTTGTGTCGGTGTTTAATTCAAGCGCCGTTTCAGTGCGGCTGCACGCAGCAAACGCAACACCGAGTGCGACCAGGCCAATAGTCAAAAATATACGATTGAATGATTTCTTCTTTTCCATTTCTTTATAGTTTTCAGTTCTCAGTTTTCGGTTTTTTGGTGAGTGGCGGGCCGATCAGGGCGCGACCAGCCGCACCGCATGCCCGTCCGGATCGCGGACCAGCGAAGCTCTTCGGAATCTCAGCGTAGGCTTCTCAAACAGGACGGCGCCGGTCGAAATAAAATTCGGTCGATACGATCGGAGAATTTGGTCAATTCGATCGACCGCGAAACTCGTCTGCCAGTGCCAGATGTCGTTGCTCCGTGAGTCTTCCGGATACCGCCGTCCATCCGTCGGTGTCAGGTACTCGAGAAACTCGACGTTGATTCCCGGCTCGTTTGTTTTTAGTCCGGAAATGTGGAGCCGAGCACCAGACACGTTATTAAGGTGTTCCTGCTCGCTGCCGTAATTAACGCTCTCGCCCGCAACCGTCAGACCGAGCGCGTCGCGATAGAACTTCAGGCTCGTTTCCGTATCGCCCACAACGATCGCCGTGTGATCGATACCGAGAAACAGCCTTCTGGTCTTCGCCAGCTCGTGCCATTTGGCCGAACCTTTGTCCGGCGGAAACGAAAGGATCTCGAGAACGTGACCGTCGAAGTCTTTAAAATAGAACGCGCGAATCCCGGCCGCTGCCGTGATGTAAGGAGGCAGAGTCTGCGGTCCCGTCGATGCGTGTCGGACCTTGTTCGCACGCAGATGCGCATAGGCCTTGTCCATATCCGAAACGATGATCGCAATATGCTGGAACCAGCGGTCATTGCTGCGGGAATCGACCGGAATTGGTCGTCCTTGAGGCGTAAGATATTCGGTCAGCTCGAGTGTTTCGTCCCCGAGCTGCAGACGCACAATGCGCACGCGTGCGCCGAACACGCCTGAGAGATGCTCGATGTCCCTCCCGGCCGTTTCCACATCCGAGACCTTCTCGAACGGCAGGACACGGGTGTAGAAATCGAGTGCCCGGTCCATGTCCGACACCGTAAAGCCGACCGACTCGACATGCGAAACCGTTGCCTGCGCCGGAGCGTGCGAGATGAGTGCTGCAAGAACCGTCGCCAGGGCGATCGCGATCCAACCCACTGGTATTGCGTTCTGTCTTATTCGTTCCATTGGCTTCCCTATTTGGTGTTCTTAACTCCTACTTCGCCTAGTTTTGTGTTTTCATTTTTCGTGCAGTTTCGTGTGTT
>DASUSJ010000023.1:0-3664 GCA_036375155.1 Pyrinomonadaceae bacterium
AAGACCGCTCGTTCGCAGATCATCGGTGGATGCGTCTGGGGCTTCGGCATGGCGTTGGCGGAAGAATCGGTGGTCGACCCGCGTTGGGGTAATTTCGTCACGCGTTCGTTTGCCGAGTATCACGTACCGGTAAGTCTCGACGTCGGTACGATCGATGTCGACTTTATTCCGGAGGAAGATCTCATCGTCAACAAGCTGGGCGTGAAAGGCGTCGGCGAAGTCGGTATAGTCGGCGTCGCTGCTTCGATAGTGAATGGCATTTTCAATGCGACGGGAAAACGCGTCCGGGATATTCCGGTTACTCCCGATAAACTTTTATAGATCGAAATGCTTTGAGCTCCGCGAGGTTTTGAAAGCTACCGCCGATGGCGGTTCGCGATACTATGTCTCACCAGCAGGTCGGAATCGTCATCCTTGCGGCCGGCGGTTCAACCAAACTCGGCAGCCCGAAACAGCTAGTGCGGTTCAAGGGCAAAACGGTTTTCCGCAGTTCGGTCGAGAGTGCTGTCGCGTGTGAATCAAGCAGTGTAATCGCGGTACTCGGCTCGAGGGCTGAAGAGATCTCGATCGAAGCGGAGGGACTCCCGGTCGAGATCGTTATCAACGAAGAATGGGAAGTAGGTATCAGCTCTTCGATAAAGGCAGGATTGGCAAGGCTGATCGAGTTAGGCCCCGAGATAGATGCCGTGATCATCATGCTCAGCGACCAGCCTTTCGTCGATGAGAAAACGATCCGGTCCCTGATCGATACGTACCGCACGAGCGGCAAGCCCATCGTCGCCTCCGAATACAACGGCGTTCTCGGTGTGCCCGCGCTTTTTGATCGTGTGATGTTTGACGATCTTATGGCTTTGGAAGGCGACGCCGGAGCCCGCGTCATAATCCGGAAAAGCGCCAGCGAAAAGATCGCCACCATCTCCGCCCCCGAAGCCGCATTCGACATCGACACTCCCCAAGACCGCGACCGGCTTCGTACATATGAGAGCGAAAAGTAAGAGTGTGAGTGGTGGGTATCCTCTTTGCGGCTTAGCGTCTTTGCGTGAATACCGGCGCTTTGCGTCTTTGCGCGAACACCGGCGCTTTGCGGCTTTGCGTCTTTGCGCGAACACCGGCGCTCAGAATTGTTAACAATGGTTTGCCCGCAGAGACGCAAAGACGCGAAGTCGGCATCTTTACGCAACCTCGCCCTCCCCGCGAAAGATCGTCGCCCCTACGCCAATAAAACGAAAAAGGGCGCCTACAACAGCACCCTCTTCAAAAATTGGCTCCGCAGGTAAGACTCGAACTTACAACCCTTCGGTTAACAGCCGAATGCTCTGCCATTGAGCTACTGCGGAATATGGCTCGTCCGGAGACGAATTAAAAGCTTAGGAATTTGGGTTGTCGATGTCAAGGCGGGCTGGAAATTCGGAGTGCGGAGTGGGAGTGCGGAGCGCGGGAGGTCGGGAAATAGTCTTCCATTCCGCGATTCGACTGTACCCTTCCTACCGGCCGGGGCTTCTGCCTTGGGCGTCTTTCTCCAACATTGTCGCTACCGGAGGGGTCTCTGGCTTGTGCATGTTTTCCGTGACTGAAGGGCGAAGAGTCAATTACAATTTTCCACACTATGGCTAAGGTTGAGATCAAGACGAAAGTGAATGACGCGAGCGTTGAAGAGTTTTTGAACGGCGTGGATAATGAGCAGAAGCGCGCCGACGCGTTCAGGATCCTCGAGATGATGAAGCGCATCACGGGTGACGAGCCGAGAATGTGGGGTGCCTCGATCGTCGGCTTCGGCGAGAAGACATACAAGTCGCCCGCGACCGGTCGGGAGGTCGACTGGTTGAAAATCGGTTTTTCACCGCGCAAAGCAAGCCTTACTTTGTATGTGTTGAACAATTCGCCAGAGCAAGCGAACCTTCTTGAAAAACTGGGCAAGCATACTACAGGCGTAGGCTGTCTCTACATTAAGCGGCTATCCGATGTCGACGAGAAAGTGCTGGAGAAGCTGATCAAGCAAACGATAAACGGGATGGAGAAGCGCTGATCGTCGGTTGTGAACCTGTTAGGTATGTGGGCGCTCCCAGATCGTCATCGAATCAAGGTCACAACAGGCTGCCAAGAAACAAACGAACTGCAGACCTGCACTGATCCTCACTATCCGCGTAAAGGCACAAAGCTTGCGCTATCTAAGATCACCCACTGGAGGTGACCATGAAAACAAATGCTTGGAGAACGCTAGCGCTGCTTGTCTCGGCTACAGCGCTACTTGGCTGTCAGGGGAATCAAACGGCCGCGAAAGATCCGAATATGGGTGCCGCCCCGACAGCGGCACCGACGGCGGCCACGGCTTCTATCGCACAGGTCGATGACCAGACACGTGACGCCCTGATCGCCGCGCTTGCCGACGAACGTCGTGCCCATGCGACTTACGAGGCCGTAGCCGCGAAGTTTGGAGAGGCTCGCCCGTTTTCGAATATCGTCAACGCCGAGCGGCGTCACGAATCGTTCTTACTGCCGCTCTTCGAAAAGTATAAGGTTACGGTGCCCGAAAACGAGTTTACGAAAGAAAAGGTGGTTGTTCCTGCGACGTTAGCCGACGCATGCCGGCAAGCCGTCGAGGGCGAAAAAGCGAACATAAGAATGTACGAGCGCTTTCTGGTTTTTGCGAAGGAGTCGGATATCCGTGAGACCTTCACGTATCTACGTGACGCTTCTAACAACAATCACCTGCCCGCGTTCGAGAGGTGCCTAACCGGGAGAGGACCGCGAAGAAACTAACGAACTCAGACTCGACGCCAGGCTGATTCCCGCGCTGTTTGTAGCAGGGGGCACCGTCATCAGCGACCCCGACCAAACCCGCCCTTGTCCCGGGGGCGTGCAGAATTCCACACGTACACAAGCTCCGTGCGTGGTATTCCACGGCGGGCACGCCCCGCAAATCACCAACTTCTGGATTACCGAAATAAAACGGCCGGTTTCGGGCCGCAACAATCGGCATGGCTGTTGCCGAAGCTAAGCGCAGCTATTTGAGATTTTAAGAACGATCTTCCAGAAAATGTCGACCGCCAAGCGAAAGCCGGTCGCAGGAGTTAATATGAAATTAAAGAACATTCTTTTAGGAGTATTTACTATCGCGCTAGGCTGCTGTGTTTTGCACCTGGCGACCACCTCTTCAGCACAGATGCGGGGACGTTCAAGCCTGGCTGCAGCGTCTTCAACAGGCCCTTTTGTCGCGCAAGGGTGGACCACGGTCGTTAATAACAACTTTCTTATCCCAAACGGCACACGGAATTTCAGCAGCTACGGACAGCCATCCGTAAACAAAACCGGAACCGTTGTATTCCGCGCGCGAAGCACAATGGGAACGCATGAAACCGGAATCTATGTTCGGGAATTTCCGAAGGGCGACGTCCGCCCCCTTGCTGATACCTTCTCCTTTGTTCCCGAGCCGAACAACCTTAATACGAAATTCAGAGAGTTCTCATCATTTCCACGGATGGCGATCAACGCGTCACATGCGGTCTTCCGAGGACAGCATTCACCGGTATATACCTATATGTTGCCCGATGGGACAGAGACGAGAGCCGGCACGACAGGACTATATGCCACCCTTGGTAATGATCTTCTTCGGACCGGGGCCGCAAAACTTGGTGCCGTGCCGGGATTCGAGTTCTATTCGGTC
>DASUSJ010000024.1:0-3814 GCA_036375155.1 Pyrinomonadaceae bacterium
CTCGGTCGCGAGTTCGAACGAATGAGTCTCGGTGGAATGCGCGATGAGGCCGAACTTCGTGGTCACCGGCGCACATACATCGGAGCGATGCCCGGTCGGATCATACAGGCGCTGCGACGCGTCGGCGTGAACAACCCAGTGTTGATGCTCGATGAGATCGACAAGCTCGGCAACGACTATCGCGGAGACCCCTCGGCGGCTCTGCTCGAGATTTTGGATCCGGCGCAGAACAATACGTTCCGGGACAATTATCTCGATCTGCCGTTCGATCTCTCGAAGGTTTTCTTTATCGCGACGGCCAATCAGCTGGCCCCGATCCCGATGCCGCTGCGCGATCGCATGGAGATCATCCAGCTCGCCGGTTACAGCGATCGCGAGAAGCTGAATATCGCGAAACAGTATCTGGTGCCGCGGCAGATCAAAGAGAATGGTTTGACCGAAGGTCAGATCGAGATCACCGACGACGCGATCAATTTGCTGACGTCGCGATACACGCGCGAAGCCGGAGTCCGCCAGCTTGAGCGGGCTGTCGGAAACCTCGCGAGGAAGGTCGCATTGAGGGTTGCGGAAAGCTCACCGCCGGGAGTAAAGCCCGTTGACGGCGACGTAAAGCCGGCCGAAGGCGATCAGGCCGCACCGGAAGACGGGACCACAGAAGTTACCACGGCCCGGGATAGCGACGCTGCACCAAGCGATACTACGGTGGAACATACGCCCCCCGACAAGTACGTGATCACGGCCGAAGACATAAAGGGCTATCTTGGAGCGCCGCGCTTCTACCCGGAAGCTGCTCGCGAAGAATTGCCGGCGGGCGTCGCGACGGGAATGGCATGGACCGAGATGGGCGGAGAGGTATTGTTTATCGAAGCGACCGCACTACCGGGCGGAAGCGGGCTGACACTAACCGGTCAGCTTGGCGATGTAATGAAGGAATCGGCCCAGGCAGCAAGAAGTTTTCTGTGGTCGCACGCGTCCGAATTCGGCATCGACCCGGAAGTCATAAAACAGAACGGTGTCCACTTGCACGTTCCAGCCGGAGCGATCCCGAAGGACGGCCCGAGTGCAGGAGTCACAATGGCCTCGGCCCTGGCTTCGCTCTACACCGGGCGAAAGGTGCGTTCAGACACCGCGATGACCGGCGAGATAACGCTTTCGGGTCTGGTGTTTCCCGTCGGCGGGATCAAAGAAAAGGTCCTTGCGGCACATCGCGCCGGCATTCGCCGGATCATACTGCCCGCGCAGAATGAACCCGACACGGAAGAGATCCCCGAAGACGTTCGAAAGGAGCTCGAGATCATTCCTGCAACAAGGGTGAGTGATGTTTTGAAAGCGGCGCTCGGATCAGAAGCGGACGATTCGGCGAAGCCTTTTGTGATCCAGCCGAGCGATTCCCAGGATCGCGGCGAGCCGCTGATCGCGCAAGAGAAAAAGGTCTGAGTTTGATATGGATCTCAATTCCGGGCGCGCCGGAATTCGGGATTCATTTCGATCGCCTTATTGAAGTGTTTCTCGGCGAGGTCGAACATCTTCAGGTTCTCTAGCCTCAGGCCCAACATCCAGTGAAAAAGCGGATCCGTAGGAGTGATGTTATCGGCCTGCGCTTCATAGGCCGCGGCCATATTAATATCACCATCGTCCGCGGCGGCTGCACCCGCGAGAAAATTGGCAGCCAAAGGTAAATTCGGATTTCCTTGGAGCGCGTCGCCCCAGACTGCGATAGCCTCCTTCGAGCGTCCCAGCTGCCACAAAGCTTCACCTTTTTCTTCCCTCGCGGTCACCAGGTTGGGCGCCTCGGCCAATGCGGCCTCAAGGCTGGCCAGAGCCTCGTCGTGTCGACCCATCCGATTCAGGATCGCTCCTCGGTAGTAAAGACTCAATGCCCGACCCTGGGTGTCCTGGTATTCCGCGGCAGTGCCGAGCAACCGGACCGCCTCGCGGTTGTCGCCTGATAGATATTCGATCCACGCGAGCTTTGAGATCGCTTCTTTGTTGACGAACAGGGCTGCGTTACGAGCGGCGTCGAAGTGCCGTTTTCCATTCGCCATGTTTTCGCGGTCACTCGGGCTCAGCCAACGGGCGGGGTTGGTACGAGCGAGAGCGAGCTCATCGGGTATACGAATGTTCTCGTACGCGATCGCGCCAGCCCGCTCGTGCCAGCGAACAAAGCCGCTGTGAGCGTTCAACCCGATCCAGGCGATGGAGAAACTCAGAAACGCCCAGCCTGCAGTTTGTATTTTGCCCGCGGATTTGAGGTTCCACCGATAGAAAGAAAGATCGGCCGAGCGGAATAACCGCAAGGTTCGCAGTGCAAGAAACGTCGTGATCGTCGCGATACCGAGCGCCATCAGCATCGCAACGATCTGGTAGACATCCCAGACGGCGAAAAAGCTGACCGCAAATACGACAGCTGCAAAGACCTCCTCGGGCCAGGTCAGCGAGTAGTTCTTCTTTGTCGACTTTTTGACGGTGACCGATGGCTTGCCAAAGCCGAAATACAGGGCGTCGTTCGGACAGACGCTAACACAGTCCATGCATTTCATGCAGCCCGGATCGACGACCATTCCGTACTGCTTGACCTCGGAGTGAACAAGCACGTTCGAAGTGCAGGTGGCGGTGCAGTGTCCGCACTGGTTGCACGCGTCCGTAACGCGGATCTTTCCCGGTGCTACGGTATCGGCAACACCAAAAAAACCTCCGTACGGGCATGCGTAGGTACAGAAGCCTTTCTGTCCGAGAAAATACACGGTCAGAAAACCGCAAATGAAGAGGAATGGTATAGCGACCCAAACCGGAGGGAACGTTGCCCAGAAATCCGTTGTTATGAGGTGATTCGTGAACTGAGGGATTACTGGCTGATCGGGGGGCGCAGCGATCAGACGGTATGCGGTGGGCCACACAAACATATACAGGGCTACAATGATCGGCACGAAGACCAGGAGTCTTGATCGAAACGGCCGCGGGGTGAGTCCAACTTTCTTCAGGAGCCAGGCGCAGAGATCCTGAAGGGAGACAATGTGACAACCCCAGCCGCAGACGAAGCGGCCGAATATGAGCGTCGCCAGGATGGCGAGTGAAAAGAAGATCACGCCCGCGTTGATCGCACCGTTCTGAAGCGTGTACATAGCCTCGGACGGCTCGATCGGGGTGACCGTCGTACCCATAAGCCTCCACTGAATGATGTGGACGATCATGAGTAAGTTCAGGGTTATTAGTGATATCGCTCGCCAGCGAGCGGTTCTCGACCTCCGGATGCCGGATTCGGGCACGAGCTGAGTTTTCAGGACAGGAAGAGCGAGAGATCTCGGTCTCTTCAGTTCCCGGCTCGTGCACCCATTTTTCATAAATTAATACCGACTATTTCGCCCTAACTGAAGGTGAACGAATACTATACCTGACTTGCCTAAACCTATGAAACGGTGTAAAAGGTCAGTACACGTTACGTGGCCCACTTACTCTAGACACATCACTTAAGAGCCCGAGTGGCTGGAAATTCCAATCTATGTTGAAAATACTTCTTCTGGCGTTGCTCCCTATACTCGTTCTGTTTGGCATCGGTTTGAATAGCTCGATCACCGGCCCCGGTCAAAAAGGTCAGGAGGGCAATTCCGGTACGCTCGAGAAAATGATCGTTACCGACGGCGGCGTGACGATAGATCTTAACCTAGGCCGCCTCACCGGTGCCGGCCGCTCAAAGGTGTCGAGGACCAGTGAATTACGATTCGACGTCGAGCGAGATTCCTTCTTCACAGTTGTTGTATTCAACGACGAACTACGGGGGCCGCAGCCGGGCTCCATGCGCCTGATTCCGCAGGCT
>DASUSJ010000025.1:0-8528 GCA_036375155.1 Pyrinomonadaceae bacterium
GGTCTTCAAGGAGATTTGTGTCGTGCATCGATTTCCCGTTATTTTATTACACAAAACTTTTTGTCAGAAATTTCATCAAAACTCTGCTTTCTCCGCGAGCTCTGCGTGAGAAGAAAATCATTTCACGCAGAGCTCGCGGAGAACGCAGAGAAGAAATCCAATGAATGAAGCAGCGGTCCCGATCGATCTTCCGAAGAACCTTTTTGCCGGCAAGGTCGCGATTATCACAGGCTCCTCTCGCGGCGTCGGGCGTGCTACTGCACTCCGGCTCGCGGAGGGTGGTGCGAATGTTGTCGTCAATTATCTTAGCAACGAGGTTGAGGCTCTCGAGACGGTCAGGCTGTGTCAGAACAAAGGCGTAGAGGCGATCGCCGTCCAGGCGGATGTGTCGGATATGGTCGAGGCGCAGAAGCTCGCCAAGCAGGCACTTGCGCGGTTTCATCAAATCGATCTGCTTGTATGCAACGCGGGTGTCTGGGAAGGGGCGCCTATCGAGGACATGTCCGAAGATGTCTGGAACAAGGTCATCAACACCAATCTCAAATCAGCATGGGCCACGACGAAGGCCTGCGTTCCTGCGATGAAAAAAAGGGACAAGGCTTCGATCGTCATGGTCTCCTCCACGTCGGGCCAGCGTGGTGAGGCCGGCTATTCAAATTATTCTGCTTCGAAGGGCGGCATGATCTCATTCACAAAAGCCCTGTCCTCCGAGTTGTGTCCCAGGATCCGGGTCAACGCTGTCGCTCCGGGCTGGATCGAAACCTCGATGGTGCGACCTGCGTTCGAGGACGAGGAGTATTATCAGAGCGTCATCAAATCAATTCCTCTGAATCGCATCGCGGCGACGGACGACGTCGCGCTCTCGATCTGCTTTCTACTCTCCGATTGGTCCAGACACATTACCGGCGAGATCCTCAACATCAACGGGGGCTCGGTCCTTTGCGGGTAGTTTAGAGTAGTCGAGAGTTCAGGGCATTCGAGGTAGTGGATGATTCGTGTGGTTAGTGTGTTTCGTGGTTTGGTTCTAATAGCGGCTACGGAAGAAATAACCACGAAGCACACTAATCACACGAAACATCACGAAGCACGAATCCGAACAACACCCAGGCGCATCTGTCACACAAGCATACATAGCGTAGCGGCACGGTCGTTGCTTTTTACAAACGCGGAGGGAGGTGTACGCAATTATGCCAAAACAGAATTTCAATAGCGGACTTGAGAGCGACGGGCCGCATCGCCAGGGTGAGAAAGGCGGCAAGGGCGGTGACATCGAGAAGGCCGGGCGGAGTGCCGGTGACGGTACCGGTAAGAGCGGGAACAAACAGGTCGGACCCTTCGATGGACGCGACGACGACAAACGGCCGCGCGTTTCGAGCGAGGATCAAAAGAGCAGTGAAGGATAAGGAGGAAATATGGCAGAAAAGAAAAGATCGGATGGAGGACGTGAGTTGATCGATACAGGCAGCGACAAACGGTTCGTCAGGCGAGATGACCAGGGACAGTTCAAAGAAAGCGACGACGTAGGGCGCTCGCTGGGCCAGGACGTTCGAAAAGATGCGGAGACCAAGGTAAAGAAAGGTCAGGGCGATCGCGGAGATCAATAAAATTTCGTCGCGCTGGCTGTTTAAATTGCCATGACCTTCAGGTCGTGGGCCGCCATCATGCGGCATCGGCTTTAGCCAAATATCAAAAAAAGCTTCCTTTGGGCTTTAGCCTTTCGGCTGAAGCCCATCGGATGTTTGCTATTTATATTTCGGCTAAAGCCGGGCTGTAGGAATTTCAATTCCACGACCTAAAGGTCGTGGCAATTTAAACAGCATGCGCACCAGTTTTGCCAAACGCTCTCACGCCCGCGGCTAAATGCTATCGCTCGCTACGCGAGCTAGCTCGCGCGAATTTGTGACTCGACGCACATTCACAGCGTCGCTAATGTGGTAAATGGAATGCAAATACTTGTTCCTGGCGCCCCGTGCCTATGAACGTGAACAGCTTACGCGACTATCAGAGCCACTACGCGGCGACGCCCGCAAGTTCGTCGTATGTCGAGAACCTGATAGGGAACACACCTCTTCTTGCGATCCATTGCCATCACAACGGAGAACGGCGAACGATCTTTGCGAAGGCTGAGCACCTAAATCTCTCTGGAAGCATCAAGGATCGGATGGCCTTCCACATCCTGACAACGGCGTATCGCGACGACTTGATCCACAAAGGTGACGTCATTGCCGAAGCGACGAGCGGTAATACGGGCATTTCGTTCGCGGCGATCGGACACGCGTTCGGAAATCCGGTGCATGTTTTCATGCCCGATTGGATGAGCAGCGAACGGATCTCCCTGATCAAGAGTTACGGGGCAAAAGTAACGCTAGTGAGTCACGACGAAGGTGGCTTCCTCGGCTGTATCGAGATGGCCGATTCGTTTAAGTACGAACATGGCCGAGTGTTCCTGCCGCACCAGTTTTCGAATCTTTCCAACGCAGAAGCGCACTACTGCACGACCGGTCCGGAGATTTGGTCGCAGCTTCAGAAAGTCGGCTTCGAGCCGGATGCGTTCGTGGCCGGCGTCGGCACCGGCGGGACGATCATGGGCGTCGCTGCTTATCTGCGTGAAATGAATTCCGACATCAAAGTACATCCCCTGGAGCCGAGCGAATCGCCGACACTCTCGGTCGGTCACAATATTGGGAGCCATCGGATACAAGGAATTTCGGACGAGTTCGTCCCCGCGATCTGCGCACTGGATAAACTGGACGAAGTGCTAAGCGTATCGGACGGAGATTCGATCCTGATGGCGCAAATGCTGGCGGCAAAGCTCGGCTTGGGTGTCGGTATCTCGTCGGGTGCAAATTTTCTGGGGGCTCTGATCGCTCTAGAAAAACTCGGTGGAGAGGCGATAGTTGCAACGGTCTTTCCAGATGACAATAAGAAGTATCTCAGCACTGATCTCGTTCGCGAAGAAGAGGCAAAAGAAGGTTATCTGACACCGCACATCGAGCTTTTTGGTTACCAAACGATCGATCGCGCCGGCTCGATGGCAAACTTGACAAAGCAATAACAAACGGTTGAACTCATACGTAATTTTGAGCGAAATTACGGGCCCAACTGTAATGAAATTCGGCGGAACGTCGGTCGGCGACGTTGCCGCTTTCGAGCGCGTATTCCACATCGTATCCACGCAGATCGAGCGTCGTCCGGTCGTCGTTGTATCGGCAATGACGAAAGTGACGGACGCTCTGCTCGCGGCTTTCGAAACTGCAAAAAAGGGCGAATTCGGCGAGGCCTTCGCGTCGCTCGAGCCTCACTTTGAACGCCACGTCGAGGTTTCAAGGACATTCATTCCGGACAGCGCCCCGAACGCCTTCAATGCCGAATTGGATTTTGCACGCGGCGAGCTTTCCGACCTGCTGATGCGCGTCTCGCGTCGCTCTCTGCCGCTGCAGATGTTGAAGGATGCGATCGTCTCGTACGGCGAACAGCTTTCATCGCGATTGCTGGCCGAAGTCTTAAAAGCAAAAGCGGTGAACTCGAGGCAGGTCGATTCGCGCCGGCTCATCGTCACGGACGATGAGTATGGAGCCGCGACACCGATCGTCGACGAGACCAACGATCTTGTGAAGCTCGAGCTCGCACCGCTGATCGCCGCCGGCGAAGTCCCGATCCTTGGGGGCTTTATCGCGGCGAGCCGGAGCGGTGAGACGACGACGCTGGGTCGAGGCGGTTCAGATTACTCGGCTGCACTCGTGGCGGCCGCTTTGGATGCGAGCGAGCTGCAGATCTGGACCGACGTTACGGGCGTTATGACCTGCGACCCGCGCATCTGCGGCGAGGCCCGCACCATACCGATCCTAAGTTACGAAGAAGCGGCGGAGCTTGCCTACTTCGGCGCGAAGGTGCTCCATCCGAAAACGATCAAGCCCGCGGTCGATCACGGAATTCCCGTCCGAGTCTGCAATACGTTCGAACCGGCGGAAGTGGGTACGATGGTGCTGGGCGAGTCCGGTGAAGCACCCAACAAGATAAAGTCGATCGCGCACAAGAAGAACATCACGATCCTGCGCATCACGTCGGCACGAATGCTCGGAAGTTACGGCTTCATGAGCGCGGTGTTTCAAGTGTTCGAGCGTTACCGAACGGTGATAGACGTCATCTCGACGTCCGAAGTCTCGATCGCCCTGACGCTCGACAACACAGCCGAGATCGACAAGATCGTGAGTGAGCTCCAACGGCTGGGCGACGTCGAAGTCGAGCCCGGCTACGCGGTGGTCTGTGTAGTCGGCGAGGGCCTTCGCGCCTCGACGGGTCTCGCGTCGAAGATCTTCTCTACGATCGATAACGTCAGCATCGCCCTCGTCTCACACGGCGCGTCGGCGGTGAACCTGACATTTGTCGTAAAAGAGAAAGATGTAGCGGATGTGATCAAAAAGCTGCACGGGGAGTTTTTCTGAGTTCGGAATTTTGCCGCGGGTTTTCGCCTATGATGCGGATCAGAAAAAGAAATCCGCCTCCGCCGTCGCGAGCGCATCTTGGAGTACCAAGCCCAGCCGTCGTAGACGCCGACAGCATACAGACCGGGCGTGAGAGGGTGTGTCAAAACTAGAATTTTCGGCGGCGAAGCTGCCAAGAGATAGTAGCCAGATGCTTTTGGTACGGTGAAATAAACCGGCGCCGCCCTGAAGGGGCGGCAGACGAATACCTGCCGCACCTTCTGTGCGGAACTCACATCCGGGTCTTTCCAGACGTTTCACGTCTGGCTAGGATCTTTGGGCGGCTTCGCCGCCAAGCATCCGGCTTTTGACACTTTTGACACAGACTTGTGAGCCCGGTGTATGACGACGCGGTTAACCGAGCTCGCGTATGCGAGCGACAGGGGCCGGGCGATGCGCAATCTATCGCCGTCTAGGACGGCTCCGTCTGATCCACCGATTTACCCGGGCTGACGCCCAGGCCTTTATGCTTTCGCTCGCAACGCGAGCTTTGAAGCTGATGCTTTCTAGACTCTTTCTCGTGAGAATCATACTGTTCACATTGTTGTCGGTTCTGTTGGGTTTGCTTGCCTGCTCGGACCGCGGCAGTCCGTTGAGCGCCTTCTCAGCGCGCGAGGTAGTTGTCGGAGGCAAGGCTTACGGATACCGGGTCTACGCTCCGAAGAACCGCGACCCGAATACGAAACTCCCGGTGATGCTTTTTCTTCACGGCTCAGGAGCGCGGGGTGACGACAACATCGCTCAGGTAGATGTGATCGCCTGGGCGCTCGAGCCGGTAAAAGAGAAAATTAATTTCATTGTCGTCGTGCCGCAGTGTCGGGAGAACACGTTCTGGGCAGCGAAGGACATGGCCGATTATTCGCTGGCTGCGCTGGATGCGGCGGTCAACGAATTCAACGGCGATACAAACCGGCTTTACCTCGCGGGCTTCTCGCTTGGCGGTTATGGCGTGTGGCAGATCGCGGCGGCCAATCCGGGGAAGTTTGCGGCGCTTGTGCCGGTAGCCGGTGGAGTTGTAGGCGAGCGTCCGATCGAGCCGCCCGATCGTGCAGCGATCATTCCATCGGTCGGTACGATGCTCGATTCGCCCGAACCGTATCAGGCGGTGGCGAAAGCAATAGGTCAAACTTCGGTCTGGGTCTTTCATGGGGCCAAGGATGACGCCGTACCGGTGGCTTTTGCGCAGAGAATCGTTCAGGCTCTGAAGGAGACAGGTAGCACAAACGTAAGATATACAGAGTATCCCGACGACGGACACCAGATATTCGGGAAGGCGATAGTGGAGCCGGGACTTTTGGAGTGGCTGGAAGCACAGCGATTGCCATAAAACGGACCGCGGCCTGTCATCGGAGAATCCGCGGGAGAAAGGACTGTGCTCCGATTTGCCGAATAGCGATCCGGGGGCAGTCTCCGTGATTGCAGTTATGAGCGATTGAAACCACGAACTCACACGAAAAATCGAAACAAGAATCGAACGAATGGAACTTTTTGAACTCACAAGATCTCTGATGCAAATCCCGTCCACGTCCGGTGACGAGGAGGCGGTCGGGTTCTGGCTGCGCGACTATCTGCAATCGCTCGGCTGGACGGTCGAGCTGCAGAAGGTTTCCGACAACCAGAACAACGTCATCGCCTGGCTTAACGACACCCCGCGTGTCTGGTTCTCGACACACCTGGATACCGTCCCGCCATTTATTCCGCCGACCGAAGACGACGAAAAGATATACGGGCGCGGCTCGTGCGATGCCAAGGGAATTATCGCGGCGCAGATCACTGCTGCTGAGCAACTCAGGAAAGCTGGGATCGAGGACATCGGTCTACTCTACAGCGTCGAAGAGGAACGCTCATCGACCGGTGCACGCGCGGCTAACGAACACCCGCTCGCGGCGAAGTGCGAGTACATGATCAATGGTGAACCGACCGACAACGATCTCGCGATCGGTTCAAAGGGCTCGTTCCGTTTGAAGATCAAGACTACCGGCAAAGCCGCACACTCGGCCTATCCGGAGCAAGGCGATTCGGCGATCGAAAAATTGCTCGATATTCTCGACGACATTCGTCACACGAAATTTCCGCACGGCGAATTCTTTGGTGAGACGACTGTGAATGTCGGGACCCTTGAGGGCGGTGTAGCGCTCAACGTCATCCCGCCGCGTGCCGAAGCAGGCTTACTGATCCGTCTGACCACGCCTCGGGAGCCGATCGAGACCGCTCTCCGCAATGTCGTTCGAGATCGGGGCGAGATCGAGGTCCTCTCGTGCAGCGAGCCTGTGAAGATGCTCGAGGTCGAGGGATTTAAGCAAAAGACTGTGAGGTTCACCACCGACATTCCTTACCTGACAAACTGGGGCCAGCCGCTGCTTCTCGGCCCCGGCTCGATACTGGTCGCGCATACGAAGGATGAATTTGTGTTGAAGAAGGATCTGGAGACCGCGGTTCAGTTGTACGTGGATCTTGCTACGCGTCTTCTCGAGCAGGGATCCCAATAGTCCGCTCCGAAACCTGCGGACCTCAGCGCAAAAAAGACATGAGCCAAGACGCGGCGTAGGTAATTGCAATTACTTTGCCGCGTTTTGGCTCGTTTCGCCTTCAATCAGGGCATGCGGCTCGGCTGAAGTATTTTCGCCCTCCGGGGCTCTTTACTAAAAACTCATCCGCGTACCGTCAGCGTCCGAACATCCGCCGCCGACCTGTGTCCCATTCAGCAAGTAGAACGACGCCGTGCCGGACGAATAATATGTGTCACCGGTTTCGTCAAGCTCGACGGTGTGGGCCACGATCGCGTAGCCGGTGGCCTCGCCCATCGCGTTGAAGTTAAAGCTCTTGAACTTGAACTCATAGATGTTCGCCGTTACGTGGCGCCAAATGCCGTGCTCCGGTGTCCGCAGCGATTGCGGCCGACCCGAGGTCGACCCGACGGAGGTTCCCCCCGCGTTAAAGGATGCGATGGACTTGAATGTCTCCGAGACGTTGCCGGTCGCGCAATTCTTGATCCGCACCGTCGCGTCCCAGGTCCCGGCAAGTCGTCCGCCACCCTTGCCTTCCTGTGCGAAGCACCCACCCGTAGCTACCACAACCAACATCCCCGCGATCAGTGTTCTCGACGCGAAACTAACGATTACTTTGGTCATTTTTATTACCTCTCAGTCTGATTTTGGATTTCAACCGAAAATTGTTGGATTCGGCCGATGTGTGCCATAATTCCGCATCTCGCATGTGAAAATCGTTAGGATCGCGGTGAGATTTTGTGAAAATTTGTGAGGAGTAGGGTGAACGGCGGCGAGCGACAGGTTTACGAATTCGAAGGATTTTCTCTCGACGCCGGTAAACGGCTGCTGATCCGGGAGGATGCCGAGGCTGTGCCCCTGATGCCGAAGGCTTTCGACATTTTGCTCCACCTCGTGCAACGTGCCGGGACGGTCGTAGAAAAAGACGAGCTGATGTCCTCGATCTGGCCGGACACGATCGTCGAAGAGAACAATCTCACCCAGAACATATCCGCATTGCGCCGCGTGCTCGGCGAGAAGCATCGCGAGAACCGCTTTATCGCCACCGTTCCGGGCCGCGGTTACAAGTTCGTCGCGGCGGTTAGCAAGAGTAACGGCATAAATAGCGATGTGGCCGCCGATGACCAGCGACCTGTCGATCTCGCGGAGCGGCTGATACCTGTAACCCCGGACGATAGTCGGGAGACGCCAGCCTCACGGCCTCGGCCCCTTTTTCTTATCGTTGCTGCTATCGTTGTGGTTTCTGTTGGGGCCGGGTTCTTTATTTTGACCGGTGACCGCACGGCGCGCGTTGAAGGGGAAATCAGCTCTCTGGCGGTCCTGCCCTTCAAACCCCTTGTTGCCGAAAACCGGGATGAATCAATGGAGCTCGGGATGACTGACACGCTGATCTCGAAATTGAGCGGCGGCGAGGTCGCGGTCCGGCCGCTTGCGGCGGTGAGGCGCTTTGGTCTTATCGATCAGGATCCGGTTGCCGCCGGCCGCGCGCTCGGCGTCGAGGCGGTCATGGATGGAAGCATCCAGATCGCAAATGACC
>DASUSJ010000026.1:0-7699 GCA_036375155.1 Pyrinomonadaceae bacterium
CCGGATACCGAGACGGTGGTGCTGGATGTCGTGGAGACTCGGAACGGGCCGATCATTCTCGAAGATGGCGGAAAGAAATACGCATTAAAATGGACTGCACGCGGCACAAATACGAGTGAGTTCGGGGCTTTCTACGTTCTGAACCGTGCGAAGGATTGGAACGATTTCAAATCGGCACTTCGGAACTATGGTGGAGCGACACAGAATTTCGTCTATGCCGACGTGAAAGGAAACATCGGCTGGTACGCCGCGGGTAAGGTCCCGATCCGTAAGATCGGCGACGGCAGTACGCCATACGACGGTTCTACCGACGATGGGGAATGGATCGGAAGCATTCCATTCGATGAGCTGCCGAATCTGTACAATCCAGCCGAGGGATTTATCGTTACAGCCAACCAGCGGATCGTAGGTACTTCCTACAAGTACACACAAATGTCGCGCGACGCGGCCTCACCGTGGCGTGCACGCAGGATCTACGATCTTCTGAAGTCGAACACGAAAGTTACGATGGACGACGTGGCAGCCATCCAGCACGATGCCTACAACATTCCTCTTGCAAATTTCGCGAAGGAAATAGTTGCGCAGAACGGTGCATCGGCAGAGACTATATCGCTGCTCAAGAGTTGGGATGGAAAGATGATGCCGGATTCCAAAGCCGCGCTGTTGGTAAATGAGATCAGGGTTTGTGTGGCAAACAAGATCGCAGCGGAAAACAAACCGGCCCCTGTGAACATAATTCGCGAGAGAATACTTGATTGGGCAGCGCGCGAGCGCTCTCCCCGTTGGCTGCCGAAAGAGTTCGTCGATTATACAACTTTAATGAAGGCGTGTGACGCGGAGGCAAGGTCGTCCCTTGCCGACCCAACACGTCTCGGTCCGGATGAATCTAAGTGGACATGGGGAGCGGTTACGCGATCTCGTTTTGCCCATACTCTTGCCGCGGCGCCGCTCATCGGAGGGCAGTTTGCAACTCCATTGGTCGGAATCGCCGGCAGCGGTCAAACGCCGAACGTGGCTTCCGGAGTTTCCATGCGACATATTGCGAGCCCCGGCAACTGGGACGCCACGCGTCACGTGATCCCGCTCGGGCAAAGCGGTGATCCCCGATCACCTCACTACAAGGATCAATTCGAGGCATGGCGAACGGGAAGTGCCGCCATTTTTCCATTCTCAAGAGCGGCGGTCGATGCACATACTCAACAATTGCTGTCGTTCCGGCCCGTCAACCAGTAGCAATCATTTGTGGCAGCAGCTACCGGATCTGGACATTTAGCCGGAACTGAGCGGCTTCATCGCAATCATTTATCACCGTGAGCACGTTGTCTCCCTGAGTGGTGACGTATCGTGTCGTTGGCGAGCCATTCTGAAAAAACACGCAGCCGTTGTCAGAATCGACCTGCGCGGAAAGATTTTGTCCCTCCGCGGCATAAAGGAGGTACGACCGCTGGCGGACGACGCTTCCCGATACCGAAGTCTGTGAACGACCTCGCGCGAACGTGATCCGAGCCGGCCGCGGGTCCGAAACACCGGGCGCCTCGTCCGGCTGTAGAGTTGGCTGCGTCTTAACCTCCGGGGTCTGAGTAGGAGTAGGCGTTGGTGTCGCGGTCCTCTCCGGCGCCGGTGAAACGCGGTTAGCGACGCGATCGTTAGGGGAAGTCTGTGCCGTCTCGTTCTGTGTAACCGCCGGCCTTCGGGGCCAAAAGAAGTAGAGAACCGCAGCAGTGATGCCGAGTGACAGGCTAAGCAGGGCTGCAAGGACGAACAAAAGTATCGATCGGCCCCTTGGCCTCGTGGCCGGCCGCGGTTTCACGACAGTGGGTATCTCGGATTGATTGATCGCCGCGGGTATTTCAGCCTGAGCTGAAAATGCCACGAGAGGTGTTCCGTCCGACAAACAGAAGGAGTACTCGTCCGAAAAGCTTTGCTGGCATTGAGGACAGCGTTTCATGAATGTTCTCAATTCTAGCGAGCCGATTCAGGGTCCGCAAAGGATTATTCGTTCAACGGATGCGATCGATGAAGTCGCCAAGAATTATCGTCGCGGCTTCGCTGTCGACCACACGTCGAACCTGTGCCTGGTCAAGCCCTGCTTTCCAGAGCCTTCCACGGGCTTCGTAGGTGGACGCACGTTCATCCTGCAAATACACTGGCACGCTGAGGGAAAGAGTAAACTTTCCAGCCATATCTCGGGCTTCCGCAGTCATTTCGCTCTCGGTCCCGTCGAAGTTATACGGCAAACCAAGAACAATAGCGACGGCATCATATTCCGCTAGAACGTTCTTAACCTGCAGAAGCAGTTTCTTCCACGATGTTCTTTGTATTGCGGGAAGCGCCCGGATCGCGACGCGGAATTCGTCGCACACGGCGACGCCGATGCGTTTTGTGCCCGGGTCGATCGCGACGATTCGGCCGGTCTCCGGAACACCTGAAACTTCTGTAAGATCGTGTTGTTTCGCCGTTTCTTCTTGTTGCACTGCGGATAAGCTTAACGGATAATTGAACGTCACCGACCGCCAAAACATTTTGGTGGCCCGTACGTAAAGACTCTGGTAATTATCATACGAGGTTAGATTATGTCATTTCGCGGGAAAATATCGATTCTGGTCGTTTCGGTCGCAATAGCGATCTATGCTGCGATCGGAGGCATCCTGAGCCCGTGGGCACGCGCCCAGCAGCCGATCAACGACGCCGGTGCGCAGATCCGCATTTTTGAGTCTGTGCTTCAGCATATTCAGAACGATTACGTCGACGAGCCGAATCTTGAAAAGGTGCGCTATGGTGCACTTCGCGGTCTTGTCGGCGGCTTGGATCCCTATTCTTCCTATCTCACACCGCAGCAGGTTGCGGAATTCAATGCAAATAAGACCTCGAACAAAGTCGGTATCGGCGCGGAGTTGTCCCAGGTTTCGCTCTACCTCTATGTCGTGTCGGTAACGAAAGGGTCGAATGCCGAGAAGGCCGGCCTTAAAGCAGGAGACGTCGTCGAATACATCGAGAACAAGGCGACACGCGATATATCGCTTTATGACGCGCGGCAGATGATCCTGGGTGAGCCGGGCACGGTCGTGAACCTCCGCGTCCTACGCTCAGGTGAAAAGCCTCAGGTACTGAAGGTGACCCGCGGCAATTACAAGGTGCCGCAAGCCGAAGCTCGTCTGGAAGCCGGAAAGATCGGCGTCATCAAGGTTTTCAGTCTCGAAGACGGTGAAGCAAACGACATTCGCACTCAGATCCAGAATCTAACAAAGCAGGGAGCCCAGAAGATCGTGTTAGATCTTCGGGGAGTCGCGACAGGCAGCCTGAATGAGGGCGTCGCGGTCGCAAACCTATTCATAAAGGACGGTGAGCTGGCAAAGGTGCTGGGCCGGGACAATAAAGTTGTGAAAACGTTCGCGGCTGATCCTTCGAAGGCGGTATTCGACGGCAAGGTCGCGGTTCTGATAGATCTTGGAACTGCCGGTGCAGCGGAGGTCGTTGCTTCGGCGATTCTTGATAGAAAGCGTGGCGAAGTAGTTGGCGAACGCAGCTTCGGGTCGGGAACCGAGCAGCAACTTTTCACGCTTCGCGGCGGCGACGGTCTTCTGCTTACCACGGCGAAATGGGCATCTGCTTCCGGAAATCCCTTTCTCGGAGACGATCGTGCAACGATGGGTGTAAAGCCTTCGGTCGAAGTGAAACGGCCCGATACGCCGGAACCACTCGAGGTAGAAGAATTGATCGACCGGCAGGACGAACAGAACCAGAATCCTCAGCCGTCCGCTTCGCCGACACCTGCAAAGGAGCCGGCAAAACCGGTCATCGAAGATATTCAGCTTAAGAAGGCTTTGGAAATATTGCAGGACAAGGCCCAAGCGGCCAGATCCGGCGAATGATCGTCGCGATAGTTCAATGAGAAGGCCGGACCTGATCGGGTCCGGCCTTTTTTCGCCCTCTGTTGTTTGCACACGCGAAAGGCTGTTAGAATCAGCGGTGAATGAACCCCAGGCAAATAAGCGTTCGTCCTCTCCGGGAGACCGATCTGGACGAGTGGTTCCGATTAAGGAAGCTACTGTGGGACGCAACCAGTGACGACGATCACAAATCCGAAATGATCGATATTCTTGATCATCACGAGTCTCAGTACGTATTGTTCGCGGATGCCGGTGGCGGTAGACTCGTCGGATTTCTTGAGGCCAGCATCCGTCCCTTTGTCGAAGACTGCGAAACTGACCATGTCGGGTACCTTGAAGGCTGGTTTGTCGAGCCCGAATTTCGCAAACAGGGTATCGGGGCCGATCTTGTTCGGCAAGCGGAGATTTGGGCACGTGAGAGAGGCTGTATAGAAATGGCATCGGATGCGGAAATCGGCAACGATTTGAGTCTCGCGGCACATCTGAACCTCGGATACAAAGAGACCTCGAGACTCGTTCACCTTCGAAAGGAGCTGTGAACCCAACCTCATGCAATCGTTAGATAGAATTACTTTTTCCGCTTGCGCACTTCTTACCGTTCTCTTAACGGCGGTGTCGCTCGCCGCTCAATCGACCAGCCCTGAGTATCCGACCCCGGTAACCTCGAATGAGATCAGTGGGACCATTAAAGCACGCGATCTCGGTGATTCACGCGTAACCTCTTATTACTACCAGTTCGATGGAACTCAGGGCGACATTTTCGTGAATGTCGTATCCCGGAACTTCACCGGGGATATCGATATTTTTACGATGAACGGCCTGCGCCCACTGACCAAAATTGTGATCTATGCCGACTTGGCGGAAACCGAGACGGGCCGAGTAATATATCTTCGAAAGCCTGAAAAAATGATCCTTCGGGTTCAGGGTCGAACGCCGGGCGACGAAGCAGCCACGTTCCGGGTTAAGTTCGCCGGCAGCTTCGTCGCGTCAACCCTCACTGCTCCGCAGACGGAACCCGAGCTACCGAGCGTGACTGCGAAGAATGAAAGCGGGATTCGCGTCAATTCTGTCGGGACGATAGTCGAGGTGATCCCGAAAGCAACACCGACCCCGACCGAAGTGGCGGCAGCGACGGAAGAAAAGCGAGAGGTTGCTGAGCAGCCACGGGAACCTGAGAAACAGGCTCAGGCCGTTGAGAAAGCCGCGAGTGAGGAAAAGAGTGAGGCAGCTCCGGCCGCCACAGAAACAAGTAAAAGGGTCGAAGTTGTTGTAACGGATAATATTCCGGAAACGACCGAGCCTGCTCCGCCACCCGCCGCGCGGAACACGTCGAGGAGTCGTCGACGCACTCCACCCGCTACCGTTCCGACAGATACTGCAGCTGCACCGGCGGACGCGGCGGCGACCACAGCTCCCGCGCGCAGGGGTCGGAGACGAACGCCTCCGAAAACGTCCGAACCAGAACAGCCGGATCCGTTAGAGAAGGTGAACCTTATCGTTCTATTCAAAGACGGTAGCCGAATGGAGCGGCCGATGAGTGAGGTGCTCCGGTTTACGGTGGATAAAGGTCTACTGACGATTATCGCCAAGGACGGAAGTATCGGACGGTACTCGATACTCGATGTCGCAAAAGTAACGATCGAGTAGACCGCATCATTTTGACGCGATGTTCTGTCGCAGTCTTTCGACTAGATCGCTGTTTGGATTGGTCCGTTCCAGTCTGGACAGCGTTTTTTGCGCCTCGGCCACGTCCCCTTTACGGAATTGTGCAACAGCCAGGTAGTAGAGCGAGGGCGCATGTGTGGGATCGGACTCAAGAGTTGTTGTGAACTCTTTGATCGCACGATCGTAGTCCGGTGCGGCCCGCTCAACATAAGTCGCGCCCAGATCTGTTCGAGCGTTAACATCGCTGGGGTTCAGAGCGAGCGCTTTTGAATAGTATTCTGCCGCATTATCGAACGCCCCCGAATCAAAGTAAGCATTCGCGAGGACAACGTTTGCATTGAAGTCCTGCGGCCGCAAGCTGATACCCTTCTTGTAAAACTCGATCGCCTGTTCGAATCGGCCGATCCTCGCGTACATGTCCCCGGTTCGCATTTGAACGGCAAAGTTCTGCGGTTCGCTCTCGGCCTTTAGCAGCATGTTCGCGACGTCCGGTAAGGGCTGAGAACCGCCGGTAGTCTGTTGAGGTGCGACCGCTTGTTGGGGAGAGGCTTGAGCCGGCTGGGATACGTAGTTGCGGTTAAGTGCATTGGCGCCGGCAAAACCGCCGATCAGTCCTACGACCAACCCAACAATGCCGGTAAGGATATGTTTTTGCATGAGGGAACGAGTAACTATGCGTAACTATGCAACCCGGGTAGCAAGTAGCTCACGCCGAGATAGGTGAAGATAACAAGTAAGAATCCTATGATGGCGAAGTATGCCGAGCTTCTCCCTGTCCATCCCCGGGCTATACGCGTGTGCAGGAACGCCGCATATGTCAGCCATGCGACTAGAGCGCCCGTTTCCTTCGAGTCGAAGCCCCACGGCCTGCCCCACGATTCGTTCGCCCAGATCGCACCCGTTATCAAAAGCATCGCTAGGCCGGCGAATGCAAGACAGGCCGTTCGGTACATCAATGCGTCGAGGGATTCGAGGCTCGGCAGGCGATCGACAAGCTTTTCCGTTTTGAATGCAAATAGAATTACGAAGAAGGTGCCAGCGAGAGCTGTGATCAACCCTGCAATCTCCACTGGATTCGTATTCAGGCTCAGGAACATCTTCGGTCCGCTCCCTTGAAGATACTGGCGGCCCATCTGCTCGAGCTGGAGCGGCGTGATCGCGGCAAACTCGCTCGCCGTAAGTTCCTGCCTTTCGGCAATCGCCCGTCCGGCCGTGACGAGCTGATCCGGCTCCGCAGCCAGCTGAGCCTGCAGCTTCGGATAAACCTCGGTCGTTGTACGGATCTGCGAAACGAGGAGCCCGACGGACAGGATCTGAGCGATGAGGGCCACCTTCAGCAGTAGGTGGCCGAATGTTCGAGCCGGCTCACTGCCGCGATAGAGGTAGAGAAGAAAAGAAACGATCACACCTGCGAGTAGCAGCCCGCAGATCGCCAACGCGGGACCAGCGTATGGAACCTCGAGTCTGAAAGGAGCAGAGAAAGGTTTACCGCCCATTTCATTCGGAACAAACAGCCCCGCCCGGTAAACAAAATCGGTGAACACGGAAAATTTGCTAATAGACCCGATCACGGCGATCGCAAAAGCGCTCGACCAGATCGCCATGGCCTCGACCTTGACCCCGTCTTTCAACAGATAGATCACCGCGATCGCAAAGCAAACCAGAGCGACACCGTAGCTCAAGGATGCGACGCCCACGTGGATCGGTCGCCAATAAGAGTCGAGCACCGGCGGAAGGTCGATGAACTCGTTTCCAATAAAACGAGCAAGCGTCAGGATCAGGGCGGCAAGCGGCAATGTGAACGCGCTCAATACTTGGAAATTCTTACGTCGAGCAAGCAGCAGCGTAGCGATACCAGCCCCGAACGCGAACGCGAGACTCAGGTCGTATAAATTTGCGAACGGGATGTAGCGAAAGATCCAGGGCGTTGCCATGTTCCCGCTTTCACGCATGATCGCAAGCTCGTGCTCGTACGCCGCGTCCCACCGAACGAGCCAGCTCGAAAGATTGAAGAACACACCAAGGACGGCGCTCCACAGCCCGATCTTCCGAGCCATGTCGGACGGTGCGTATAGATTTGTGAGGTGGAAAAGCGCGGCGAAAATGTAAGATGCGAGTGCAAGCATCATCAATGCACCGTCGGA
>DASUSJ010000027.1:0-10074 GCA_036375155.1 Pyrinomonadaceae bacterium
TTTTCTTCAGCCGCTGCTGAGGTAAGGTTCTCGTGACGCCTTTGCAGCTTGATATCACGGAATGAGGCGTCCAGGACGTCACTCGACGGAATTTCCGACTCCGCAGCCCGTCGCCGAATCTCGCCCTTTTCGACCAGATAATCGCGTAGATCGATCGAGGTATTGTCGAGAACATCCTCCGGAACCGACGAAAGCAACGAACGGATGACGTCCAGGTAACCCCGGTGGCCGGAAGAAAACACGAACCGTGCTGTCTTGCCTGTCACGGCGGTGTGATAGGTGTAGTAAATATTTCGCCCCCGCTTCACTCCGGGGAAAGCCGTGGTTTCTATCTGCTCGATGTCGGAGATCTTCAGCCGGTCACGTATTCCCGTCGCTCGCGCGAGTAATCGCGGCACCAAGCCCGTTCGCTTGATGCGCTTGCCGTCAAACACGATCCGGTCGGTTAGCCAGCCGAGTGGGACGACGATCCATGACACCAAAGCCAGTGCTCCCGCAAAAGTTATATAACCAAGGTACGCAAGCAAAGCTGAAAGAAAGGACGCAACGAATAGACAGACGAGATATGCTCCCGGCATCGCGCGTACTGCGACCCTGGAACTGCGATGTCGGTCGGTAAGGGAACTGCTTTTTTTCGAGAGCTCAACGCTCATTAAAAAAGTGAAATATCTGAGGATCAAATTGTTCAGATCTATGATCTGAGAAAATGCCGAATAGTGCTCCGGTTCTCAAAAAAGCCTGGCCGGGATGCATTGTACACCCCGGCCAGCAGCTGAAGGACAACTCTTACTTACTGACCGAACGGAAAGCCTCCCATCGGATTTTCAAGCGCGGGTTCCGGGATCTCCTTTGCCTTTTCAGGATCGAGTTCCTGAAGTTTCTCCTTGGCGCTTTGAGCGGTCGGGGTTAGCGGAACGGCCTTCCCTTCCGAATCCTTAACTTCACTCGCCGCTTTCACGAGATTGAACAAGAGATCGACTGCCTCCTGTTTCTTGCCCTGCTTCTCGTATAACTTTGCGAGCTCGAAGTTGATCGTATCTTTTGAAATTATGGGATCCGACGCCGCTGCGAGTTCCTGGTAAAGGGCGATCGCTTCGTCTATCCGGCCGTCGTCTGCACGCGTCTGCGCGAGAGCGAACTTAGAAAGGCTGCCGACCTCGTCATTTTCCTTTGCGAGCGCTTCGAGCTCTGCAATAGCCGCTCCACGGTCGAGCGAGAGGCGGTTGACTGCGGCGAAGTACTTCGCCTTTTCGCCAACGTCACCACCGTGCTTTTCAGCTACTCTCTGAAACTCAGCGACGGCGGCTTCAGCCCGTTCCTTCTCAGTCTTGAATGTCTTCTCCGTTGAACCCGCCGGAACTGGATCTGCCGTTACGCGCGCCTGCGAGATCTCAATAGCCTTTCCCAGTGCAGCCTGCGCCGCAGCGCTGGATCTTCCGCTCCAGGCGTAAATTATCCAAACAACGACGGCGAGTACCACAAGAGCCGCCAATCCATAGAGTATGTTCCGACCCTGACCTTCCAGCTTCTTCCCGGCATCCTCTATCTTGCCGCCGACTCGCTGTTGAAACGGATCCTGGTATCTCGGCTTTTCTTTGGGTTCGTTTGTCGCGACCGCTACAGGTTCGAGCCGCCTCTTTTTTCTTGCCATGTTACTTAAAATTGCAATTTCGTGATTGTCGACCGTTGTATAATTCAGGAAAACGGCCCGTTTTCAAAAGAGTTAATTTAGCTCAATTCCTGAGTGAGGGCAAATACAAGGTGGTTACGAAGAAACGGGTCTCGGCCCATTATCGATTTTCAGGTTCCGTCGGGAACATTACCCAGTTTTAGGTGTCTAAGTAACCGTTCGCGAATAAACGCGGGCAGTGAAGTTGGCTTCTCCTCTGAGAGGAAGCGGTACGCACGACATGGTCTTCGGCAAGTCGATTGCTTTTGACGAGGAAGATATTACAAAGGTCGCCGTGGCGGCCGGAGTCCCTTCTGCGTACACCATTGCCGACTCGGATTTCCTAGATCGGTTGAGAAATGGTGACGGAGCAGCCTTCGACACTTTGATAACGAGATACTCAGGTGACATCTATTCTCTGCTTTACAGGATGACCGAGGATGCAGAGGAAGCAGGCGACCTGACCCAGGAAACCTTCCTCAGTGCTTTAAAGTCGATCCGCTCGTTTCGGGGCGAGTCGGAATTGAAAACCTGGCTGTTCCGGATCGCACTGAACCACGCGAGGAACAGGTTTCGGTGGTGGAAGCGGCGGCGACGCAGCGAAACGGTTTCACTTGATAAACCGATCGGTGAGGGGACAGGGACGATTTCCGACACCATCGCATCTGAGGGCGAGAGTCCGGAACAGGCGGTTTTGCGAATCGAGCGGCAAGAGCGACTAACAACCGCATTGAACGCTCTACCTGAGATCTTTCGTGAGGCGGTCGTTCTCTGCGACATCGAGGGTTTCGGTTACGAAGAAATCGCACGAGCACTGGGAATAAACATCGGTACCGTCAAGTCGCGTCTGGCACGCGGGCGGGAACAGCTTAGAAAACGTTTGACTGATTTTTGAAAATTGAGCGGATGATTGACTCGCCCCGGTTTTATCTTTGAAGACAATATGAATCGGTGCCAAACGAGGTCGAAGAGGACGGGTCATGGATCATCATCTGGACGGTAGCATTGACGGCGTCTTTGAAAAAGACCGGCAACAGCGTCATGAGCAAACCGCTGGTTGACGAACAGGAACGCGTTGTTCTCTCCGAGCAGAGAACAGCCGGGGTCAGTGAGTCATTCGCTCAAATGTAATTATGACTAAATGTGAGGAACTACAATTCGATCTGCCGCTCTATACGGACGGAAGTTTGGACGTTGATGTACGTTCGGCTATCGATGCGCACCTTCCGGAGTGTCCTCTCTGTCGGCAAAAACTTTCCGAGTTTCGGGACCTGAGACTTGGGTTGAAATCTGTTCCACGACTTACGGCGCCCGACCGTCTTGTGGAATCTATCCGCACAACCATCGCCGCGCAGCTTGCTCCCGCCGGACGCTCGCCCGTGTTTTATCTTATAGAAAGACAGCACCGCTGGACGGAAGTCTGGCTTATGCCCTTCTCGGTCAGCACGATGGCGACTTTGGTTTTGGGATTTACTTTGCTCTCGCTTGTTTTGAACTCCGGTCCTATACCATTCAATGCGTATTCGCCGGCTTCAAATAGTTCGTCGACGCCGGTTTTCCTCGCTACGAATTCCGATCTTTCGCCGGACGAATACGCCTACGCTCGACTGGCGATCTCAGGCGAATCGCCGAGTATCAATCCGCGCGGAGCACTGGTGGCGTTGACGAAGTCTTTTGTTCGCGGAGAAATGAGGGACGACGAGGTTGTCGTGGTCGCAGACGTGTTCGGCAACGGTCTGGCTCAGATAGCTGAGGTCGTCGAGCCTTCGCACGACCGCCGGGCGATCGAGGAGCTGCAGCGAGCACTGGGATCTGACCCGTCATTCGCCCCTTTCGTGCCCGCGAACATGGATCAGCGTTCCGAAAATGTTCGAGTCATATTGAAGATCCAGAATGTCAACGTTCGGACAGGGTCCGATGCTCCGTAAAGTAAAAGAGCTCGACGTAGATTCGCCGAGCTCTTTCTCCAAACTTCCCGTCAAAAACTAAGACTTGTCGATCTCTGCTTTTAGCTTCCCGGCAAGCTCCGGATCTAGCTCAAGCAGTCTGTTGTATTGTTCAAGTGCGGCGGTCTTGTTCTTCTGCCGAAGCTGAATGATCGCTACGTTGTATCTCGCCCTTACGAACCGCGGACTTAGCTCGAGGCACTTTACATACGCATCTATCGCCTTGTCGCGCTGGTTATCGGCGAAATATGCATTTCCCAGAAGGTAAAATCCGTATGACGAATCGGGGTTCTGACGCGTGAATTCTTCGAGCCCCGTAACTGCCTGCTTATAGTATTGTGTCGCCTCGGCGGGTTTGTTCGCGAGGTCGTTCGCACGCGCGAGGTAAAAGTAGGTTTCACCGTCGCCCGGTTTCAACTTCAACGCATTGTTACATTCCCGGATCGCCATCTCAGGCTTCTTGACGTCATTCAACGCCCGGCAGAGATTCGTGTAAGCCAAATACTCATTTGGAAGGAACCGAATTCCGGCCTGTGCCGCCTGCACAGCTTCCTCATTCCGATCGGCGAGGCTATAGAGCGAGCTGAGGCTTGTATAGATTCGACCGTCGTTTGAGAACGTCCGCAGAGCCCGGCGTAAAGTGTCGATCGCCTCTGTGAAACGATTCTGATTTCGAAGGAGCTCAGCAAGATTCTGGTAGGCTTCGTACTCGTTGGGACGGGCAACGATGGCTTTTTGATAAGCCGCTATCGCGTCATCGAACCGCCGCTGTTTCTGATAACCCTCCGCGAGGATCAGGTAGGCTTCGCCGATGGATTGCGACGGCCTTTTCACGGCCTCTTCTGCGGCGGCCACCTGCTTTGCCAGGTCACCCAAGCGTGAATATGCTTTCGCTATCTCGATATGGAGCTCAACTCGATCGGGATTCTTCGCAATGACCTTCTGATAGGCGTCGATAGCCGACTGGTAATCGCCCTTGGCAAAACTAAGGTCGCCCGATGCTTGTAGAAATTCGACGTTATCCGGATCAAGAGCTGAGCCTTTTTGGACGTCTGCGAGGGCCGCGTCAAAGTTCTTTTCTGCGAAATAAGAGCGCCAGCGAATCGAGTAGAGATTTCTCAGGTCTTTATACCCCTTGTTCTGCGCCGCCTCGAGTTCGGGAATGGCGAGTGAGTGTTCGTTGAGATAAAAATGCGCGGCGCCTTTCCAAAAGCGATACTCGGGATTATCGGGATCGAAGTCAGCGGCCTGGGAATAGTTCTCAATCGCCGTCCGGTAATCACGTTTTACGAACGCTGTCCGCCCTTTCTCGGCAGCCTGCCGCGCCTTCTTGGTATCTTTCTTCGCTACCTGCTTAGCCTGCGCTGAGGCGTAGTGCGGAACGAGCGCCGAAATACCAAGTGATCCGCAGACCACTAAAATGAGAAGAGCTATCTTCGCTTTCATCGCACTAACCTCTTTACTGAAGAATGTCCGTCCGGCCGGGGTTTGTCTTTGGCCGAGGTGTAGCTTTGTTGCCGGAAGACCCAGAACGGTTCGCTGCCGGTCTGCTCTGGCTGGGCCGAGACGGTCCGTCCGAATCAACCCGACTTGGCGGTACATCCGGCGTTACGTTTGCGGGTTCCGAAATGTTTGAGTTCACGTTGGTTTCACCCCCGGCAATTCCATTCGAGTCGCCCGCAATATTGGGGTCAAGGACCGCTCCGGTCGAAGGCGGCGGCGTTACCGAGGGCAGCGCCTCAACACTCGCCTCCGGCGAGGGTGTTGGCTCAATCGCGACGGCTCCAGCGTAGTAGTTGCTGTAAAGGTACCAGCCCGCACCAACTGCTCCTATCGCAAGGACCAAAAGAGCGGCAACACCGCCGAGTGCGGCAAATGCTTTCCTTGAACGCTTCGGTGAACTCGGTACAACCGCCGTACTGTCGACGACCGGCTCTCCCGAAGCTGGCGCCGCAGAACCTGCCACCACCGTTACGAACGAATCCCTGTCATCACGAGCCGCGGAAGAATTCGATATGGGTGGAGCGACCTCCCCGTTCGGCTCAGCTACCGGCGAGTAAATGTCGCCTCGGATCCCGGCGTGCCGCGCCTGTTCTAAATTCTCTGCCGGGTCAAAGGCGAGCGTAGCGTCGAGATCAATGTCCGGCGCATCCATCGGCGCGGGCCTTTCCGATGATTCGACCGAGAAACCTTCACTCGGCATCAACCTTGTCTTTTCTACGGGCGATGCCATCAAGTCCTCGGCGACGGGAACGTCGCCAATGTTAAAAGCAACAGTCTGCGCCGCCATCGCTTCCTGCATCCGCGTAAACGCGCGCCGCAGCGCTTTCTGCATTTCTCGAGCGGTGCCAAAACGCTTGTCCTGGCTAACCTCCATCCCTTTCAGAATTACTTCGGAGACGCTCTCCGGTATCTCAGGGTTCAACTCATGAGGCGGCTGAATAGGATCTGCCAGACCATTCAACATCGCATCCGCACGTGTCAATGCATCAGCCGGTATGACGTTCGTCATCAGCTGATAGAGCGTCGCGGACAACGAGTACAGATCGCTTTTCGGATTTGTACCGATTCCGCGGATCTGTTCCATCGGAGCGTAGTGCGGCGTATAGCCAACGACGCTCCCCGTGCTTCCCGAGTTCGAAATATGGGTTTGGCCGGTCGTTGTCTTAGATAGACCGAAATCCAAAAGGATGATGTGGTTATCATCCGTCAGTTTAAGATTCTGCGGCTTGATGTCTCGGTGAATGATCGGAGGTTCGTTTGAATGCAAATACGACAACGCATCCAGAAGCTGATCCGCCCAGAACATGACCCAGCTAACTGGAAATGGCTTTTGCGCACCTTCGAGCCGTTTTGCCAGATCATCGCCCGCAATATGCTCCATGACGAGATACTGTTCTTCGTTCTCGCCAAAGTGGTCGCTGACTTTTGGCAACACTGGGTGCCGCATTCTCGCAAGAGTGCGGGCTTCGCGCTCGAAAGCGTTACCAAGCATTTCGTCGCCAGCAAAGTAAGTTCTCTTGAGAGCAACAGCGCTGCCCAGACGCTGATCTACAGCGAGATAAACCTCACCCATACCGCCCTTTCCGATTAGATGGACGATGAGATAGCGATTCTGAATTAAGGTGTTCTGGGCTAAAGGCTTCATCTTTGAAAGGTGAAATCGACGGACAGAGGACAATCTGCCCTATATTTTCCAACAAATGACGTTAAACATCAATAGGGAAAAGGGAGTACGACTAGTTAAGGCGATAGACAATGCTAATCGAATTCAGATTTCCCTTTATGCTGCCAGCACCGGCCCTTAGTTTTGACACGACGTGTGCACGGAGTTCCCTTCTTCGTCATCGCGCCGCAATAGTAAACTGGTTCGGTAGATGAACCCGGTGGTGCCTGTAGTTGCTTAGGAAGTGCAGGGTCGTTCGCTGCCGCAAGCACGCCATTAACGTTTAAATTCGAACCACCGCTTGTACCCTTACTCGAAAGCGCCGCGGCGCCTTTTTCGCCGCGATTCTCTCTGACCTGCCGTTGAGCCGTGCTGGGGCTTGACGACACCTGCGCAGCGTGGCCCGTTTTCTTGTCGCCGCCGCCGAAGTAAGCGGTCATTCCCGCGGCACCTACCAGTAGGGCGATTACGACTCCTGCCCGGGGCAACAGGTCATGCTGTTTTTGTTCTATCTCGCAGAAGTCACAGAAGCGCCGACTCGTTAGCGGCGTCCAGCGGGAGCGGACGATCTTCTCTCCGCAATGGCAGCAAAAGTTGGGACGATAGAACATGTTGCTGTCGAAAGTCGGGCGAAATGAGAACTGGCGTTACTTACCGCAGCCGAATAAGTATAGTTCAATTTCCTGAGGTTGTTAAGAAGCGTCTGAAACCCTCGTAAGTGCAACTGCGTTACTAAATCGCGCGTCTGATTGTTAGAATTCACCTATGCCGCTTAGCCGAACTTTCATTTTGCTCCTCCTGCTCTTGTCGTATGCGGTCGTCTCTTTTCCGCAGGATGATCCGGTCCGGATAGATTCGGCGATAGTTCGCGTAAATGTCGGGGTGGTCGACGACCGCGGGAGATCTATAACGACTCTGGACCGGTCGAACTTCACTATCTATGAAGACGGAGTAAAGCAGGACATCTCACGTTTCGAAATGGCGCCGTCGCCCTTTAGCGTCGTGATGATGCTCGATATGAGCGGCTCGACACGCAGCTTTCGTCAAAATATTCAGCTCGCCGCGACGCGCTTTCTAGACGCTCTCGCACCGGACGACCGGGTCGCAGTAATCGAGTTCTACAGCAAAGTGAATTTGCTTAACGACTTTACTACCGACCGGCGTGTGGCTTTTCACTCCATCTCGGTCGCGAACGGAAGCGGCGACACGGATCTCTATAAGGCATTACTGTTCGCACTCGACAAGCTGGGCAATGAGAAAAATCGTCGCAAGGCGATCGTTGTTCTCACCGACGGCGTCGACACTGGCGCCCAGGATCTCGATCGAAAACTTCTTGCGGGCCTCAAGGATGATCAGATCCTTACGGCGATAAAGCCTGAGATGAACGAAAACTTGAGGCGCATCTTGGATCGAGCCGATGTGCACGGTGTAACGATCTATCCGCTTGCACTTCCGACGGGCGACCCCGCGCGACTTGCCGATCCGACCCCGCGCCAGTTAGCCATGTACACCGCCGCTCGGGAGCGGTTGAAGCTCGTAGCTGATCGCACTGGCGGCACGTTGAATACGATAAAACGGCTCGAGGAAATGGGAACGCTTTACGCGCTCGTCGCGGCGGATTTGCGTACGCTTTACACCATCGAGTACGAGCCCTCGAACGACAAGCGTGACGGAAGATGGCGCGAGATCAAAGTCTCCGTCGATCGGCCCGATCTAATTCCTCGCTCAAGACAGGGATATTTCGCGAAATAAGATTTCGAAGTTTTCAGAAAGTTGCGGGCGAAGTTGCGGAGATTCCATGAAGTCGCAGACTTGCAGAGTTTCCTCAGTCGCCGAAAAATTCTCAGCTAGCCGACGTCAACGGTTTCAATCCCGGAACTTACCCGGACGCTCTGCAGCGTGAAAACTCTGCAAACTTTTTTCGAAAGCTTGACACATTGTCGGACGGTTTGTAGTCTAACTATTCGCGATTTTACGCACCCGTAGCTCAGCTGGATAGAGTGCTTGACTACGAATCAAGAGGTCGCATGTTCGAATCATGCCGGGTGTACCATTAAGATCTGTCAGTTCCCTTACCAGGCTTGCTATGATGCAAGCCTTTCTTTTTGTGCGATGATCAGAACCCCGCCTGATAATTCCTTGCGTGCGGAAGGATCAAATCATACAAACTTTTGGAAGCTCAGAAATTCGATTCTGTTTGTGTCGTCATGTGGAAAAATTCATAGCCAGGACGTGGGGATTTTCGCAGAGCCGTTGCGATTCCAAAACATATCTCAAGTGAAGAGCCTGATTGACGGACTATATAAAACCTGGCCCGACCTGGCACATTACTCGCGTTAAATAGGTAAACGTTTACTTCCGATTCCGGTGGGTCGGAAACGGCACGATCTAGTCCTTCTCTGAAGGCTCGGTCGCCGAGCGCCCACACAAGAACTTGGACGTTTGTTTGACAACTGTGTACCTGGACCCATGTTCAACCGGTCAAACGCGCAACTTGCCTTAAGCCTACGGTCGGTCGTTCAGGTACCTGAAATGATTTGCCGGACGCAACTGTTTCTCCTGCTGATACTGATTGCTGAGCTCGATCAACGGTGAGAAGCGCCCGACCCGACGATCTCAGCAGGAGGACAACCATGAAGATAAGAATCGTCGCAATTCTGACACTGGTGTTTTTCGTGGCGGGTTTCCAGTGTCCGTGTACTCCATGCCCGGATCCTTACCTGCCCTTTGACTTCGACGACGATGAAAAGGCTGACCTGTCTATTTACCGCCCGTCGTCCGGCGATTGGTGGATCTTGAATTCATCGACCGGCCAATCGACGTTCCATCGCTTCGGCCTGCCGGGCGATATCATTGTGCCCGCGGATTACACGGGTGATTATAAGACCGATATCGCCGTATTCCGTTCCGGGGTATGGCATGTTTTGAGAAGCGATAATTACACCCACTACCAGGCCTTGTTCGGTTTGCCGGGTGATATCCCAGTGCCTGCTGATTTTGGTACGCCGTTCCCCGACATCAAAGCCGATCTGGCTGTATACCGACCTTCCGAGGGCGTCTGGTATATCACCACCGGTACGGGCGCCGTCCAAATTATTCGATTCGGCTCATCCGAAGACCAACCGGTCGCGGCTGATTACGATGGTGACAAAAGAGCCAATATTGCGCTCTTCAGGCCAAGCACCGGCCGCTGGTACATCCTCGGTTACAATATGACCGACGTAACCGTCAGGGAATGGGGTATGTCCACGGACAAGGTCGTACCGTCCGATTACACCGGAGATAAAAAGGCT
>DASUSJ010000028.1:0-13405 GCA_036375155.1 Pyrinomonadaceae bacterium
CAGCGCGGTTCAGTTCGGCCGTTCGACTTTGGTTCGATCCCCTACGCTCCGGGCGGAAACGGTGCCGACTTGGGAAGCTTTGAACGGAGTGCGACAGATGTTGCCAGGTTTGTTTCCCCATTCGATTTTGACGGCGATGGAAGGACCGACGTCGGCATTTTCCGCCCGTCCGTTGCGGAATGGTGGATCAATCGAAGCTCTACCGGCGTCACATTCGCCGCTCAGTTCGGTGCGTCAACCGACAAGATCGTGCCCGCGGATTTCACGGGCGATGGAAAGACCGACATCGCGGTGTGGCGTCCGTCAACCGGCGAATGGCTCGTACTTCGGAGCGACGACAGCTCCTTTTACGCGGCGCCGTTTGGGACTGTGGATGATATTCCGGTGCCGGCTGATTACGACGCAGACGGCACGGCGGACATTGCGGTTTTCCGACCTTCGAACGGGACCTGGTATGTGTTGCGATCTGCGTCGAATACTAGGATCGAGCAGTTTGGAATAAACGGTGACATCCCGGTGCCGGCCGACTACGATGGCGACGGGCGGGCCGATCTGGCGATCTTCCGTCCTTCGATCGGCCAGTGGTGGCTGAATCGTTCGACGGCCGGAGTCATTGCGTACGACTTCGGTAATTCAACTGATAAAACGGTGCCCGGCGATTACACCGGCGACGGGAGGTCGGACGTCGCTCTTTGGAGGCCATCCACCGGCGAGTGGTACATACTCAGGAGCGAGGACACGAGCTTCTATTCGGCACCCTTCGGAATTAACGGTGACGTTCCTGCGGCCGGAGACTATGACGGCGACGGGAAGTTCGATGTGACGGTGTTTAGACCGTCGAGTGCGACATGGTATTCACAGCGCAGCACAGCGGGAACATTGATCCAGCAATTCGGAGCTGCCGGTGACCGACCGGTAGCGAGTGCGTTCGTGCCGTAAACGGTAGCTAGCGCTTTATGGCGATCGCTTCGAACAGAGCATTCTTGTAAAACAACTTCTTCAGCAGCGTGTCGGCGTCTTTCTCTTTTGAGTGCCGGTACGCCGCTTTTGTTTCGGCGATGGTCGATGACCGCTCGACGATATCGACGGGTAGTCGTTCGAAGGCGTCAGAGATGCGGCGTTCGGTGAGATGCACTGTGTGATCGGCGAACGCAGAAAGCTCGAGTTTTAGTCCTAACGCGTTCCATGCGCCGTGGGCGTGAGAGGCGAGCGAGTAGATCGGGTGGTGAATGTTGACGGTGAAGTAAAGCAGGCCTCCCTTTTTCAACACACGAACAAGCTCGTCGAGGATCGCCAGCGGCCGCGTCGCGTGATCGATCACGTTGTCGCTCAGCACAACGTCGAACGACTCCGTAGCAAAGGGAAGTTCTTCACCGATCGCAGCAAGCGTTATCGTCTGATCCTGTAAAGAAGGAAAAAGTCGTTTGTAGTCAACGGCGAGCGGATCGACGCCGATACCCAGTTTCGCCCCGAAGCCAAATATCAGGCCGTGAGCGCCACTTCCTACTTCGAGCACTTTTGCGTCACTGCCGATCGTTTTGATCCCTTCGAGCCGGCGGCGCAGGACCTGACAACGGAGAAAGTTCGAGCGAACAAGCTCGTCCTGACTCGATCCCAGCGCGGCGGCTTTCTTTTCCTGATACTCGAGCTGGCGCTCGAGCGCCCGTCGGCCCCGTTCGCGTTGCTTGCGAGCGAGCCAGCTTTCCGATGTATTTTGTGTGGCCTGCGGCATATGCTCTTAAGACAGTTTGGATCTTACGGTCTCACTAACCAGCTTGCCGTCAGCCGTCTTGCCTGCGAGCTTGGCCATAGCCGCTTTCATTACCGTGCCCATTTCTTTCATTGAGGAGGCTCCGGTTTCCGAGATCGCCGCATCGACGGCCGCGGAGATCTCATCGGTAGTCGCTGCCTGCGGCAAATACGCTTCGATATGAGAAATCTCGGCGGCTTCTTTTGCGGCCAACTCGGCGCGACCTGCCTTCTCATACTGCTCGATCGAGTCTCGCCGTTGCTTCACGAGTGATTGTAAAGCCTTCGTTACTTCCTCGTCGGTAAGCTCGCCACCCTTCTCGATCTGGCGATTCATCAGGTTGGCTTTGACCATCCGGAGAGTCGAAAGCCGCTCGGCGTCTTTGGCTTTCATGGCTTCCGTCAGGTCGGAGATTATTTTTTCTTTCAGGGTCATAGGAATAAGTCTAAAGTCCCGACGTATTGAGGAACAAGTAGGCTGGCAACGCAAGTCAGGACCGGGAGCGGTAGCAACCGGGTGATGCGGTTACCGAATTCGGATGGGGGGCGGCAAGTTTTATGACGATTCAGCTATTTCTTGGTCATTCGTGTGATCGTGTGTTTCGTGTTTACCGAGTTTTTATCGACGAGTAACCACGACATACACGAATCACGTTAAACGACACGAAATTCGCATTCCGCGTTCCGCAATCTGCAATCGGATATCGCTACCGCTCCCGGTTCTGACTCGTGTCGCCGGCTCTCGTAAGACAAATCTACCCACTACCACTCGCCTACCGTCTACCGTCCAACGACTTCACATAGAACATCTCTTCCGCCGGTCTCAAAGGTCTTGCCAGCCAAAGAGGACGTCTCAGCCCGTTTGGCCCCGGTGCCGGTCTCGTCATCGCAAGCCACTCCTTGTAGATCGCGAACGACTTGTTCGTATCGACGAAAACATCGCCGTGCTCGTCACCGGGGTGAGCTTTCTCAACCGTCACTTTCTGGTGCCAGCAGTGCATTCCCGACACCGGATCAGGATGAACGGGAAACGTGATGTTCTGATGAACACCGCCATCCGACCAAAAGACGCGCGACGTGTCTGGATCTTCGCTCTCGTAAGCACCGATCCCTTCCTCGACCCACATCTTCCATATGCCGGGTTCCTCTTCCTTCAACCGCACCTGGTTCGTGGACCAACGATTGTTGCTCGGGTCCTGTGCACGACGCCATCGGCCGATGTGATGCGAGCACGCGACGACGCCGGGCCGCATTCCCTCAGTCACCCACGCTCGATTTACAAAGTAGCCGATCTCAGTCGAGACGCGGACGAGATCGCCTGTCTTGATCCCCCAGCGCTCGGCGTCCGAAGTATGCATCCACAGCGGGTTTCGATTCGAGATCTCGGCCAGCCACTTCGCGTTACCCGATCGCGTGTGGATCAACGTCGGCAACCGGAACGTCGGGACAAGCACGATCTCATTCTCGGCCAAATTGTCCGGATGGATGTGGCTTTTAACATAGGTTGGGAATTCGTATTCAGGCCAGCCCCATTCAGCGGTCGTTTTCGAAAACAACTCCTGGCGTTTGGACGGTGTGTTGAATCCCACACGGGCTTTTCCGTCGGCGATGATAGCGACAAGTTTTCCATCCCGTCGGATCTCGCAGCGCTCGACATCGATCTCGTCATTTGCGAGATCGGCGATCATTGCCGGCTCCATGTGCTTTTCGTAAACCGCCTTCTCGACCTCGAATGCGCCGTACTTGCGCATGTAGTCGAGCGGCGACAGTCCTTCTTTTGCCGCGACTTCCGGCAAACCCTTAGTGTTCTCGAAAATGTACTGGTAATACTCCTCGATCGTGATCTTCTGGCCTTCGCGATACGGAGAAATGAAATGCTGGCGGATGCCGAGATCGCCGTCCGCGTCGATCCGCCACGATAGCTCGAACCAGAACTCGTCCTCTTCCCAAACCTCGCCCGGGTTCGTTTCGTAGGTGAATGTCGTTTCGCGTCCCATCTTACGCGCGGCCTCCCGCAAGACCGGCTGCCGGAACGAGATCCACATACCGGAGTGGGTTTCGTAACTCGTTAGGTCGTGTCGCTCGCTGGCGAGGCCCATCGGCAGGACGTAGTCGGCGAAGTACGCCGTCTCGTTCCACGTTGGCGTGAGCGCTACGTGGAGACCGATCTTGCTTTCATCCGACAGGGCTTCGATCCAGGAAAACCCGTCCGGGTACGTCCACACCGGGTTAAAGACGCGCGTGAAATAGACCGAGAGCTTGCCGCGATTGTCTTTCAGCAGGTGCGGGAGCAGAAAGCTCATCTCGTAGTGCGAGAGAGGGTACTCAAGCGGGTAGTGAAGCTCATTCCAGAATTTCTGCGCGGGCGGGGTCGAGAATGAGGCAGGCTTGAATTTGTTCCAGGCGCTGGGCAGTGTTCCTCCGACCGTGCCGACGCTTCCGGTAAGAACGTTCAAGAAATGCAGGCATCGTGCAACCGCCCATCCGCCGAGGTTTCCGGCACCGGCGCTTCTCCAGTTGTGACACGAGAATCGTGTTCCCGCCCGCCCGATCTGCCGTGCGACAGCGATGATAGTTGCGGCCGGAACTCCGCTTTCCTGCTCAGCGAATTCGGGCGTGTATTCAGCGTAGAATCCGCATAGTTCCGCGATGAAATCTTCGAACGTCACCGGGTCCGAAGCGACCGACGCGGGTGGCAGGTCAGTACCGTCCGCATGAGCGGGCGGGTCGGCGCCAGGTATTGAGCCAACGTCGTTGTATCCGGAGTCCCGCCCGCCCGCTACCGCCGACGGTACCGACCTGCCGGCTCCACCGACGCCTTGCGGTTGGGCCTCCCTATGATCTACTGCCTGCGATCGTGAGATTTTCCTGAGTTCCTCCAACGACTCCCGCCAGTTCACCCAATCACGCAAGAACTTCTCGTTGTACAGCTTTTCTTCGATGATGATCTTCGCCATCGCGAGGAGCACCGCTGCTTCACTGCCCGGATACGTCGGCATCCAGTAATCCGCCATCGACGCGGTATTCGAAAGCCGCGTGTCCATGACCGCGAGCTTCGCCCCGTTCATCATGCCCTCGATGATGCGCTGTGCGTGCGGGTTGAAGTAGTGACCCGATTCGAGGTGTGCCGAGATCAGCAGTATAAAGTCGGCATTGCCATGATCGGGCGACGGCCGATCGGCGCCCTGCCAGATCGCATAGCCGAACCGCGCACCGGCCGAGCAGATGTTCGTGTGCGAGTTGTGACCGTCGACGCCCCACGCCTGGAGGATGCGATCAATGAATCCTTCATGGCCCGGCCGTCCGACGTGATAGACCACCTCGTTCCGTCGATCTTCCTTTAGCGCCGTCCTGATCTTCGCAGCGATATCATCGAGCGCTTCGTCCCAACTCACCTGCTCCCATTCACCCGATCCGCGTGCGCCCTTTCGCTTCAGGGGATAGAGGATCCTATCGACATCGTTGATCTGATTGATCGTCGCCGGACCTTTCGCACAGTTCCGTCCGCGGCTGCCGGGATGATACGGATTGCCCTCGAACTTACGGATCTTGAGCGTCTCTTTCTCGACATACGTGAGCAGCCCGCAACCTGCCTCGCAGTTGAAGCACGTCGTCGGGATGATCATGTAGTTTTTCTTTTCCCGTTTTTGCCCGCTGAGCGCTTCGTACTCGGTCCAGTCATCCCATTTGTCTGGCGGCGGATAATCAGTGAGCTTGCCGGGTTCGACGATCGGCGGTAGCTCATCCATCTCATGATGGAGATTTGGGATGAGGTGGAGTTTCTCGGCGAGAGATTCGATGAATGAGGGTTTGTGTCGGTTCATGCTGATCTTCTTGTCGCGCTATCCCGGCCGATTAGTCGAAGGGCTCTGCCTGTCCGTCCCTTCTCTTGCGGCTATGCCGCCCGATGAGCGGAAAGGCTTTGCCTTTCCGTCGACATCTAATACATTTTGTGCGGCTATGCTGGCAGAGGGAGGCACAGCCTTTCCGCTCGTCGGGCGGCATAACCGCGTGATCAACTCAACGGCACCAACTGCGGCGCCCTTACCCAGATCCTTTCGCCGATGTAGATACCGACCAGCATCAAGACTCCGGCCAGTGCAAGTGCGAAGGGATTTTCAAGGTACAACAAGAACAGCGGCAGAGCGTTACCGATGAGAATCACGCCGAACCAGAACTCGCGGCTGAACTGGCCGTTTGTGATCATCTTCGCGACAGCGTGAGCGTCATCGGTCGCGTGCGTCATCGTCAGCTCGATGGCGAGTGTAATCAGGTTGATAATGATCATCGCCCAGACCGTGAGAAATAGAAGCGTCCAGTATCGAGGTCCGCCACCGATCTCAAATACTGAGGCGATCAGGAAAACTGCAGCGCCCGCCATAACTGAGTGGATGATCATGTGCGCTCCGAGCATCGGCGACTGCCAGAAATCCCGTCCCTTTGCCTGGGCGAACAGGAACGCCGTGTAGACCGCGGCAAGCAGGGCGAACACGACACCTAGTACCTCGATCACAGTCAACGCCGATGCGAAACCGAGATTAGATGCTGCTAACCATGCCGTCAGCAACGCTCCGTAGATTGTGATGATATAGCCGCCGCGGGTCAGCCACGAGTTCCACTGCGGACGAAGCAGAACGTACAAGAACCGCTCAGGTCTGCCAAGATCCTTAACGAGAAGGGCGCCCGTCAGTGCCAGAAACACCAACGCGACGATCGCACCGATTCGCATTACCTCCGTCGAGCCACGGGGGAATATCAGCCCGAACAACGCCGGAACCATAAAGGCACCCGCGGCGATCGCCTTTGTCCAGACATACGCGGAAACTTCCCAACTCCATAGCACGCCCTTATCCGGTGCGTCATAAACACGCGAGCCGTAGGACGGACTGTCAGTCCGTCCCCGGTCGTTGTTCCGAGTCGTGATTTGCACGAACGCGGACGGACTGACAGTCCGTCCTACGTGATGTCCAACACCCGACGATTGGCTGGACCACATGTAATCCGTACCGGGATTCGCCTCGGTCGGATCGAGCGAGGCCTTGTCGCCATCGATGTAGAAAAGCTTCGGGTTAGTTCCTTTCTCGGGCTTTCTCACAGACACCGTCTCACGAGCCAACAAACGAGAGATCTCAGTCTCGGGGTTGTCCATGTCGCCCGAGATGATCGCGTGCTCGGGACAGACATTCACACACGCCGGTTCAAGACCGATATCCACACGGTGCGTGCAGTAGTTGCACTTCGCGGATGTGTGATCGTCCGGGTGCATGTACAGCGCGTCATACGGGCAGGCTTGCGTACATGCTTTGCATCCGATGCAGCGACGCGTATCGAAATCGACGATGCCATCTTTTCTGGTGAACAAGGCCGTCACCGGGCAGATCTCGACGCACGGAGCGTCGGCGCAGTGATTGCACCGCATGACGGAAAACAATCTTCGAGTGTCGGGAAATTCGCCCTTCTCAATGTACTTTACCCACGTCCGGTTCACGCCGACCGGCACCTCGTGCTCGGCTTTGCAGGCAACGGTACAGGCATGGCAGCCGATACACTTCCGGTTGTCGATGATGAAGCCGAAGTTCATATGAGGAATTGGGTCGGATCGATTTTAGGATAAAGCGGTTTTCTTTGCGAGCATTGCCGTCTTTGCGTGAGGATCTTTTACCGCAGATAACAAGAATAATGCGTATCTTTTCGTGTGACTTAGCGTGATTTAGTGGTCTCAGTGCTCCAGGGGGGAATCACAAACCCACATGAAACGACACGAAAAAAGATCCGCGTCATCCGCGATTAATGTGGCTATTACCTCAGACTTGCGTTTAGCTTCGCCAGCGCCTCACTTCCCGGGCATAGCTCCTTCTGCGAGAGACTATTCAGCGGCCGAGTCGTGGTCGAGAGCATGTCGTGCAGATCTGCCGAGTCTCGGTTGATATAGAGCAGACCGGTGAGGATCTCGCCCCGGCGCTTTGCTTCGCGCACGGCGTTGGTTGCGGAAAGCCGGTCGGTAGGGTCCCAGTCCTTAGCGAGCTTATTCAGATGGATGACCGAGCCGTCATGCATGAGAAGCTCTTTGACCGAACCGGCCTCATAGTTCGTCGTGATCTCACGCATCATCGGGACGAAATCCATTGTCGCGGTTGCGGCGACGTGCTCGCGTACATAGTCGTACGATTTGGTCGAACCCGAGTTGTTGTTGAAAGTGACACAGGGCGAGATCACGTTCAGCATCGCGAAACCGTTGTGACGCATCGCAGCCTTTAAGAGCGGCGTGAGCTGTTCCTTATCACCTGAAAAACTCTGCGCGACGAAGGTCGCTCCGAGTTCTATCGCAAGACTCGCCAGATCGATCGCCGCAAACAGGTTCTCGTGACCGGTCTTGTTCTTCGAGCCTGCATCCGCGGTTGCGGAATCCTGTCCCTTCGTCAGCCCGTAGCAGCCGTTGTTCATCACCAGGTACACCATCCGCAGGTTGCGCCTGACGACATGAACAAACTGCCCCATCCCGATCGACGCCGTGTCGCCGTCACCCGAGACCCCGAAATAGATCAAGTCGCGGTTCGCGAGATTCGCACCTGTCGCGACCGAAGGCATACGCCCGTGCACCGAATTGAACCCGTGCGAATTCGACAAAAAATACGCCGGCGATTTCGAAGAGCAGCCGATACCCGAGAGTTTCGCCACCTTGTGAGGCTCGATATTCATCTCCCAACACGCCTGCACGATCGCGGCATTGATCGAATCATGCCCGCACCCCGCACAGAGTGTGGAGAGCGAACCTTCGTAGTAATCGACTGTGTAGCCGAGATCGTTCTTCGGGAGAGCTGGGTGACGGAATGTAGATCGGATATAGGTCATACGTTCGAACCGGTTGAACTACCGATAATCATATTGGTTGAGCGAGGAAAAGTTAAGCCACGAACTACTTTCGCCTAAATGGGAGATGAAAGTGGTTTTGAACCCGGTATTCCTACCCCCACGCCCGCAAAGTGCGATTCAATCGCCGGTCCAGGACGGAACGTTCGTGTCTCCAGCTCACTGGAAAGCTCGGCCCGGCACGGATCATCGACGGCGGAGCGCCCGGCGGCTCACCAGATCTTACAAGTGAGATGACTCGCGACTTCAATCTCCACGTGACCGCTTAACGGAACGAGGTCAGAAGATGCCGAGACGGATAGTCCGACTCGAGAGTCACTGAAGTACGATATCTGCCATTTGGCTCGCCAGACTTGCCAGCCCGAGCCTGCCGCCGCCCTCGAGGTTGGTAAGTATGACGACCGAGAGATTTTTCTTTGGCCATAATACGAGGTGCGCGGTGAAGCCCGCTTGGACACCCCCGTGATGGATCGCGGTCGGATCCGCGGTCGGAGGCTCGCTTACACCGATGTACCAGCCATATCCGTATCCTGTCTCTCTCCCGTCACGAGTTTTTTGGCTGACGGACATCTGAGCAAAAGTCGCGGGCTTGAGAAGCTTGCCGTTCTGGAGGGCGATAGAAAAACGAGCGAGGTCCTCGGCGGTGGATGCCAGTCCGCCACCCGGTACCTTGTAACTGGAGTCCATTAGGGAAGCATTCCGGTTCTCGCCATTGAAGACTCCGTAGGACCTTGGACGGTACCCTCTCGCCCGACTCGGGATGATCGCGAACACATCATCGACATAGGTGTGAGTCATTCCGGCAGGTTTGAAGATGTTCTCGCGCATGTAATCTTCAAACCTCATACCCGACGCTCCTTCGATCACTACACCCAGTAATGTGTAGCCGAACGTTGTGTAGCCATACTTGGTTCCGGGCTCGAAATCAAGCGGATCATCCCTGAAAACTGCCGTCGCGGCGGTTAAGCTTTCAAAGCGATCGGTTCGCTCGCCTTCGCCCGACTTGTAATGGCGTATACCGCTAGTGTGTGCAAGCAGTTGTCGTGTAGTTATCGGGGAGCTCTTTGGCGGGAACGCGGGAAAATACCTTTGAATGGGGAGGTCGAGATCGAGTTTGCCTTGTTCGACGAGCTGCATCGCAGCAACTGCCGTCAACGGTTTGGTCGTCGATGCGATTCTGTAAACGGTCAATGCCTTCGCCGGAACATAATTTTCTACATCCGCGGTACCGTACCCTCCCTGAAATCGAATTTGGTCACCCTGGGTGACGGCCACCGACATTGCCGGTATGCCGCGACCTGACATCAAGCTGGATATTGCTTTTTCAAGCTGAGCGATCTTGTCCGCCGGGAGCGACACCGGCGTCTGGGCGATCGATACGATAGATGTGAGCAGACAAAAGCTTACTAAGAGACTCGCACAACACACCCCTTTTTTCATTCGCTTCAGCTCCATCGCTAACCCTCCTTCAAACCGTGATCGGTTTTTCAGATTAATCGAAACGACGGATCCAATTCTTGTACGATATTGCTAACTGATACTGTAGGACGCGTAGTAGCCGGGTGTCATGCCCGTGATCCGGCGAAAATTCCGAGAAAGATGACTCTGATCGCAGAAGCCGACCATGAGTGCGGCGTCTGCGATAGAGTAGCCGCTACGGAGGAGAACTTTAGCCTTATTGACTCGAATATGGGTCTGGTATTCATGCGGGGGAACGCCAACGTGTTCTCGAAACACGCGCACTAGATGAAAACCGGTGAGGTCCGCTACGGAAGACAATGTGATCAATGAAATATTTTCTGCGTAGTGTTCTCTAACATAATCTCGCACGACTTTAATTCGACGGACTTCCCGTCCAACCGGTCGTGACAAGTCGGGCTTACAGTGTGCGAGCAGCGTTGTGATCGTTGAAACAAAGCTCGACTGCTGTTCGAGTGATGAGTCTGACTCCCGGAGTGCTAGGTGCAAGTTGAGTAAAGACCGATACAGGGTTCTGTCGCGCACAACCGGTTCCAGAAAGCGGAATGAGTCGACACTACGTTCCGTTGCCTGAGAAGCCAACCGTAGGAACACTGTCTGAGGGATACTCATCATGTGGTACTGTGCGTTGATGGATCTGCTTGTGTGGGCCTCGTCGGCATTCAGTAACATCAGCTCACCGGAAGAAGCTGTAAATGTTCCTGCTCGAGTACGACTGATCTCTTGTCCCCGCTCCATCATCACAATGCCGTACGCTTCGTGGATATGTCGCGGATAATCGTGGGTGATATTCGACGCGCTAAGTAACTCCAGCCCTTCGACATGCGGTGCCCGCCAATGTTCTATCTGCCATGAGGTGTCTTTGATTTTCACACGAACAGTGCGTCGTTCGAGGCTCGACGCTGTTTGGGTACGCGGAGACGGTCTCTCAGCACACGGCCCGATTCTCCGAGAGTCGGCTTCACCGTCTCCTGCAGGGTACGCCCGTTATTCGGTATCGGGCAACCTTAAAACGAACGATCTTGCATCGGAACCTTTTTCAGACGTGATACCCGCACCGAGTGAGGAATACTAGCACGAGGTGTCCGACACCGGTTTGAGTGTCAGGTTGCTCTGGCCGTTGCCTGGCCCCTTAGCTTGTCGCCCTCGCGGACGATGGTTTCGGGGCCGGCCCTTATTCGCCGACTTAGCGGTCAACGACGGCACGTGACGTGGTAAGTCTTTTCAGAAAACGGATCGATCTTTGCAGGCCTGCGATGCTAGTGGCTACATATCGGGATTGTCCCACGGACCAGGCGGGATAGAAGAGTGTTATCTAGAATCTAGTTAGAATATCGTACAAGATTCAGCACGACCTCAGCTTCTCCCGGTGAGGGAAGGGCGAACTCCTAAGACGAGACTTCGCCTACGAGCGTTCCGCATACCGACGGGCGCATTGAGTACAAAACGTCGCGACAGGACAACACCTCCCTGTGCTCTTACTTGGCAGAGCCGATCAGGTTTCTCATTTTTGCTTGCACCGGTCCGGCGCCGCGGCTGTAGTTGGACATGACGATCGCCGACCAGCCACTTCCGAGAAACATGTCCAGGTTCGAGTTGATGCCGGTGAAACCGCCACCATGACCGGCGACATTTCGTTCAGTATCGGCTTGGAACCCGTAACCGTAGTTGGGCGAGTTGAGCTCGGGTTTGGGTGAAGTCAGTATCTTGAAAGTTTCCGCGCTAATCAGCTTGCCGGAACGCAGAGCCTGATCGAACTTCAAGAGATCTTCTGCCGTCGAGAATCCGCCTCCCTGCGGCCCGCCGCGCAAAACGTGCGAGAAGACATTGTTCACCCAGTCCACACCTGTATCTGTAAACCGCTTATCGTAACCGACGGCGAGATTCGGGTTCACTCGATCCAGCTCGTAAGAATCGGTATTCGTCATGCCGGCAGGCTTATAGATATTTTCGCGAACGTAATCGAAATAGCTTTGCCCCGAAACTACCTCGATCACCTTTCCAAGCACGAGCATTCCGGTATTGCTGTACGCCCATCTCGAACCGGGTTCGAAACGAACGTCCTTTTCGTCCTCGCGCACCAACCGCATCATGTCATCGACATTTCGCAGCCGCTCGCGCGACATGCCGTCGTAACGATCTGAAAAATAACCGCCAAGCCCGCTGGTGTGGGTTAGCAGATGCTTGATCTGTATCTTTTTCGCGGCGTCTGCGTTTGGAAAGTCAGGGATGAATTTCGAGAGCGGATCGTCGAACGACATCTTGCCGCGCTCAACGAGCTGTGCGATCGCAACCGCGGTGAACATCTTGTTCATCGAGCCGAGATTGAACTTTGTATCGATCCGGTTCGGAGCATTGAAATCTTTGTTTGCGATCCCGAACGCCCCCTTGTAGACCACCTCACCATTTCTCGCAAGTAAGATCGTCCCGGAAAACACGTCGGCGGTCGCCAGTTTTTTTGCAAACGAGTCTAGTTCGCGAGCAATGTCCTTATCGCTGAGCTCGCGCTTTTCGCCCGCTGGCGGTTTTGCCGGTTGGCGACCGATCGCTGCAACCTTATGGGGAGCAGCCGCTTCGACAGCGACCCAAAGGCCCTGCCATTCACCAGTCAGTTTCTTCCGGACAAGCAGCGTTACCTGGTTGTCACCCGAATCCTGCACTCCGCTGACTTCGAGTCCGCGAGCCTGATCATGTTCTGTCGAGAAGAACGAGAGATGCCGTTCCATCGGGCGGCTCCGCAGCTGATCCGAAAAGCTGGTCTCGACGTACTTCCGCACTGCCGTGCGGTCGCCGGAGTTTATAAGCGCAGCTATCTCGCGCGCTCGCATCTCAGCCGGAGTTTGGGCGGCTGCAACCGTGGTGAAAAGGAAAACGATTAGTATCGCGATGACCGATTTCATATGAGGAATCTCCCTATAGCTGACCCGAATACGGTTTTGGTCAGCGGAAAGTTTCATTTTATGCCGAGCGTCGCTGCGCGGCAACGACGTGCATGACGGAACTTTCTTTTTTCCGGGGCCGACTTGTCAAAGCGCGATTTATACCCGCCTTCGTTGCGAAGGCGGTGACAGCTCATAGCGTCCGACGGTGCGGGCAATATGGATCACTTCGCGGAGGCACTAGCTATCGGCCAAGCGGACGCCGCGCTAGCGGCAAGCGTGTTTCAGAGGAGATCACTATCGGCGCGTTGAAATCATTCCTGCGAATGCGCGGGTTGGAGGTTCGTCTATGAACGATCTGAAATTTGAAAAGTATTCCGACGGGCTGATTCCCGCGATCGTTCAGAATGTGCGAACAGGCCGGAAGC
>DASUSJ010000029.1:0-7490 GCA_036375155.1 Pyrinomonadaceae bacterium
AACAGAGGCAAGTGTGGCAAGATCACATCAAGCGTAAGGTTCGCGCACACGAAATCGAAAACGGGCGTCGTCTCAGTGATGGAACCGATCTCGAATCCGATCGTGTCGCTAACACCGTTGAGTTCGGCGTTCTCCTTTGCGATCTTGATGGAATCCGCGTCGGTATCACACGCAAGAAACTTCCCATTCGAGGCTTGAGATCTCGCATTCACCAGAGCCGCAGCGATCGCGAGAATTCCCGTCCCCGTTCCGACATCCAAAAAGCTGTCCCCGCGACGATAGAGATTCTCGATCGCCTGCAGGCACAACTGCGTCGTCTCGTGAGTTCCTGTGCCGAAAGCCATGTTTGGTTCGATACGTATGACGATCGAGCTGTCTTCCGCAACCTCGCTCCAGGACGGTGCGATCACAAAATTTCCGACCGCGGTCGGCCGCCAATGTTTTTTCCATTCGGCGAGCCAGTCTGTCTCGTCGATCTTGTTTCGCTCAATCTGAATTACGGAATCCGCACTGAATCCGTAGACACGCAACGAGTATTGCAGCTCGTCCTCGACCGTCTCTTCATCAGGCAAATCGTTGAAATACCCGACGACCGTCACACGCTCGGCGTTCTTTTTCCGCAAGTGATTGATCTCAGTGCCGACCGCCTCGAGCGAGTTGAACGCATACTCGATCGCCTCGGAAACCTCAGGTGCAACGGTTACCGAGATCGAAAACCAGTGAGTCTTGTCGTTTGCGCCGTGCATTACTCTCGTATGCCGATCTCATCCAGGTCACGTTCCCGGTTTCGCCAATCGGCGACAACTTTCACAAAAAGCTGAAGATAGACTTGAGTGCCGAGCAGTTTCTCGATATCGGCGCGAGCCTCGCTGCCGATCTTTTTGAGCTTTGCACCGCCCTTGCCGATGATGATGCCTTTCTGGGAGTCGCGCTCGACGTAGATCGCGCAGTAGATCCGAGGCTGCGCCGGATCACTCTCATCCCAGCGTTCAGTGACGACGGCGGTTACGTAGGGTATCTCTTCACCAGTTGAGGCGAGGATCTTTTCACGGACCATTTCGGCGACGATGCTGCGGAGCGGCTGGTCCGTCAGCTCGTCTTCTCCGAAGATCGGCTCGCCTTCAGGCAGGTGCTTGATGATCTGTTGGAGCAGGTTATCGATCGCGTCGCCCTTCAGCGCGGAAACAGGCACGATCTCGGCAAACGCATGTTCCTTCGAATACCAGTCGATCAGCGGTAGCAGTCCCGTTTTGTCGTGAATCTTATCGATCTTGTTCAAGACCAGGATCGCTGGTTTCGCGGCTCCTTTCACGAGGTCGAGAACGAACCTGTCGCCGTTGCCAGTCGAAACGCTGGCGTCGCGGAGTAGGACGACCAGGTCTACCGACAGGATCGCATCATGCACCGCAGCCATCATCCGCCTGTTCAGCAAATAACCTGGTTTGTGCACACCCGGCGTATCGACGAAAACGATCTGACCATTTCCGTTAGTTACAATTCCCTGGATGCGGTGACGTGTGGTTTGGGGCTTGTTGGATACAGCGGCGATCTTCTCGCCTACTAAATAGTTTAGAAGTGTCGACTTCCCGGCGTTAGGGCGTCCGACGAGGGCGACATATCCGCTGCGGAATTCATTTTGACTGCCGTCTTCGGGCGGCTGCTGGTTACGATGCTCGGGCATAGGATTGCTCAAGATTCGATTGTACCAACAGACACCGCTTGTAGGCGGTACTTAAAACATCTTACGGATTCTTCAACAGCCGCTGCTTTGCTGCGAGAGCCTCGTTATACGCCCCGCCCGTGACGTTCCCGACCTTGATCGCGGCGTCGTACACACTCATCGCATATGTATTCTCGTCGTAAAACTCGTAGATCTTTGCGAGGGCAACATAAGTGAGCGAAAGGAGAGCCGGGTCGATGGTCTGCTGGCGCGCAATGACGACCACCTTTTCATACGCAACCTTTGCTTCAAGAAGCTTTGCTTTTTGCTTCTCGGGATCGGTTATCGGTTCAGCCTCAAGACTCGCCACACGGCCCACATTGTAATGGACTCGAGCCTCGTTCGGGTGCTGAATCAAAAGCTCCTTTAATTCGGTTTGTGCCCGAGTGTAATTCTTCGCGTCGATCAGCTTCTGGATATCGACAAGACGTGCTGTCACGGGATTGACGGCGATCACGGTCGAAGCCGGACTCTTCCGGCGCTCATCTCGAGCAGCGACAGCCCGCTTCCGTGCGTCAGCAAAAGAAGCGTAACGGCCGCTTTCTTTCGCCGGATCGAAAGAGAGGATCATTTCGCGCATCGAGGATGCGATGTCGAAACCCGAATCCTCGACCCCCTTCAACTGTTCTGCAAAGTAGAAAACCAGAACAGCTCCTTTTTCATAATCCTCAGAAAGTTGAAGAGCGGTCTCGTCCGCCAGCTCAGCCTGGTATTTCTGAAGCTCCGCCGAGACGGCCCTTTTCTCGTCAACTGTTTTCGCGGCGTCGATCCGTTGCCGGCTTTGTTGAAGCGCGACCGTCCTCTTCAAGTTCTCGGTCTGCTTGACGTCGATCGCCGCAACCAGCGAACGCGAGATGGTCAGATAAACATCCGGGGAGATCTTCGGATCGATCTTCCGGCGCTCTTCCAGAATCGTTTTTACACTGTCACGGATCGTCGCGATGTCTTTCGAATTGTTAATGACGATCGGGTCGATGACAAACTGCAGGAACGCACGGCGAACTTCCGAGAACGCAAGATCGGTCTCGGGCGGAACGACAACAAAGTAGTCGTCTTTCACGTTCATGTAGATAACGTTGCCCACCGGTGCCAGCATTTCGGGAACGATAAAGAAGCGTCTTTCCCGCTGACGGACCTCCGTCTGGCTCAGGGTCGCGGTCTTGCTGCCGGACTTTTGAGTCTGGGTTTTGGTTCTCTCCTCATAGTAGATCTGCGGACGTGTATGGAGATAGCTGAGCAGATCGTTCACCATTTCACGGGACGAGCCGCGCAGCTGGCCATCCGCGGCTTTTTGATATGCCTTGACGTACTCGTTCAGGTTCCCGGCGATACTGGACCGGCGATAAAAATCACGGACAAGCGGGGCAAAATCCAAAACATCAAGCAGGTTCCCCGGAAGGTCGCTTGTCACGACAGGGTCGGCGAGCTCGGGAACAGGCGTGAGAGCGTAGGCCATCGAGATAAAGTGGGCGACGAGTTCGGCATCGGTTACATTCGGGTTTCTCTTTTTATGCTGGATGACGAACGATGAGATCCGCTGCCTTAGGTCGTCGTTAAGCGCGGCCAGATCGCTCCGCAACAACTCACGAAATTTCAGCCCCTCGGGGGACAGCTTTGGATTCAGAACCGGCACGCTTTCACCGGACTCATTCGTTGTACGGGCCGCATCCAGCGCCGCGAGAACCACGATGACCCGCTTATCGGGCTCGATCCTGACACCGTAATTCGAGAGATCGAATCCGGTCGGAAGATTTTGGGCTGAAGCGAATGCGCTGAAAATGAAGAACGAAAGAGCGAAAAGTGCTTTTCTCATCGGAATTACGTGCTTAAAAGTGTTGGGCAAGAAACCCGGTCAGCACTAAAGAAATTAAGGAAACTCTCGAAGGGAAATCTCTCTAATTGTGACCGTGTTCCTTGCCTGTGTTAGAGATGTATTTTAGCCGTGGCGGGATGCTTACACAAAAGCCATTTGCGATCATCAGACAGTGAAAAGGGGCGTAAAACCTACGCCCCCGAAATTTCTAACTGACAGCTGAACGCCGGTCACTAAAAGCTATAGCTAATTGAAGCTGCTGAGAGCCTCGTCCTCTTCGTCGAAGACATCAAAAACGGTGAGAAGCTTGGTTATCGCAAGCAGGTCCTGGATCTTCTGCGTCAGGTTGAGCAGCTTGAGGGTCCCTCCTTCCTTGTTGACGGCCGTAAAGCTCGACACTAGCTCACCGATACCGCTCGAATCGATGTAGCCGACACCGCCCAAGTTAAGAAGAATCTTATTCTTCCCCTCGCCCAACAGCCGGCGAATCGCGTTGCGAAGGGCAACGCTGCCTTCGCCGATCGTAACCTTGCCGTCCAGATCGAGAATGGTCACATCCCCGGCTTGACGTTCAGAAATAGTGATATCGGACATTTTTTTCTCCTCGTTAAGTTATTAAGTTTGATAGCAGATTCTAGACGAACTACTGTGCAAAGTCCACGTGAAACAGGAATTTATCGTCGCTTTACCATCTTCACCACGGTGCCGCCGCCCTCAGGGTTTGACCATTCGACCTCGTCCATAAAAGAACGCATAAAAAGTATTCCCCGTCCGTTTGCCTTCAGAAGATTCTCCGGGTCTGTCGGATCGGGGATCGTGTCGATCTCGAACCCGGTACCGTAATCGCGGACCGTGATCTCGAAGCCTTCTTCGGTGCGTGCAAAGGTCACATCGACGGTCTTTCCCTCGGCGAACTTGTTGCCGTGCTTAACCGCATTAGCCACCGATTCACGAATAGCAAGATCTATCGCCGAGACGAAGTCGTCCCCGAGCCCCTGCTCCTTGGCAAACTCATCCGCCTTGATCGCCGCTTCATCGACAGATTCGATGCGGCTCGGCAATTTAAGCATATGTATCTCAGACACAGCGTTTGCATTGTAAGGTAAAGGCTTAGGTCGTGCCTGTCAAGACAAATGCATATCCGGAGGTCTAAAATGTCAGGTATGCTGATTCGCCCCGCAAAAGCCCTACGGGGTGAAATACCGCTTGCCGGCGATAAGTCGATATCGCACCGTGCCGCAATACTATCCGCCATGGCCGTCGGTGAGACACGGATCGACAACTTCGCGGAGAGTCAGGATTGCAGATCGACGCTCGAGTGCCTGCGACGGTTGAGGGTCGAGATCGGGCGCGATGGCCGAGCGATCGTCGTACGCGGTGTAGGGAAATCCGGTTTTCTCGGGCCCGACATCCCTCTCGACTGTGGAAACAGTGGAACGACAATGCGGCTTCTTGCCGGGGTTCTAGCGGGTCAGAGTTTCGATTCCGTTTTGACCGGCGACGATTCCCTTTGCCGTCGGCCGATGAATCGGGTCATCGAGCCTCTGGAGGCAATGGGAGCCGTGATCGGATCGGACAATGGAAACGCTCCGTTGGACATCCACGGGCGGCGACCGCTGGCGGCGACCCATCACAGACTCAAGATCGCATCTGCTCAGATAAAATCCTGTATCCTGCTGGCCGGCCTGAACTCAGACGGTGAAACATCCGTGACGGAAAGGATCGCTACACGCGACCACACTGAGCGTATGCTCCGGTGGTTTGGTGTCGACGTCGACGAAAAAAAGACCGATGAAGGCACCACGCTGAGTGTAAATGGCAAAAGCCTGCTTTCTGCCCGCGATATACGGGTGCCATCGGATATCTCTTCGGCCGTCTTCTTTATGGTCGCTGCAGCATGCTTGGCGGGTTCGGACATTTCGATCCCCGGTGTCGGGTTGAATCCAACGCGCTCGGATGTTATCGGTACGCTTCAGCACGCGGGCGCCTTGATTAGCCTGGAAAACGAGCGCGAGCAAAGTAACGAACCAGTTGGCGACATCCGGGTGTCCGGAGGCCTTACGGCGGACGGAAAGAACGTCATAAACGGTGACGCGATTGCCGGGCTGATCGATGAGCTTCCGGCACTTGCTGTTTTGGGTACACAGCTCCAAGCCGGTCTTGAAGTACGCGACGCAGGTGAGCTTCGCGTGAAAGAGTCGGATCGGATCGCGGCGATCGTTGAAAACCTTCGACGGATGGGTGCGAATGTTGAGGAGTTCGACGACGGGTTTCGCGTACGCAGATCGCACCTGACGGGAGCGCGTGTGGAGTCGTTCGGAGATCACCGGATCGCGATGGCGTTCGCGGTGGCCGGGCTTCTGGCCGAGGGGGAAACGGAGATCGACGGAGCGGAATGCGCAGCTGTTTCATTCCCAGGCTTTTTTGACGTGCTCGAGAATGTTGCGATTTACGAATAACGGGACTCGCGTCGCACTGACGGGATTTATGGGCGTTGGGAAGTCCAGCGTAGCGCGCCACCTTGCGCTCTTTCTCCACTGTGAGCGTATCGACCTCGATTCGTTCATCGAGGAGCACGAGCAACGCAGGATTTCGGACATTATCGACGCCGAGGGACTACCGTATTACCGTCAGGTCGAGACGCGAAATCTTGAGCGTGCTCTCACCAGCGAGAAGGCTCAGATCATTTCACTTGGCGGTGGAACCTGGACCGAAGAGACGAACCGCAGACTTCTCAAAACCCATGGTCTGACGAGCGTTTGGCTCGAGTCCAATTTCCAGCATTGCTGGCAGAATATCCGCCGGTCAAAAAAAGAACGGCCGCTCGCACGGAACAAAGCAGTGGCTGAACAGCTGTTCAATGACCGGCAAAGGATATACGCGCTCGCCGACTGGCATTTCATAATCAAACCGGAATTCAACTCGTATGATATCGCGCGGCAGATCGCCGAGCAGATCTTCTCGTGAGGATGCGGCTCCAGAATACTGTTGAAATATTCCGGCGTATAACTCACTATAATTATTAAATTCGGAATTTCGATCTCTGGATCGCCTGGCGGTCCTGAAACCTTTTTTCAACGCCGGCTCCGCTGGTGAGGTAATGGTATTCAAAAAACTCGGGAGGGAAAATGAAAGTTAAATTTCTGATAGTTCTCAGTATCGCGGCGGTCGCTCTGATGGCTGCCTGCGGGAAAAGCGACGCGGATCTGCAAAAGGATGTCGCCGCCAAGCTTGCTGCCGATAATGTCACTGGTGTCACTGTCGCGGTTAACGACGGTGTCGCGACGCTCACCGGTGAGGTCGCGGACATAACTGTAAAGAACAGGGCGGCCGCGTCCGCCAGAAGCGTGGAAGGTGTCAAGTCCGTCACGGACAACATAACGCTGAGGGCCCTTCCGACGCCGGTTCCGGCTCCTGCCGATCCGATGCTTCAAGGTAAGGTCGATGAGAATCTAAAGAAGGCGGGTTGCACTGGCGCGACCGCAACGGTTGCGGGCGGAACGGTAACGCTAACAGGCACCGTGCCTGCCGCAAAGTATGCCGAGTGCGTCAAGGTGGTCAACGAATCCGGCGCCGGCAAGCTCAACAACCAGCTTCAGAGGGGTAATTAATCAAGGGAGGAACGAAGACATGTCTTTACAGGAAAAATATCAAACGCTGCTTGAGCTCGCGAATCAGAATGGAACGAGCTACGAATTGAGTGAAAGCGGCGGCGTTCTTCACATCAATGGAACGGCACCGAGCGAAGAAGCGAAGCAGCAGCTTTGGGACGAATACAATCGCATTGATCCGGACTATCGCGCCGGCGACCTGATCATGAATATAAACGTCGGTGGAGCGGCGGCCGGCGGCGGCGGCGGTCATACGTACACCGTAGTGTCAGGCGACAACCTGACGAAGATCGGCGAGAAGTATGGGATCTCGTGGCAGCAGATATACGAGGCCAACCGCGACATC
>DASUSJ010000030.1:0-4418 GCA_036375155.1 Pyrinomonadaceae bacterium
AACGGATCTTCTCATGCCAACAGAGGTTGTCGTTCAAGTAAAAATCGGCGATCGTGTCGTAGGCGGCGAAACGATCATCGCCAGGCTTCCATAAACAATGGAGATCGACGAGCCGAAAACGGTCCATCGTGGACTCAAGAAAGGTCTTTACGTGATTCCCACCGCGTTTACGGCGGCCAATGTAGCTATGGGCTTCCTGGCCGTACTCTACTCGATCCGGGGATTCCAAATCGTACAGACGCAGCCAGCGATAGCCGCCGGATACTTCGATTACGCCGCTATAGCCATAGGTTTGGCCATTCTCTTCGATACTCTGGACGGGCGAGTAGCTCGCATGACCAGGACGGCCACCGAGATCGGTGTGCAGTTCGATTCCCTCGCCGACGTGCTGACCTTCGGAATAGCGCCGATCGCACTGATCTATAGTTGGGCGATCGGATCTTCGTTCGGCGAACAAAGCTCGGAACACGCTTTAGGCGTATTTCTGCTCTTCATGTATCTGATGTGCGGAGCGTTTCGCCTCGCGAGATTCAATCTGCAGGCGACTCGTCCACGAGTGCTGCAAGAAGGCACCCCAAAGGTTGATAAGAAAAATTTCGTCGGTCTGCCGATTCCGCCTGCTGCGGGGCTTCTTGCGTCTTTCGTCCACTTCTCTCCCCTGCCCCTGAACGCTCACGGTGACGGCTTCGCACGTTTCTATGCCTACCTCGTAATGATCCTCATTGCGATACTCGGCGTTTTGATGGTCAGTACGCTGCGGTATTCGAGCTTGAAGACCGTAGGCACTGGTCGAAAAAACCTTTACCTCGTGCTCGTGGTGGCCGCCATCGGAATGCTGATGTGGCTCTACTCGCAATATGTGCTCCTGATACTCTCGGCAGCTTATGTTTCGCACGGTGTATTGTGGTATCTCGCCAGCACGCTTCGACCTCGCCGAGCCCCTACCACTCAGGATCGAACCACCGAATATACTTCCCAGAGTGAATAGTTGAAATTTATCGAGAGCGGGATCGTCCTCGGGCCGAAGAGATCGACGACACCTTTCCTGATACTCGTCGCGCTGATCGATCATGAGGAATATCTTCGACGTCGTCGTCGTACGCCGTGCGACTTGCCGTCAACAGACCGAGTAGCATTAGAAAGAGGACTGACACTGCCGTGGTATGCAGGACGAAATCAAAGATGCTGTGAACCAGGATCGCGAAAATGCCGGCCAACGCCCCGATTGCAATGCCGTGGCGATATCGATTACCGATCAAAAGAGCGTCACGGCCCTGGAGGATTAGCTGCCACAAAAAGAACGCGCCGATGATCAAGCCGACAAGGCCGGCGTCTGCGAGCACCTGCAGGTAATCGTTGTGCGCCTGCTCCACACGCTCCAGCCCGCTCATCGGGTCGTGCGGCGTGTATGCAACACCGAAGGCACCAAAACCCGCACCGAACGGAAGATTTGCAAGTATGACACGCAGGGTGACCTGCCAAATATTGCTTCGGCCGGTCGTCACATCTTCGGTCGCGGCTGTTTCTGCGAGTCGCGTCAAGGAAGTCTCGCCGCCGACGAAGATCGCTCCGCCCACGATAGCGACCACGAGAAGCGCAGCGAGACCAAGTCGAAGCGCAAGCCTCGAACGGCCCTTGAATCCCGCGGTAAGCATTGTCAGAAAGATGATCTGCGCAACGAATGCCACCAGTCCGCCACGCGAGCCGCTAAGCAATAAAGCGACGCCCATCAAACCGATCACCGTAATATAAAGCAGGCGTTTGTCCCTGGTCACCGCCCCGGCAAACATAAGCCCGAGTGGCAGCGCCATCGCCATCTCCATGTAGGCGGCAAAATTGTGCCGGTTGACGAATGATCCGAACGGAGCGCCCGCCTCGTAGATGCCATAGATCTTCAGCGGACTCAATACGGATTGAAGTATCGCGAAAAAGGCGTAGACGAATCCGAAAACCGCGATCACCAGCGTGAGTTTACGAATACGCTTTGCCGAGTCGAGAAAAACAAGTGTCGCCGATAAGAGAAGAAAGAGCGCGAAGTAGTGAATGGCGGAGACTTTGGTGGCGAATGGATCGAGCGATATAGTCCTCGGTACCTCGATCCCTGCCGCGTCCGTGACGCTGCCAAATGGGATTACCTGAACAAAACCATAAACCGCCGCGGCCAGCAGCGGGAGTGGAAGCAGGCTCGGACTAATGCGCAACGCACCGGATCGGAGACTATCGACGGCCCACAGCACGACCACCATGGCGACCAATAAATAAAAAACCGCGAGAGTCGGCTGGTGCACCGTGCCGTAAGCGATGGTCGTAAAAACGACGATCGCGCCGATCAGGAAAAATCCGAGCTTGTTCGCCCAAGTCATAGCTTCGTAAGCTGAAAATTGTCGTACCAGAGCGTCCCGGTCATCGGGCACTCTTCACACGTCAGCCGGCCGGTCCGAATCTGAATACCATCGAAATCCTGCGGAACGGTAAACTCGACGCTTACCGGAGCCCAATCTGTCGAACCGACGGGAAAGGGTTCAGTCGCCGCGATCCCGGCATTATTCCGACCGCTTATGACCTGCAGCAACGGCGGACCGCCACTCCGCAAATTATCCGTTCGGATCATGAATGAAAGCCGGTATCGTGAACCTGGTTGCACCGCAACGAACTGCACGACGTTATGGAGCTCGGGTTTCGCATACCCCCGAAACGTAACACGCAGGCTCCGGGCTCCTTCGTATTTCACATTCGTGTCAGGCAGGATGTCGATCTTCCCTTCGCCCCGCAGGACACGCCAACCGAAAATCGTATCTTCCGGTCCGCCCAGGAATTTTTCGAATCCTCCGTTCGTGATGCTGTCGGCCTGGGCCTCGGGATCGATACCCGTCTGGATCGCGAAGGCAAGCGATTCCCGAAATCGCTGCTTTTCAAAAAGACCGTGAGCGATCCGTTTCGCCGTATCTACGTACCGCGGCTTTTGATCATCGGCGAGCGTGTTCCAGACGCGCAACGCATTATCGGCGCTTCCGCGTGCGGCGTAGAAAAGGGCGAGCGTTGCACGGACGTCAGGAGAATCCGCCGCCAGCTCCTCAACCCTTTCCGGATCTTTGTCGAAGTAATCCCACGCAAGTGAGAAAACCTGCTCACGATAGACGACGCTTCGCTCCGTAGTTTTTCTCAGCTCCGCGAAAGCCTCTTCGCTACGATTCTGACGGAGATAAAAGTTGCCGAACTGCCAGTGCGGGAAAGTATATGACGGTGCAAGTGCGACCGCCTTCTGAAATGCCACCTCGGCGCTCTCCGGTTGCTCCGATTGCTCGTAGGCGCGGCCGAGTTCGATCCACCATCGAAAATCATTTGGTGAGCGACGCACAACCTCCTCGAATAATCGGACCGACCGTTCGAGATTCTCCGGCGAAAAGGTTCCCTTTTCAGCACTGGCTGCAAGCCATTTCGGTTTCGGGTCGGCGGGAGCAAGCGAGCTCGCGAGCCTCGCTACATCATCAGCATTCGGCTGGTTAGGCGCCGTCAAGTGCGCAAGCATATTTCCAAGCTGCCAGCGAACCGCGAACCACCCGAACACGAGCACACTTACAACCACCGCGACCAGGATAAGCCGCCCTTTCGAACTCTTGGATTCAAGGATTATCATCGACGACTGGTTCATCTATCGTCCGAAAAACTCTCCGATCTTTTGAACTACGAACTCTTGCTGCTCTGCCTTAAGCTCGGGATAGATCGGCAAAGCCAGTGATTCCCGTGCCGCACGCTCCGCTTCCGGGAACTCGCCGTGGCGATAACCGAGATAGGCAAAACACTCCTGCAAATGCAGTGGGACCGGATAATAAATATCGGTCCCGATGTCGTTGCTGGCAAGGTGGCTGCGCAGTTCGTCGCGGCCGCTCTGAACACGTATTACGAACTGATTGTAAATGTGCCGACAATTCTCTCGCTCATAGGGCAATCCCACTTCTTCCGCTAAACCGGCGTTCACAAAAAGCTCACGATACCTGTCCGCATTCGTCTTGCGCTTGGCAGACCACTCGTCCAGATGCGGCAGCTTTACCCTCAGGATCGCCCCCTGAAACCCATCCAAACGCGAATTGAGCCCGACCCATTTGTGGTAGTAACGCTCCTCCGATCCGTGAACTCGAAGGGCGGACAGAACGCGTGCAAGCTCACCGTCATTCGTAGTCATGAAACCCCCGTCACCCATGCCGCCGAGATTCTTCGACGGATAAAAGCTGAAGCAGCCGACCTCACTCATAGCCCCGGCGCGTTTTCCGTCTTCTTCGGCCCCGATCGCCTGAGCCGCGTCTTCGACTACTGGAATCTCGCGCTTACCTGCAATCGCGTTAAGACGTTGCATTTCCGCACACTGCCCATAAAGATGAACAGCCTGGATCGCCTTAGTTCTCTCGTTTATAAGCGCC
>DASUSJ010000031.1:0-9423 GCA_036375155.1 Pyrinomonadaceae bacterium
AGTCATTTATCGGGATCGGGCTAATACTTCTGGGATTGCCGGTCTATTACTACTTAAATAATAGTGGCGAAACACCCGCGAACGAGAACGAACGAGAATAGTATGCACGAGCTAGACAGACGGAAAGGCGACGAGCGGCGAAAGTCCAAGCGGTATGCCGTAAGCATCGACGTAGAATGGGAAAGTCACTATGGCCGCCGCCCCGGCACCCTGAGTGACATCAGCGAGGATGGCTGCTTTGTGCTTTCCCAAGTGGATGTCACCGATGGCGAGTTAGTAAAGGTATATATTCCGCTGACCGATGGGATGAAAGTAGAGTTTCTTGGGCAGGTGGCAAATTACGTGTACGAGATCGGCTTCGCTGTTCATTTTCTGAGTTTGACTCAAGCCCAAAGAGAATTCCTCGCGAATTTTGTTGAAGTTCAGCGCCAGGAACCAGTTGCTTAATTGTCCTTCAGCTTGTTGATTGCCTCGGCCGCAACCTCTCGGTCGTCGAAATGGAACTTATCGTTCCCGATGATCTGATAGGTCTCGTGGCCCTTGCCGGCTATGATCACCACATCACCCGCCTTCACAGAATTTATGGCTTCATAGATCGCGTCGCGACGATCCGAGATCGCGCGAAAACGTGTGCCAGTCTCAGCGACGCCCACTTCTGTTTCCGCAATTATCTTCAGCGGATCTTCCGTGCGCGGATTGTCGGACGTAATAAACACAAGATCGCTGTTTTCCCCGGCGATGCGTCCCATCGGCGCACGCTTCGTCCTGTCACGATCCCCACCGCACCCAAAAACAGTTATGACCCGGCCATCCGTGAGATCTCTTGCCGTCTTCAGGGTGTTCAGCAACGCATCATCGGTATGTGCATAATCGACTACGACGGCAAAGTCGCCGTCGTGCGGAACTCGCTCGAAACGCCCAGGGGCACCGATGCACTTCGCAAGACCTGTAACGATCGAATCTATGTTGTAGCCCAGTTCGAGCGCCGTCGCCGTGGCAGCAAGCATGTTGTAGACGTGGGGCCGCCCGACAAGTGGGGAAGTAACACGCCGTTCACCGGCCGGGGTCTTTAGCAGGAATGACGTTCCATGGATGAGAGAGACGTCGACATCCTCTGCGATCAGATCCGCCTCTGAGCTCCCGTGGTTGTCCAACGCGACGTCGCCGATGCTCTTTGTGACCGCATCTAGGCTTGTCACGCCACCCGCCTGTGAAAACGTGACGACGCGCTGCCCAACGCCCCTCAGTTCACCGGCCAGTCTCACGCCCCATTCATCATCAATGTTGATGACACTCGCAGCCGGAACTTCTCCAAGGCGCCCATCGAAGAGTTTCTTCTTAGCGTCGAAGTAGTTTTCCATCGTGTGATGGTAATCAAGATGGTCCCGCGTCAGATTTGTAAATACGGCAACCTTGTACCGCAGCCAGTCGCACCGATGGAGATCGATCGCCTGAGACGACGTTTCCATCGCCGCCATCCTGCACCCGGTGTCGACCGCTTCGCGCAGGAATCTGTTAGTGTCCGATGCCTCGGGCGTGGTTCGTACAGCTGGTTGGCTGTGGTCGCCGATACGATATTCCACCGTAGTTAGCATTGCAGGCTTCACGCCGGCCGCTTCTGCAAGAGCGAAGCAGAGGTATGTCGTCGTTGTCTTGCCGTTAGTGCCGGTAATACCGACGAGGTCGAGGTCGTGTGAGGGATTGCTGTTTATGACGGCCGCGGCTTTCGCCAGCGCTTCGCGTGCATCCTTCACCTTGAGCCACGCGCCGCTGAACGTGGCGGGCGCGTCGTATTCCGAAATGATGCCTGCCGCACCGCGTCGCATCACGTCATCGACAAATCGATGACCGTCCATCGTGTGGCCTTTTATGGCGACAAAAAGAGTCCCCTCGCGGGCCTGTCGCGAGTCGTGAGTGACGTCCGTCACCGCCGGCACGCCATTCCCATGGGCGTCCGCGTTAAGGGCCTCGGCGACCTCTCGGATTGTGACGTTAGTTCGCAATATCTTTCTCGTTCGTTTCCGCAATGCTGGATTATACGACAGCGTCAAAATTTGAACGAACATGTCCGTGTTGATTTCGTATAGTTAATCTGTTGGAGGTTTGATGATGAATTTTATAAAACTCATTCTCGCGATACTTGGTCTGATCTTCGGCGTTATGCTGTTTTTCTGGCTGTTTGGTGTGATCACCTCGCTGCTTTGGTACGGCTTCTGGATCGGCATGCTTGCGGCGGTGGGTTACGGCGGATACAAGCTGTTCAAGAAGGCCGAGAACAAATATGTCGGCAGCGGCTCAACAGCCGGCTACATCGATGACCGCGACTTTAATATGTCGTGGGAAGAGTACGACCGAAAGTACTTGAAGAAGTAGGTGTGATCTGTGAGCGGTGAGCTACGGCTCGGAGCTAAGATTTACGCTGCGGGCTGTAAGCGGTTCAGTGGACGGTCTTCCTCGACAAATGGGGTGGCGGTTCGGTAAATTCTTTTAGTACCGAAAGGACCGGGTTTAAATCACGTCCAGGATGGGAAATCACAGGTCCGAAATCGGTAAGCCGAGGTGGCGAAATTGGCAGACGCACCAGACTTAGGATCTGGCGTCGAAAGACGTGCGAGTTCGAGTCTCGCCCTCGGCACCACGAAAGTTGACAGTTGATAGTGGACAGTTGAGAGTTCGTGTCGCAGCGTCCACTGCCGACTGTCCACTGTCAACTCCACTGCCCACTGTCCTGCCAGCACCCGTTCGACTTTTACCAACCTGTTCGTTATTCTCTTTCTCGTAGATGAAAAGCGAGTTAAAAGACATTTCTCCGACACAGAAAGAGATTCATCTTGAGATCGACGCAGCTTCTTTGAAGGAAGCATACGGCAAGGTGAGTCAGAAATACGCGCGTGCTGCAAACGTTCCCGGTTTTCGTAAAGGTTACGCGCCGCTCGACGTCGTGCGCCTGCGATACAAGGAAGAGATCAAAAGCGAAGTCCTTCAGGAGGTTGTTCCTTCGAAGGTCTCGGAAGCGATCCAGGAACACAACCTCCAGCCGCTAGCGGAACCGCACCTCCACATCGACGATGCGGAAAACATCACCGTTAACGGTTCGCAGCCGATCGAGCTTCACGTTCATGTCGAAGTGATGCCCGAGATCCCCGTACCAAAATTTGAAGGGCTCGAAGTCACGAGAAGGGTAAAGCCGGTGGAAGACGGCGAGATCGAGGATTTGATCGCGAATCGCTTGAACCAGGAGGCTGCCCTAATCCCTGTGGAAGGTCGAGCGTCAGAGATCGGCGACACGGTCATTGCTGATCTGGAGGGTGTATTCGAGGACGATCGCGAGGCCGAGCCCATCACCGCGGAAAATCTCGAAGTCGTTCTAGGTGACGAGGTGATCGAAAAAGCTTTCACTGAAAATCTGGTCGGCGTGCGCGAAGACGATGAAAAAGAATTCACCGTCGCATATCCGGAACAGTTTTCGTCTCCTGCTCTGGCAGGGAAAACGGTGCATTACAAAGCAAAGATCAAATCAGTGGGCCGGAGCGAGACTCCTGAGCTTAACGATGAATGGGCAAAGAGTCTCGACGAAGGTTATGAGTCACTCGACGATCTACGCAAAAAGCTTCGTGCAGATCTTGAAACGTACGCGGCGTCGGATGCCGATGCACGGGTCCGCAATAATGCGATCGCAAAGTTGATCGAAGAGAATACATTCGAAGTTCCGAAGACACTTATTGAAAACCAGGCTCGAAATCTGCTGAACAACTTTGCACGCGATCTCCAGCAACGGGGCGTAGATCTCAAAGCTGTCGATAACAACTTCATCGAGATGGCGTATCACCAGATGCAAACGCAGGCCGAGCGGGACGTGCGCGGAGCGATGCTTCTGGAAAAGATCGCGGAAAGTGAAAATGTCTCGGTCGGACAAGAAGAAGTTGAGGAAGAGATCGGAAAAATGGCCGAGTACTACCGAACGACACCTGACGAGGTCCGCCAGTCGCTCGAGCGCCAGGGTGGAACGGGTACGATCGAGAATAATCTTCGCACTCGAAAGTCCATCGAGGCCCTGATCGCCAAGGCCAAGGTGGTCGAGGGGGAGTGGATAGATGAGACAGCGGCGCCCGAAGCGGGAGCGGAGCCTGGTGAAGAAAAACCAAAGAAGGCCGCGAAGAAAAAAGCTCCTACGAAGAAAGCGGCGAAGGCTACCGAATAGCAAATTTGAGAATCAGGATGGGCGGGAAACTCACTTGCGTTTAGCGTGAATACGTGTAGAATTTGCAATCGGTCGCGTCTGCTCCTCAATTCCTGTAATAAATAAACCGGCATTTATCGAGAGAGAAAAATATGGCTTTAGTTCCAATGGTTGTCGAGCAAACCTCCCGCGGTGAACGGGCGTTCGACATTTACTCACGACTCCTAAAGGACAGCATCATTTTCATTGGTACGCCGATCGATGACACGATCGCCAACCTTCTGGTCGCGCAACTGCTGTTTCTCGAGGCCGAAGATCCCGAGCGCGACATCAACCTCTACATCAACAGCCCGGGTGGTTCGATCACGGCGGGCATGGCGATCTACGACACAATGCAGTTCATCAAGAACGATGTGACGACGATCTGCGTCGGACAGTGCGCGTCAATGGGCGCGCTTCTATTGTGCGCCGGAACGCCGGGTAAGCGGTTCGCTCTACCGCACTCGCGGATCCTGATCCACCAGCCCTCAGGCGGTGCATCGGGTCAGGCGACAGATGTTCGGATCATGGCAGAAGAGATTTTGCGTATGCGCGAAATGACGTCGCGCATCATCGCTAATCACAGCGGTCAGACATTCGATCAGGTTGAGAAGGACGTCGAACGAGACCGCATCCTCTCGCCGCAGCAAGCGAAGGAGTACGGACTGATCGATGAAGTGATCGAACACCGAGAAAAGTAGTCGGTTGTCAGTTGAAGAGAATCCCTCCCCACGGCTACAAACAACGAGTGTTTTGCAGAAGTCGATGCGACCTGGTACTGAGGTTTATAGATCGACGAAGTTTTCCCAAAGTCGGGGTTGTTCGTGCTGACTAATCAGCTTCGACGTGCAGTGGTGATTTCGGTGCCTTCATCGCGGAGGGACAAGGCGCGGTTCAGCGAAAGATTTATTCGGCGTTTTGTTTGCTTGCGGCTCATTGATGGTAGCCGAACTCAACTTCAAATTGCCGCCAACCTCGGTTATATTGAACAGGCAGAAGTGGAGCGGCTTCTCCGGAGCGCCGCTGAAATCGGCAGGATGTTAAATGGTTTGTCGAGATTGATCAGCCGGGTTTCAAACTGACAACCGACAACTTCTTATGGCAAATTTCCGCAGACCCGAAGAACTTCTTTGCTGCTCGTTTTGCGGCAAGTCGCAGAATGACGTCAAGAAATTGATTGCCGGTCCGGGCGTTTATGTTTGCAACGAGTGCATAGATATATGCAACGAGATCATCAATGATGACGAGCAAACGGAAAGCACGGCGACTCGTGCGACCCTGCCAAAGCCGCAGGACATCAGAAGTTTTCTCGACGAGTACGTCATCGGGCAGGACGAATCAAAGAAGCGTCTCTCGGTCGCCGTCTATCAACATTACAAGCGCCTGGAGCTGGCAAAACGTCGGTCTGACGTTGAGCTTCAGAAATCCAATATACTTCTGATAGGGCCGACCGGCACGGGAAAGACGTTGCTTGCACAAACACTCGCCCGCGTGCTGAGTGTGCCATTCTGCATCGTCGATGCTACGTCTCTCACTGAGGCCGGATACGTAGGTGAAGATGTCGAGAATATTCTATTGAGACTCCTGCAGGCCGCCGGAAACGACGTTGAAAAAGCGCAACAGGGAATAATCTACATCGACGAGATCGATAAGATCTGCCGGAAGGACGACAACCCGTCGATCACGCGCGATGTCTCGGGTGAAGGGGTTCAGCAGGCATTGTTAAAGATCCTCGAAGGCACGACCGCCAATATCCCGACGGGGGGCGGCCGCAAACATCCTCAGCAGGAATTCACACAGCTCGACACGACGAATATTTTGTTCATCTGCGGCGGCGCCTTCATCGGCCTGGAAAAGGTCGTCGAAAAGCGCATGCGAAACAAGTCGCTGGGTTTTCAGGCCGACGTAAAATCCAGATCGCAGCGCCAGAAGGAATCGATCAACAGCCTGGAGCCCGAGGATCTTATTCACTACGGCTTGATCCCTGAATTCGTCGGCCGCCTGCCGGTGGTCGGCACGCTTCAGCAACTCGACGAAGCGGCGTTGGTGCAGATCCTGACCGAGCCGAAGAACGCGCTGGTAAAACAGTATCAGCGCAAGTTTGAGTTCGACAACATCAACCTGAAATTCACGGACGATGCGCTTCACGCTATTGCCGAGCAGGCGCATAAGCGAAAGGTGGGTGCTCGAGGGTTGATGATGATCATGGAAGAGATCCTGCTCGAATCGATGTACGTCTTGCCAAGCGACAAGAAGATAAAGGAACTGGTGGTCACGCGCGACCACGTCGAGCGAAAAGCTCCGGTGTTCGACCTCGTGGGGCCACGCATTGAAGAAGCTGCGTAACAAAAAGCAATCTTTGGATTAGAGCGCCGGTGTACTGAACCCGGCGTTTTTTTATGCCCTCGAGCTTGTCCTGCAGTCACCCCCGTCATCCGTTCACGCACCGGCTTATAAGTTGGCCTTCCGAACAAGAAACTCCTCTGCAGAAGTAAGCCTGACACCGAATAGCTTGGCAGTCTCGGTGGTATCGACCTCGGTGGAATTTACGGTCGAATGGTAGTTGATCCCCATGATGTTCGCCGCCGCGACTGAGAACGGTCGTAGAACGAGAGAGCCGATCTTGAACACCGCGGCGGGCGTGTGTTTAGTTTTGAGCTTTCGGCCGGTCACTTTTTCGAAGATCGCAAGTATATCGTTTTGCGAAAGAGCTTCCGGCCCGCCGATATCGAAGATCTTGTTTCGGGCGGCGGGATTGTCTATGGCCGCGACATGGAAGTCGGCGACATCGTCAACGCAAATGTAACTGTGTCTCGAGGTTCCATCGCCGCTGATTCCTACTACGCCGTTTTTAGCGATCCCATCCTTTACACCGCTAAAGAACTTTGATGTAAACCAAAACGGACGCTCGACGGTCGGCGCATCTGTGCCGCGAACCGGAATTTCGCTGCCCATCATGGGAAAGGAAATATCCATGAACGCCTCGGCACGGAAGATCGTGTAATCGATCCCGCTCTCCATAAGTCTCTTCTCCGTGAGGCGTTTTTGTTGCCCGATCGGAAGGCGGTCGAATCCCGGGTCTGACAGGGCTGATGTATAGATGAAATGTCGGACGCCATTTTGCTTCGCAGCACGAATGAGATTTTGATAGCCAACGCCATCGACCGACTCGAAGGTGTCTTCTCTGCGGGATGGAACTGCTGCATTAGCGGTTGCGATGATAGTCCTCACCCCTCGACAGGCGGCGTCCAGACTCGAGGGATCGCGAAGGTCGCCGATCACGGTTTCGATACCCAAACGATCCAGTAAAAGGCGATTTGAGGTAGAACGGGCAAGTGCGACTGTCGGTTTCCCACGCTCAGCTAATCGGCGAACGATGGCGGAACCAAGCTGTCCGGTTGCACCAACGATGAGGATCATAGTCTGTGCTCCATGAATCGACAATCTACCCCAGGTTTCTCCGCAGGACAACCTGTACTTCGTTCGGGATACCCTGCGCATAAATCCGATGGGCTGTTTTGTCCAAAATAAAGTAGAATTCGCTCCGCAATAGCCCTTTATTTACGCGAACCGTTTTTGTTGCTTTTCGATCTTAATTTTGCGTAAATATAGTTAGCCCATAGCCCAAGGTAACTCTAGAACTCACGTTCCCCTGTTATGCAAGAATTTACAGACCAAATGCCGTCGGACATCAGGCGTTATCCGATGGTGCCTATTCGCGACGTCGTCATTTTCCCATCCACTAAAGTTGCCTTCAAGATAGGACGCCCATCATCTGTGCGGGCGCTTGAAGAGGCTATGACGGGTGATCGTGATATTTTCCTCGCCACCCAGCATGACGCGACGGTGGACGAGCCGTCGGCAGATCAGATCTACACGATCGGAACGCTCGGGCGAATCCTCCAGGCCCAACGGCAGGACAATGGTCAGATAAAGGTAGTCGTCGAGGGCAGGGAACGTGGTGAATCAGTCCGGATAGAACAAGATCCAGATGGGATGTTCTATGCACATGTACGCCGGATCGCCTCAAGTGACGAGTCGGGTTACCGGACGGACGGTCTGTTGCAGAAGATCCATACCCTTGTCGAACAGTTTTTGCGCGTCTCGCCGGACGCGTACACCGACGCGCTTCACGCGTCACTTCGCGGAGTGTCGGCTGCGCAGATCGCCGATGCGATGTCGTCACACTTAAGAATTTCAGTCGAAGAAAAACAGGAGCTGCTCGAAACGATCTCCGTCTCAGAGCGCTTACAAAAGTTGATCGACATTCTCGAGACTGAGATCGAGAAGCGTCAGCTTGACCGGTCGATTCACTCGCGCACGAAGAAGCAGATGGACAAGCATCAGCGTGAGTACTACCTGAACGAGCAGATCAAAGCGATCCATAAAGAGCTTGGACGCAAAGATGAAAAGGCGGAACTTGAAGACCTAAAGAAAAAGATCGAAGAAGCCGGCATGACCGAGGAGGCAAAGGATAAAGCCCTGCAGGAGTTTGCTCGCCTTGAAGCGATGCCGCCAATGTCGGCTGAGACGACGGTTTCACGAACATATCTCGATTGGCTGATCAACGTGCCGTGGCAGCAGCGATCCGAAGAGTTCAACGATCTCAACGACGCCGAGAAGATACTGAATGAGGATCACTACGGCCTCGAGAAGATCAAAGAACGTATTTTGGAATTCCTGGCGGTCCGCCAGCTGGTCGACAATCCTAAAGGCACGATCCTTTGTTTTGTCGGAGCCCCGGGCGTCGGCAAGACCTCGCTCGGTAAATCGATCGCGCGAGCAACGGGACGGAAGTTCGTTCGTCTCGCACTCGGCGGTGTTCATGATGAGGCCGAGATCCGTGGTCACCGCCGGACGTACATCGGTGCTCTGCCCGGACAGATCGTTCAGTTAATGAAGCGTGCGGGCACGATCAATCCTGTGATTTTGCTCGATGAGGTCGACAAGCTCGGGCGCGACTTTCGCGGCGATCCATCATCGGCGCTGCTCGAAGTTCTCGATCCGGAGCAGAATCACACGTTCCGGGATCACTACCTCGACGTGGACTACGATCTTTCGCACGTTTTCTTTATAGCGACGGCGAATGTGCTGCACACAATTCCGCCGGCTTTGCAGGACAGGCTTGAGATCCTGAATCTATCCGGCTACACCGAGCGTGAAAAGCTCGAGATCGCAAAGCGTCACTTGATCAGCAAGCAGTG
>DASUSJ010000032.1:0-5647 GCA_036375155.1 Pyrinomonadaceae bacterium
TTGCCGAACACGGAGAGACCGTCCGAGCCGGTCCGTCGATCGATGATCGCCTTTCCTAATATCCCGTTCATTCCATAGTATTCATCGGTAAAATCGTGGGGATTGATCGCGGTGTCTTCTGCGAACGGCGAGAAATGACCACTGCTTCTAACTTTCTGGGCCGTTACGGAACCAACAGAGATCAGAAATATGAATACGAATACGATCGTCCAAAATGTGGACCTTGTTCTGTTCATTTCCTTCACCTCCTCTATTATTCCCCTGCTCGCGTTTCTTATGTTTTTGTGAAATAGATCGTGCTGGTTTCTCTAAGTCGTTAATAACACGTGATCATCCATCTCAACTCTCGTTCCAGAACCAAGGGCGACGCCGAACCCTGATGGACATTGATGAACTAAAGTGCGAGACGACCCGGTTTGGGCAGAGCCCGTGTGGCTTTTTTCGCGATTCGCGGATTTTCCCGCAGCAAGACCGACCCAAAATCGGGGTTCGGCCCCTCCAGGATGTGATTTTTGGGAACGGGACTTGAGGCACGGGGGTTGCGAAACGCTGCGATAATGGGCGACAAGAAAGTCACAAAACAGTATTCCGAAGGCGAGATGCGTGAGTTCACTCTCGCGGTTCTGAATGACCTGCGAGCACTCGAGGAAATGCTCGACAGCGGGATGATCGAAAGCGGCCACCGGCGGGTCGGTGCGGAACAGGAGATGTTCTTGATCGATCGGACGATGCGCCCGGCGCCACTCGTCGAGGAAGTCATCGCCGCAGCTCAGGACCCTCGCCTGACCACGGAGATCGGACGGTTCAATCTCGAAGCGAATCTCACGCCTGTTGACTTCAGAAACGATTGCCTGCGTCGTCTCGAGACCGAGCTTTATGAAGTAATGGGAGTTGTAAGGAAGGCGGCGGCAACGTTCGGTGCGGATATCGCACTAGCCGGTATTCTCCCGACGATACAGAGGTCGGACCTGACGGAAAAGAATCTCACACCTAACCCTCGCTACTTTGAGATCAACCGTGTGGTGTCCGAGCTGCATGGAGATAACCGGTTCATCCATATCAAGGGTACCGATGAGCTGCAGTTGATACTGCAGGATACGTTCGTCGAATTCTGCAATACGAGTTTTCAGCTTCATCTGCAGGTCGGTGCGAAGAACTTTGCAAATGTCTACAACTGGGCGCAGGCGCTGGCCGCCCCGGTTCTCGCTTCAGCGGTAAACTCGCCGGTCCTACTGAACACTCGACTCTGGCACGAAAGCCGGATCGCACTTTTCCAGCACGCGACCGACACGCGTTCGCCGACCCATCAACTCCGCCGCCAGCCACCGAGGGTCCACTTTGGAAATCGCTGGATGGACAACTCCATTATCGAATTCCTACGCAACGACGCGATCCGTTACCGGGTACTGTTGACGCAGGATATCGAGGAGAATTCGCTCGAGGAGCTTCACGCCGGCCGCATTCCGCAGCTTCGAGCGTGGCGGATGCACAACAGTACGATATGGCGATGGAACCGCGCCTGTTACGGGATCCACGACGGCAAGCCAGGTCTAAGAATCGAAACCCGGTATTTACCCGCCGGGCCGAGTGTGGCGGACGAGATCGCGAATTCCGCATTTCTGCTCGGCCTTCTTGCGGTGGTGCCGCGCGAGGTCGGTGAGGTCGCGAGACTGATTTCGTTCGATGCAGCCAAGAACAATTTCTACAACACGGCGCGTTACGGTCTCGATTCACAGATCTGCTGGCTGGACGGTAAATGTCGTCCGGCAGCCGAACTAATACTCAAGGATCTCTTACCGCTCGCCAGAAAAGGGCTGACGGACGCCGAGATCGACCCGAATGACATCGATCGTTATCTCGGTATCGTGGAGGAAAGGGTAACTCAGCGAAAGAGCGGTGCGTCCTGGATGCTCGCTTCGCTGGCGCAGATGGATCCACGAGCGAAACCTAATGTCCGAATGCGCAGCCTGACAGCCGCCATGAAGGCCAACCAGGAGAGCGGTTTGCCGATGCACAAATGGCAGTTGGCCGACATCCCCGCATCCACCGATTGGATCGACAATTACAAGTCGGTTGAACAATTCATGGTGACAGACCTTTTCACGATCCGCCCGGATGACGTCCTCGATCTCGCTGCGTGCCTGATGGAGTGGCGACATGTCCGCCACGTTCCGGTCGAAGACGATTCGGGTGCACTCGTCGGGCTTATCTCTCACCGGGACCTCGTGCATCTTTTTGCGAACGGCGGAATGAACGGGAAAACAGGAATCCCCGTCCGCGACGTCATGAAGACCGACCTTATTACGGTCGACGTAAGTACGCCGACGCTCGTCGCACTAAACCTGATGCGCGATAACAACATCGGAGCTCTTCCGGTGGTCTCCGATAAAAAGTTGGTCGGCATCTTGACCGCGTACGACTTTTTGACCGTTTCCAGCAAGCTTTTGGAAGAGCGGCTTCAAGCAGTGATGTGATACCTCTCGCGGAGATCGCCGCATTTACCTATAATCTGTTTGTCGACCTGATCGCAGTTTTTTTACAGAAACATCTGCAAGAGGGTTGCGCGACCATTACAGCCCATAAACACATTTTTCGGAGGCGAGTATGGCAAATATTCTGATCATCGGAGGCGGATTCGGCGGTTTGGTGACCGCTGAGCGACTCGCTTCGACTATCGACCGGTCGCACCAGATCACGCTGATCGCACCGAATGAGAAATTCACGTTTTATCCGGCGCTGGTCCATCTCGCATTCGGCGAGTGCTCGGCCGATGATATTACATTCCCGCTCCGTCCTAAGCTCGAGGAGATCGATGTTCGCTTTGTCCACGCCGAGATGGTGCGGATACACCCGGCACGACAGAGTGTCGAAGTAAGCGGCGAGGATGTAAGCGGCGACGTTACCTATGATCATATTGTTATTGCGCCGGGCCGCCGTCTGGCGACCGAAAAGGTGCCGGGCTTTTTCGAATACGCTGATCATCTGCTTGGCGTCGGCGCCGCGGTCCGGTTCGGCGAAAAGGTAAGAGACTTTCACGAAGGAACCATCGTCGTCGGCACTTGTCCGGATGGGCGCCTGCCGGTTCCGGTCTGCGAGACCGCGTTCGCGCTCGCCCGAAGGTTTAAGAGTGAGATCGCCGCCGGGAAGATCCGGATAAAGGTCGTTTTTCCCGAATCGCTCGCGGCGGCATTCGGCGGGGCGAATCTGCACAAAGAGTTGGAGTCGGCATTCCAGCGACACAACATCAACGTTCTTTACGACGTGCCGATCACCGAGATCTCCGAAGGCGTAATAACGTCGGCCGCGGGGCATCACATCAATTTCGATCTTGCGATGCTTGTTCCGCCTTTTCGCGGACAAGCGATGCTTAGCGGACTCGGGATAACGGATGCGTCCCATTTCATCCGGGTTGACGGGCTAATGCGTATACACAATCTCGCGAATTCGTACGCCGTGGGGGACACCGTCGCGTTTTCGGGTCCGAAGTTCGCGCACATGGCGGTTCGCCAAGCGGAGGTTGCGGCAGCGAATCTGGCCGCTACACTCGAGGGTCGAACGCCCGACACGGAGTACTACCACGAGATCGCTGCGATCATCGACGCCGGTGGTGCGGATTCGATCTATCTGCATTATGGGATCTGGGATGACTCACTTTACCGGCTAAAGAAAGGACACTTCTGGGGCTGGGCAAAGGACGTTCACGACAAACTCTGGCGGGCGCGGCACAACTAACCAGCGGCGTGACTGCCTGTGAAAGCGAGGAATTAGTAGTTGGATTCACCGGGCACGCGGCGTTTCTGCCGGCTAAATTTCTCGGTAGGTCGTGCCGGCCGTAGTCGGGTCATGGAGTAATTCAATGCGAGGCGCCGTTTTCCTGACGTGAGAAACTTCAACCTCGCGATCGCCTGCAAAAGTAGCTACGCAACTGCTTTGAGCTCAGCCGTGCTCACCTTTTCCGGACGGACGATCAACACCGAGCACGGGGCATTGTGGAGGATCGAGTCAGAGACCGAGCCGACTGCAAGTCGACCCCAGAAACCGTGTCCGTGCGAACCGGCGACGATCAGATCTGCTTCCCACTTCTCAGCTTCTTCGACAATAAGCTGCGCGGGTCGGCCCATTGCAACCTTCCATTCGATGTCCGTCGAAAAGCTCGGAAATCTTTTCCTCAAGTAAGCCACCGCCTCCTTCGCGCTCTCTTCCGCTCGTGCCTGTGCCAAGGTGTCCAGATTCTCGATGAACTGCGCGGAGATTGCGAACGGCTCTGCGGCGATCGGTACCTGCGGTTCATAAACGGACATCACCAGGAAGGAAATCCCCTTTTTCCCCTCTGCAAGGTCAGATGCCTTCTCAAGTGCGTTGCGGCTAAATTCCGATCCATCGGTTGCGACCAGTATCTTCATCTTTTTCACCTCTAATAAAAAGTCGGTTGCCCTCGGCGATACAGACTGCAATGTGCATTCCTCGGGCGTTCGAGGTCGAGGAGGTCGAATTATTTGGGTTCCGGGGCATTGTAGATCTGCCGAGGCCCGACCTTTCGCGAAGAATTTCGCGGCGGATGTTCATTTTCCGCAGTGTTTTCTGGGGATTTGCTTTCCACATTCAACGCCGTTAATGCTGGTGCTCGCCCTGGCTCTGAGCCGATTTTGACCATTCCGCTCGCAGCATGAAGCTACCGTTCGTCACAACGCGGTCACCGACTGTTAGTCCCTCGATCACGGGGTAACGCCCGTTTGATTCCTGACTAACGCGAACCGGACGCAACTCGAATATATTTGGATCCTGGGTTGCGAGGAACACGACCTGCTGGTTGTCTATCATCTGAACCGCGGCTACCGGAACGACCGGCATCGTTCGCTCGGCATTTCCCAAAGCTCCGAACGCCACCCGAACATACATTCCCAATTTTAGGGAGTTGCCTGGGTTTGAAAGTTCGACTCGTACTTTTGCAGTGCGTGTGGCCTCATCCAACTGGGGATCGATGTAGGTGATAGTGCCGCGGAATATGCGTTCCGGAAACGCGTCGGAGGTTACACTTGCCCCGCTGCCGACGCGTAGTCGTGCAACATCCCGTTCGAACACCTGCGCTATCACCCAGACACTCGAAAGGTCCGTGGCCCGAAGCAGTTCCTTATTTGCCTCAACCACCTCGCCAACGTTTACTGAGCGGCTCGTTACGATTCCGGATATAGGCGCGGGCACGACCAGCTCGGAAGTGATCTGCGATGACGAGGTCAGCTGGTTGACGCGGCCGGCTGGCATGCCGTACAAAACCAGACGCTGCCGAGTTGCCGCAAGATCATTCTCCGCGGCTCGGAGTTTGTTCAGAGCTTCTTCGTTGGCCGTCCGCACCTCGGGGCTGATCGGTAACAGCCGCGCGGCACGCGCCTCGCGAAGCCGGGCTTCCTCCAATTCAGCCTCGGCGGTTCGCAGTTTTGTGTTGTCCTGTTCCAATTGTTCCCGGCTCGCAGCACCTATACGAATAAGGCGCGTTGTTCGCTCATAGCGGTTTCGCATTTCGCCCAGTGAAGCCTCGGCGGCCTTTCGTTGTTTTGTTGCCTGCTCGAGCTCAGTTCGCCCCGGCTGATTTATCGCGACGAGCCGCTGGGTGCGTTCGTAATTTCGCCGCGCGTTTTCAGCTTCGGTG
>DASUSJ010000033.1:0-19904 GCA_036375155.1 Pyrinomonadaceae bacterium
AAACGTTCGGCAGCATCGGTCACGTAAAAATGGTCGAGGTCGTCACAAAGTTGTCGCGTTCCGGCTACCTCATTCGGATTTGCTAAGCCCCGGTCCGCTAACAACTTCTCCACCTCTTCAGCCGTCGCTTCGCCCGAGTCAATCAGCTTAACATTTTCACCCACCGTACGCTGGATGACGTCTCTAAGGATCGGGTAATGGGTGCAACCGAGCACGAGCGACTGCGGACCAAATTCCCGCACCGCGTGCAAATACTTTTCGGCGATCGAAACCGTCTCGTCCTCGTTGATCCAGCCTTCTTCGGCAAGCGGAACAAACAGCGGGCACGCTTGCTGAAAAACGTCAGCTGTTCCAGAAGCACGGCGTATCGCCGCGACGTATGCGTTGCTCGACACTGTTGCTTCGGTCGCTATTACCGCGATCCGCGGACTGGATTGCGTCGCCGTTTCGACAACAGCCTTTCGACCGCCGGGCCCGATCACGCCTACGACATCAAGCCCGAGCCGCTCGCGGATCCTGGGCAGCGCCAAAGCCGATGCAGTGTTGCACGCTACTACGAGGAGCTTGATGCCGAGCGACGCCAGAAACTCGGAGTTCTCGATGGCGTAGCGTTCGACCGTAGCAAGCGATTTCGTCCCATACGGCACGCGCGCCGTGTCGCCGAGATAGACAAACCGCTCGTTGGGCAGGCGTTCGTGCAAAGCGCGATAGACCGTAAGCCCGCCGACGCCGGAATCAAAAATGCCGATTGGTAACTCCCTCACGCGTTTCCCGTCAAACCAGAAATCATAAGGCTACCGAAACGATCATTGTTCGGCAACTGGATGGTGTCGAACAATCGATAGGAGAAACTAGTGTGAGTGGATCAGCTGTAGGCTCTGTTCGCCTTTCATTTAGTCTTCCGATCTCGCCGCATAAGGCCATATTGTGCATCGGTCGCTTCTGCACGGAGATGGCCCAAGACACGTTGGATGTTTCTCTCAACCGAGGCCTCGGTCTTCAGTGAGTTGAGATAACGCGAGATCTCCTTCTTCCGCGACGGCGAAAGCTTGTCAAACTCCGCCTTCGCGACCGGTTCCCGGCGAAGAGCCTCGATGAGTTGGTCGTGCATCTTCACATCACGCGGTCTCGGATCGAATGAGATCTCAACCGTCACCTTGTCACCGACCTTCAGCCCCGACGCCTTTAACATCGGCCCGTTGATGTAGAGCCGCCATACTCCACGATACTTCACGAGTGTTTGCGTAAACGCAGCCCCATTTAATTTGCCATGGACCGCAATCGGCCCGGAGGTTTTGCCCGCTTGGTCGAAGATCCTAATCAAGACTTTTTCCGGAGGATCGACTACCGGGTTGATGCCGATCTTATTAATTGTGGAGGAGAACTTTATCATCGAATACCGCAAGCGCGCTGACGGATCTTTTCGCTCCTTATTATATGTGAAGTATCGTCACCTGGATGCCTGGCGGCACGTAATCGGGTGTCCGAGCGTTCCGGCGGAAATCGTTTACACCGGTTGCACGGTCGATGTCGGCGCCTTCGAATCGGGCTCGACTGAGGCATCTGGCAGTTCGTCTTTTGCGTTCGGGGTTTTAAGCGCGCGGGCGTGGTACACAGGTTCGATCGCTGTTCTAACCGATCCTATTACGAATGAAAAGCGTTATGCGGCGGTGAACGCGTTCGGGAAAGGAACATTCCAAAACATACCGGCCGGCGTGTACGTGCTCGAGATCAGATCGAAACGCGCGGGCTACGGAGCGGTGGTTCTGGTGGAGCATGATAACAACTTCGCCTCGGGTAGATTCGTTCTTCCGTCGCCAGGGTTATAGATAGATCTGGTGAAACCTCCGCGGCACCGGAACGGATCGAATCTACCTGCACACGCTCAAACTAAAACGCCGGATCTACATCCGGCGTTCAATCCAAAATCCCAAATCCCAAATCAAAGATGGTGGAGGCGGCGGGAATCGAACCCGCATCCAAAGGTTGCGACCAGTGAAATCTACACGTTTAGCCCATTTGCTCGGTTCTCATTTTCGACAAGTAAGCAAACGGGCGAACCTTGTCGAAAACCAGCCTGACTAACGTTTTGGACGCGCCCGCAGGCGGTGGACGTGCCCTAGCTTGAACTGGGTTATGCCTTTATCAGTCGCTTCAAGCTGACTTCTGACAAGACATCGCTGTAACTAAAGTTAATTAGGCAGCGAGAGCTAATTCTTGATTAGCATTTGTGTTCTGCAAGTTTTTTTAACGAGCTCACCTACAGAAAGCCCGACGTGCATCCAAAGATCTGTACAAGCCCCTGTCGAAGCCTGTCGCCCCCATGTCGATTCAAATCCTCAAATTCAGATTCGAAACAGGACGGCTAGTTTACGGGATTGAGATGAAAACTACCAGTCCAGTGTTGGCTTGGAACATGCATCAATACTCTTTCGGTTTCAGACTGAGTTTCCTCCGGAATAGACCAATGAAACCGTAAATTCCCAGAGAATTCAATAAACATCAGACGCTAAGGTAGATCCGAGAATCGTCTCCCGGCCCCGCAACGGCCGCGAACAGAATTCCGGCAAAAACACCGAACGGGAAAGCCGCGTAGAAGCCAATGATCGGTGAGGACGAGAGCAGCAGAACTGGAATCAGAAGAAACAAAGCCTTGCCTTTTGCGTTCAGCTCCCCACCATACTGAACCAAAAGCATGATGCCTCGCGCTATCAAGACGAGAGACACGACCCCCAGCAACAGCGCAATGGCAACGAATGCCACCCCAGGAGAGTGAAACGCCAGCGGTAAGGTTGCTCCAAACAAATATCAGGGACTGACACTAAACCCCGTCAACGGATTTCCATAAAACGCGTCGGTCTTCCAGGCAGTCTTGTCCCACAGCCCGTCCTGATCACCGATGATCGTGACTGGGACAATAACGCGGTCGTTGCCGAGCTTGTTTGACGTCGCAATTCCGTTATCGATGCTGCCGCCCGGCTTGACGGTGAATTTGATCGAGCGGGCAAGCTTGTTGTTCCTGAGCAGTTTGAATTCGTACTCGCCCGGGTTCTTCTCCATCTCGAATTTGGGGCCGGTTAGGGTGCTCGTTTCACCGGTCTGGTCGTGACCGTAGACGTTGTGGAAACTGCAAACGAGCTTCACCCATTTCGATTTGCCAAGGGCCGCGTCCTCGACCGTATGCGTGGTGTTGTTCTCGATCTCGGTATTGCATCCCGGAGCGCCGACTTGGATGCCATCGAGAAATACTTTGCCGACCTCCTTTCCCTGATAGAAAATATGCGGGTCCATCTTCACGCCCTCGCCGCGGACCCAGAACGCCACGTTGAGCGTAGTTAGCTTCCAGCCGTGAACGGAGTGAGGCGTGTACCACACGTATCCGATCGGCAGGTTCCAGTCGTGATCGATCCAGTAGACGTGATGATTCGCGAACTTAGGTCCGTGCTCGTTGCTTCGAGCCTTGAGCACTTTCGCCTTGCCGGTAAAGAGAGTAGTGTCGGTTCCCGCAAGTTCGTTTCGCATTTTGATAGCGAACGTGACAGGACCGGTGTAGGTCGACGCAAGTTCTTCCTTGATGTTGTCTCGCCCGCCGCAGCTGGTCTTCCACCAGTAACCTTTCTGGATCTGTCCCGTATCGCAATCGAAGGTGACCCACTTCGGCGAGCCGGGATACCCAACCTCGACGTAAAGCTGACCTCCGCTTTCGATCGGTCCGTTTACGCGAAACGACATTTTCGGCAGCCACGTCCAGATGTCGTAGTTACCTTTCTGGTGATTGACGGTAAAAGCAGTCATCTGGACCCAGTCCTTCATTATCGTCGGCTGATCCTGAGCAGCGACCGCGAAGACTGCGGCTACAGTGAGGATAAAAAGGGCGAAAGTTAACCTGACCTCGTTTCTCAAAACGTTTCCTCCGTATTTCTAGTTTGATTTTGTTGCCGCCCCGCGTGTGGATCACAGGGTGTGAGACGGTGGGGAATTTTATACCGGAACGCTCAGACCGAACAAGTTAAGAATGTGAACCTAGTCAACGGAGGGAACCGCACCGATACCGCCAGGAACGTCCGCCGGCTTCAACGCGCCGTGTCAATCTTCAACCCGGCGTCGCCGCCTTCGTATCGTTTCACGCGAGCCACCGCTATAGGCAAGAAGAGCTGCGATCACGTGGACTATGAACCATATGTTCTCGTAACCCATGTTCTGGTAGATATAGATCAGGATGAGCAGCCTTGGGAAGAGAAACCCTAGCACGATATCTGCCCAGTTCGGCAGTGTATTAGCCGGATAGAGGTCCGGATAAAAGAAAACGAAAACGAGCAGGACCAACCGCGGGAAGAAAAGCGAAAAAAGCAGAAAGTAGAAGTTGATCTCCACGACGTCAATTATAGAGTTCAGCGCAAGTACGTGAAACGCCTCGCGTCAATCTAAGCCGCCTTTCCGTTCGCTATTAGCGTCGGATACTTTCCCGTCCAGCACGCGGTACACGACGCTCCTGCATCGATGTTGATCGCGGCAAGCATTCCCTCGAGTGAAAGATAACCAAGCGAGTCGGCACCGATGAATCTACAGATCGCTCCTATATCGACGTGATCGGCCGGCGAAAGAACCACCCCGACCTCGCGACGACCGGATACACCTCGTTCGTATGGAGGGGAACTTAGTCGCGCCGCGATCAGATCCTCTTGGCGCGGTGTGTCGACGCCGTAGTAACACGAATGGGTCGTAGGCGGGCACGAAACCCGCATGTGAACCTCCGTGGCTCCTGCGTCGCGAACCATCTGGACTATCTTTTTCGACGTCGTGCCGCGAACGATCGAATCATCGACGAGGATCACGCGGCGTCCATTGATGAGGTCTTTGATCGGATTCAATTTCAGACGCACACCGAAGGAGCGGATCGATTGCGAAGGCTCGATGAACGTTCGTCCGACGTAATGATTGCGAATGATCGCCTGACGAAATGCAATTCCCGACTGACTCGAATACCCGATCGCCGCCGCCACCCCCGAATCCGGCACCGGTACGACGATGTCGGCATCAACCGGATGTTCGAGTGCGAGCTGCTTGCCCATCTTGTGACGCGACTCGTTTACCGAGCGCCCGAATATGGTCGAATCGGGACGAGAGAAATAAACATGCTCAAAGGTGCACACTGCCGCCGGTTTGGATGCGAAAGGCTTTTTCGATTCGATGCCGCTTTCGGTGATCACCAACATCTCACCCGGCTCGACCTCGCGAACGTACTCCGCGTCGATCAGGTCGAAGGCACATGTCTCGCTTGCGACGCACCACGCGTCGTTCAGTTTACCCAGGACGAGCGGCCGGAATCCGCGTGCGTCGCGAACAGCAACCAGGGCATCTGGCGTAAGAAACAAGAGCGAGTAGGCACCCTCGGTTTCTTTCAGAACTTTTTCGATCGCATCAACGACCGATGACGCGGGTGTACGCGCGATGCTGTGCAAGATCGTTTCGGTATCCGAAGTCGACGAGAAAATGGCGCCTTCTTTTTCAAGTTCACGCCGTCTAGCGGCGGCAAAAGGCAGATTGCCGTTGTGACAGACGGCGATGTCACCGTGCTGGCATGTCACGGAAAAGGGCTGCACTTCTTTTATCGTGTTACGGCCAGTCGTCGAGTAGCGCGTGTGGCCGATCGCGCTCGAACCTTTGAGATTCCGCAGCACATCTTCGCTCAGAACATCGGCAACAAGGCCCTGCGATCGGAACTGGTGAAGATCAACACCGTCGCTCGATACGATCCCGCAGGCTTCTTGACCGCGATGCTGAAGTGCGAACAGACCGAGCTGCGTCAGGGTAGACGCTTCTGGGTGGCCGAATATGCCGAATATTCCGCATTCCTCTTTGAATTTGTCGAGTGTGAGCTCCATGGGATGAAGTTAATAAGGCGGTCTCTCCGGACCGCCGAAAACCTATTCTAACGCCGACGCGAATTAACCGCCAACTAATGGTTAGATATCTTTCAGATGCGAAAGTTTGCGTTTTATTTCTTGTGTTCAGAACGCGTCCAGAATGCGTTTAGAGTGCGGGCCATGTTCAGAGGCGGGCCCGTGTTCAGAGTGCAAGCTTTAGCTTGTGATGGCGGAAGATACGGGCTGAAGCCCGCACTCTGAACACGGGCTGAAGCCCGCACTCTGAACATGGCCGGCACTCTAAACACGGTCACGTGCCCGATTCAGGTCCTCCACGGTGTTGATATTAATGAAAAAGTCGTCAGACTCGGGCAGATGTGAATACTCATCGAAACGAACGACTCGGGGCCGAAGTTCCATCGCGATCTCATGCATCGGAGGAGACGGCCGCGGCCGCTGAATGATCTCGTCGACAACCGGTCGCGCCATCCTGACGTTATAAAACCCACAGAGAGGCTGCAGCCTCCCGTCCTTTTGCTCCGGCACGACAGCACGAGCGTCGTTCGAGACCTTTGATGCAAGCAAGTTGATAAGGTCGGGCGTGACGAACGGGTAGTCGCAAGCGATCAGAAATATCCATGGGTTTCGAGTATTCGCTAGCGCCGCATGCAGCCCGCCGATGGGCCCTCGATCCGGGTAGAGATCGAAGATAAAGGGGAGGCCCAGCGTGGCCGCCTCGATCGCGAACTGAGTTTCGTTGCCGGCAACGGCAGTGATCCGCGTGTCAGGAAGTGCGGAGCGAACGACGTCCACCGCACGTTTGGCGAGCGATCGTCCCCCGACCTCGACGAAAGCCTTGTCGACGCCGAGTCTCGACGATCGTCCGCCGATTAGAATAAAAGCATCGGAATTTGGCATTGAGTCTCAGATGAATTCGGCAGCTCCCGTCTCTGCTTCTGTCTTTCGCTCATTTCCGTGTATTCGGTGTCTTCGTGGTTCCAGGTTCACAGCCTCCCGGCAGCCGACACGAAAAGGTGGAACCGCAGAGATGTTCCGATTTCGTGTTCTTCTTCGTGTCGTTTCCTGTAAGTTAGTGATTCCAGTTGGTCGCTGAATATCTGGAGCGACTAACCTACACGAAACCGTAAATGTTCGAATATCAGATACACAGTAGGGCGAAAAGACACCGAAAGGCTTAAAAACCACACCTCACATCTGCGCATCCCGGGCGTGATCGTATTCAAAATCACCAACGATTTCGTTGCGCGGTTGTAGCGAGATCATAATCGACTTCGATGTCGGTGTCGCACTTCGGTCGGCTTTACTCTCGAGCGGCACGAGAGGATTCGCTTCGGGAAAATAAGCCGCTGCGCAGCCGCGCGGGATCGCGTATGGTACCACTGCAAAACGGTGGACGTGCCGCTCGACGTCCTGGAAGTGGCTTGTAATATCAACGAGCTGGCCCGATCTCAACCCGAGCTCACTCATGTCGTCGACGTTCATGAAAATGATGCTGCGGCTACCGTCGATCCCGCGGTAGCGGTCGTTAAGTCCGTAAACGGTCGTGTTGAATTGATTGTGCGAACGGATGGTCGTCAGGAGCAGCCGTCCCTTGGGGACCGAAATTGTTTCCAGCGGACTCGCCGTGAATCTCGCTTTGCCGGTCGCGGTTTCAAACCTGCCTTCACGCGGCGGGTTCGGCAAGTAGAAACCGCCCGGCGCCCGCACACGTTCGTTGTAATTTTCGCAGCCTTCGACGGTGCGCGAGATCGCATCGCGAATGCGGTCGTAGTCAGCTGCCATTGCTTCCCATTCAACACTCGACTTCGCTCCGAGTGTCATTTTTGCAAGCTGTGCGACTATCCATGGCTCGCTGCGGAGTTGTTCGGATGCCGGCCGGAACATCCCCTTCGACATCTGGACGTTCAGCATCGTACTCTCGGTCGAAACGAACTGCTCACCGCTCGCCTGCCGGTCGATCTCGGATCTGCCCAGACACGGGAGGATCAACGCTTGTCTTCCGGTGGCAACCGCCGAACGATTAAGTTTAGTCAGTATCTGCACTGTGAGCCGGCACTTCCTGAGCGCCTCGAAAACGAGCCCGCTGTCGGGCGATGCACTTACAAAATTCCCGCCCATCGCGAAGAAGATCTTCGCCCGTCCCTCGCTCATTGCCGCGATGCTTTCGACGGTGTTCAGGCCGTCTCGTCTTGGAACATTAAACTTGAACTCCTTGTCGAGCTTGTCGGCAAACTCCGGCTTTATCTTTTCCCAGATGCCCATGGTCCGGTCGCCCTGCACGTTCGAGTGGCCCCGAACCGGACACAATCCCGCACCGGGCTTACCGATCTGACCACGAAGAAGATGCAGATTGACAATGTCCTGAATCGTAGCCACCGCGTGCTTATGCTGTGTCAGACCCATCGCCCAGCAGGTGATCACACGCCGTGCACTGATGAACATGTTTGCCGCTTCGCTAATCTGCTCGTGTGTCAACCCGCTTTCCGAAAGTATGTTGTTCCAACTCGTCCGATCGAGATTCGCGATCAGCTCGTCGATACCTTCGGACTGTTCGTTGATGAACTCGTGATCGAAAACGGTGCCGGGCCGCGCCCTCTCGTGCTCGAGAACGACTTTCATCATTCCTTTTAGCACCGCCATGTCGCCGCCGATCCGAAGCGGCAGATGAAGATCGGCAAAATGCGTCGGCCTATCGGTCAGGATCGATATCGGAAACATCAACGGATTCGGATAATGCTGCGGATTAGGCTGGACGAAGTTCAGGAGGCCCGCTTCGGGGAGCGGGTTTATCGCCAGCATCTTCGCCCCCGCGCGTTTTGCGTCTTCGAGCGACGACATCATGCGCGGCGCGTTGGTGCCCGGATTCTGGCCGATCACGATGATCAGATCCGTCTCGTCGAAATCCGAAAGCCGCACAGTTGCTTTTCCGATCCCGATCGATTCGTTGAGCGCGACACTGGACGATTCGTGACACATGTTCGAACAGTCGGGCATGTTGTTCGTGCCGAACTGGCGGACAAAAAGCTGGTAGAGGAATGCGGCTTCGTTCGATGTGCGGCCTGAGGTGTAAAAGATCGCCTTGTCCGGGCTATCAAGAGAATTCAGTTCGGTAGCGATCAGATACAAGGCGTCATTCCACGAGATGGGCTGATAATGTGTCGCGCCTTCCCGGAGTACCACCGGTTCGGTCAGACGTCCCTGCGAGTTTAGCCAGTAATCATCCTTTTCTCGGAGCTCAGCGATGGAATGCTCTGCAAAGAAGTCGGACGTGATGTGTTTAGTAGTGCCTTCGTCCGCCAGCGCCTTAGCGCCGCTTTCACAAAATTCCGTTACGGTTCGCTTTCCGTCGGGGTCAGGCCACGCACAAGACTGGCAGTCGATACCGCCTTTCTGGTTGAGATTGAGCAATCCACGCGTGCCGCGTATCACGCCCATCTTGCCGAAGACCTGCTTCATCGATTGGGTGATCGCCGTCTTACCAGCGGCTACGTCCGGCGGTTTAGTTACGTGAAGTTCTGGATCCTTATCGGCGCTCATCTGGTCAGAGTGCGAGCTTAGCTCGTGTTCAGAGTGCGAGCTTCAGCTCGTTCGGGTTAAAGAAGAACGAGCTAAAGCTCGCACTCTGAGCCCGGATTCGGAAACGCGTCACCGCGATCGGGATCGTCCGGACGATCGAGACAAACAAAATCCTTTTCGATAGCGATCGATAGTTCATTTCCGCTAGCGGAAGGATACACGGTCCCGATACCCGTCTCATTCCCGGTGGCCCAATCGCGTCCGGTGTTCGTCGGGACGAGCACCGTAATCTCGTTGTCAGCAAAGGCCGCACGAATAAAATCAGCCTCTTCGGACATCACCAGCGAATAGCGAAGCGAACTTTCACCAAAATCCACTTCCTCGGAGATCCGTCCCTGTGCAGCGAACCGCTCGACCTCGCTTCGAAGCAGCCTTAGCCTTATAGAGTTTCTCCTGAGCCGTAGTTTCATATTGGAAGATTAGCAACTAGCAATTAGCAATTAGCAATTAGCAACTAGCAATTAGCAGTTAGCAGCTAGCAATTAGCTATTAGCAGCTAGTAGCAATTAGTAGTCAGTAGTCAGTAGTCAGTAGTCAGTCGTCAGTAGGCAGCATCACCTGCAAGTTACTAACTGCTAATTGCTAGCTGCTAATCGCTAATTGCTAGCTGCTAATTGCTAGCTGCTAATTGCTAGCTACTAATTGCTAGCTGCTAACTGCTAATTGCTAATTGCCTGCCATCAAACTATCCTCGACTTTCCCGTATAAACATTGAACGAGTCGCCCCTTAAAAAACCCGCGAGCGTCAGTCCGAATTCCTTTGCGAGCTCGACCGCGAGACTCGACGGAGCACCGACCGCGATCATGATCGGTATCCCAGCCATGACTGCTTTTTGAACAAGCTCGAAGCTTGCACGACCGCTGACGAGCAGGATCTTTTCGTTCAGAGGCAGCTCATCTGCGAGGAATTTTGCACCGATGATCTTGTCGAGCGCATTGTGCCGGCCGACATCCTCGCGAACGATCTCGAGTTCGCCATGCGCATCGAATAATGCGGACGCATGGAGCCCTCCCGTCTGATCGAAGACGTCCTGCGACGCTCGAAGCCGTTCCGGGAGAAGACGAATTAGATCGGAATCGATCGTAGGTTGGTCGAGATGTTCGAGCTTCTTTGCTCCGGTGTGAAGCGCCTCGATCGAGCTTTTCCCGCAGACACCGCAGCTCGAAGTAGTGTAGAAATTACGTTCGAGACGTTTGAGGTCGATATCGAACTCGGTGTTTAGGTCGACACGTATGGTATTACCTTTGCGATCAGGTGAGAGTCCCCCCGAATTCCGCATTCCGCTATCCGCAATCCCCAATCCGCAATATCGGATCTGTTTGATCTGATTTGGCGATTTGATTATCCCTTCAGTGAAAAGAAAACCGGCGGCGAGGTCAGCGTCATCGCCCGGGGTGCGCATCGTGATCGAGATCGCACGGTGCCCTGGCCCGGGGATGGCAAGCCGGATCTCGAGCGGCTCCTCGACGGCGAGAACATCAGGCGAATCTTCCGTGACGGCATCGGCGACAACGCGCCGGATGGATGCAGCTTGTGTGGAGCTCACGGTTGCAGTTTAGCAAAGCGGGCGGGATTTACCGCAGAGCCGCGGAAGGGGAAGAGGTTTCACGTAGAGCTCGCGGAGATCGCACAGAATCAAACCAGTTGTTCTTCCTCTGCGATCTCCGCGAGCTCTACGTGAAACCTCTTATTCTGCGGCGATGATACGCCCCCGGCATTCACCTAATCCTATTCGTCGAAACCCTTCGCGTTCGCAGAAGCCCTTCATGATGACCTCGTCACCGTCTTCGAGGAAACGTCGCTGTTCTCCGGAAGTTAATTCCAAAGGCTCTGTCCCGCGCCACGTTAGCTCGAGCAGACAACCGCGTTCATTCTTCTCTTTTCCGCTCACCGTACCAGTCGCCATCAGATCGCCCGTCTGCAGATTGCAGCCGTTTGACGCGTGATGCGTAAGCATCTGGCCGATCGTCCAGTAGAGATCTTTAGTGTTTGAGCGACTGATGAGATGCGGTTCGATGTTTTCGTTCCGCATCTTTTCGGTCTGGATGTAGACCTCGAGATTGATATCGAGCCCGCCGTGTTTTTGATTCTGTTCGTCGCTGAGATATTCGAGCGGCTGCGGATCGCCGTCCGGTCTTCGAAAGGCATTCGTTCTGAATGGCGCGAGAGCCTCCATTGTCACGACGTACGGTGAGATAGTCGTCGCAAAGCTTTTTGACAGGAACGGCCCAAGCGGCTGATATTCCCAGGCCTGGATATCGCGAGCCGACCAGTCGTTCACGAGACAGACTCCGAAGATGTGATCTTCCGCCTCGTTGATCGGTATGGGCTCGCCGAGCTCATTTCCCTTTCCGACAAAGAACCCCAGCTCCATTTCGTAATCTAGGTTCTTCGCTGGAATGAACACCGGGGGCTTCTCGGCATCGGCCCGGTTCTGTCCCTTCGGCCGCTTGATCTCCGTACCGCTAACAACAATGCTCGACGCCCGTCCGTGATAACCGATCGGAATGTATTTGTAATTTGGCAGCAGTGGATTGTCGGGACGGAACATCGATCCGACGTTTGTCGCGTGGTAGATCGAGCAGTAGAAGTCGGTGTAATCGCCGATTTGGTCGACCGGTAAGACAAACGAAACGTCCGAGAGCGGTATCAGTGCTTTTGAAACACTTGGATGGTCACGCAACTCAGGGTTGTCATGGCGGAGCAGTTTCGATATCCGTTCTCGAATCGTATTGGCAAAGCCTTGTGGCATGATGTGCCAATCTAAACCCGGATCATCCGTCCAACCAGCTATAGAATCCGCGATCCCGAGGACTAGGTCGATTCCGCTCCCTTCGGTTCCAGGCGCGTCGAGCGCGGCTAAATCAAGCAATTGATCGCCGATAGGAATGCCAACGCAAGGTATGTCCGCTATCCGCGAACTCTTGTGCACACAAAATGGCAAATTCTGTATCGGGAAATCCGTGTTCGGATCGTTAGCGGATTCAACCCAGCTTTTTAGATTAGGGTCGTGGGTTTCGTTGATCTCGTAGGTCATGTAATTGTTCGTCGCTTACAGCGACGGATCGTGTTGTCGTTTACCGTCGGGTTTCAGCTGATGCTATAAATTTGTCCCGTTCAGGACGTTGGCGCAATCGGTCGAACGTCGGGTTGCACCCGGCGCTGCTAAATTCGTCCCTTTCAGGGACAACTACAAAATGCCCAAATTCTGCAGGTCCGCGACCGGTTCATCGAACGAGCATGAACCGAATGAGTGCATTCCTTTAGATCTCAACCGATCGAGGTGACTCAAAGTCAGAACGTGCGAACCCCGCCATGAGACACCGCCTTCGACGAATTCGAAAACCTCTTCGAACTCCTCTTCCATGATCTCTTCGAGCAGGCTGACGCGAAAGCTCTCGCGCGCAAATCCCGTCATTAGAAGCATGTTGAGGAAACCGTGCATCGTACCCTGCGGTGCGTCGGGTGCGTAGGTGAGCGGTTTGAAACAGCGGATGGGGTGGTGCAGGCCGGCGGTCGCTTTGAAAGGCACGTTCGCCGCCATGCACGTTCGAACAAAACGAATGATATCGCGTGTTCCCGGGAATTCTTCGCGGGTCACGCCGCCGGTTCGGATCTTTGCACGCTGCTTTTTGATCCCGAGTGTTGCGACTAGATCGACGAATATTCGGCTCGCGGGCGAGATCTCAAAATACGGTGTTATGGCCTTCGGCAGAGCCGTGATCGTATTCTCGATCTTCGAGACAGTAGCGGCCTTTACCTCGAGCACCTCGCAAACGGCATAGTCGGAATGCTTCCGGTTAAATTCTATGATCGACCGGATCGTCGCGGCGAGATCCTCTCCTGCCAGAACACTCAGTCGCCATGCACTCTCACGCCCTTTTGGCAGAAGCTCGCGCGCGCTGTCATAAAACTCTTCGAGACGGGAAACCGGCAGGATAAACCGCCCGAGCATCCACCCGTAGTTGCTGTGCCGGTAGGTCGCGTAATTAAGCACAGCATCCGACATCGAGACCTGCGAAGGCGGAAACAGCCCTGCGTAATCTATAATCTCGTTTAGCAGAATTCGGACGGAATCTTTTGGCGGGGTATCAACGACGCGGGAATTCATTTGGTGATCTTATAAGTTCTTCGCAATGAGAAAATCATAATGGTTATGAGAGTGTTTTACAAATTGATTTTCAGCCGCGAAAAACTTCTTGTTTTTCCAAAATACTTCGGTTATCTTGTGGCGTTCGCTCAATCTTAGATGCGTGTTTTAGGTATCGACCCCGGAAGCGAAACACTCGGTTGGGGTGTTGTTGAAGGCGATGGGTCGAAATATGCCGCCGTCGATTTCGGCACCTTGAAGTCGAGCCCACGACTGGCATTTTCGAAACGACTCGCCCGGATCTACGAGGGCGTCGCGTCCGTAATCGACACGTTCGAGCCGGATGTTCTTTCCATTGAAGAGGCTTTCTATGCTGTAAACGTCGGGGTTGCGTTGAAGCTGGGGCAGGTTCGCGGCATCGTCCTGCTGCTCGCCGAACAACGTGGTCTGTTGATCGCCGAGTATGCTCCGAGGCTTATAAAACAGACCGTCGTAGGTTACGGAAATGCCGAAAAGCACCAAGTCCAGGAAATGGTAAAGTTGCTGCTAAAAATGAGGTCAGCACCGTCGCCGCACGACGCGGCTGACGCATTGGCGATCGCTATTTGTCACTTTCATCACGCGCGAACGCGTGAACGAATTGAGAGTTCAGCTCGAAAAATCCCATAACCAAAGAATAAAACATATGAAACTCCCACTACTCCCAATATCTCTCGCTTTGGTACTCGTGTGCTTTTTTCCCGTCGATGCTCAGAAGCGGCGGGTCGTGAAGGGCACAAAACCCGTTGTGAACGCAGGACGCGTGATCGGAAATGCCGCGTTCATCATCGATGAAAGGCTATCGGTGCTTCGTATCCGTCCCAGTCTCTTCGCCGCGTCGCTACAGCGAATGCGTCGAGGTCGCCGTGTGCAGATCCTAGCCGTTACGGATGCCGACGGCGTACGCTTTTTCAAGGTCAGGTCTTCGAACGGCTATATCGGATGGGTTCAGTCCGACGCGGTATTCGGCAAGTTTCGTCCGGCGGATGAGGCGCGTTTGGCAGGTCTCGTTCTGGCCACAGATGGCTTTGAACGGATCGAACTCGCCAACGCATTCCTGACATTGTATCCCGCGTCACGTTTTCGGCCGGCAATACTATTGCTTTTCGGCGATCTGATCGAAGAGGCCGCGGCAAGGCTCACTAAAGACGCCGGCTCACGATTGAGCCGTCGCGAAATGGCCGCCACAGGAGCACCGCTTCACAGTTACTACTTGAATTTCAACATGCTCGACCGCTACCGGCGGGCCGGTGTACTGTTCCTCTTCAACCCTTCAACGCGAAACTTTCATTACGACGGGGCAAGCTGGAAAGAGCTCGTCCGGAAATATCCTTCGGCACCCGAAGCTGCCGAAGCCACGAAGCGGCTGTATTCGTTGAAAGAAAAACTGGACAAGCAGTTGGCTAGTAATTGAGCGCTCTGGCGATCTCGGCCGCGACGCGAGCATTATTTTCAAGAAGGGCGACGTTCGCGGCCAGCGTTTTGCCCCCGCTCTTTTGGGCGAGGTCGCTTAGAAGGAACGGGGTTAGATCTTTTCCGACGACGTTCTGGCGGCCGGCCTCGGTCATCGCGCTGTCGATCAACGCCGCGACTTCCCCGGCATCAACATTGAATTCCGGAGGTACAGGCACGGTCACGAGCAACGTTGCTTTAAGGCCGAGTTCACGTCGCGCGTCAGCTATCCGGGATATCTCTGCGGCGGTCTCGACCCTTTCATCAACAGCGAGATCACTACTCGAGGAATAGAAGGCAGGCACTTTGTCGCATCTCCAACCCAGTATCGGAACGCCGTTCGTCTCCAGCCATTCGCGTGTCGCCGGAAGGTCGAGGATCGCCTTCGCGCCGGAGCAGACGACGATGAGCGGCGTGCGGGCAAGTTCGGTGAGATCGGCCGAGACGTCGTGCGAGTCGCCGCGATGAACACCGCCGATGCCACCGGTTGAAAAGACGTTGATTCCGGCCTTATGAGCGATCAGGGCAGTTGTCGCAACGGTCGTTGCTCCGTTCAGCTTGCGTGCGGCGGCAATGGGAAGGTCCCGTGTCGAAAGTTTGCGAACGTTCTTATCGGTAGCGAGCTGCTCGATCTGTTCGCCGCTCAGACCGACGAAGATCTCTCCTCCAAACATCGCTATCGTAGCCGGAATCGCTCCGGCATCGCGCACGATCTGTTCTATATGCAGAGCAGTATCGACATTCCTCGGGTGAGGAAGCCCATGAGCGATAACAGTTGATTCGAGTGCTACGATCGGGCGTTCGAAATGCAGGGCGCCGGCGATCTCCTCGTTGAAGGTTATCTTCATTCGACGAATTTGAAGATCCGGTTCAGGCGTGGGTGTGTGATGCAGCCAAAAAAGTCGCCGTTCGATGCGGCGCGGTCACAGGACCAGTAAACGAACATCGCTCGTCCAATAACCAACTCGCGCGGAACGAATCCCCAATAGCGGCTATCCTCGCTGTTATCGCGGCTATCGCCCATTACGAAGAAGTGATTTTCCGGCACCTGCATAGGCTTGCCCGGCACTGCAAACTCGTAATTCGCTCGCGGCAAGTTTCGACCCGAGCGGATCCATTCCATTCTGTCCTCGGAATAATAGACGTCCCACTTTTCGCCCGGTTTTCGCTCTTCGAATTCCCGGATCTCAAGGGCCGATTGATCGTCATCCGCGTCACCGATCACCCGGTGCTCGGGCAGAAGCTCACCGTTTATGAAAACCTGGTTGTTGCGAAACTCGACCGTCTCGCCCGGTAATCCGATGACGCGCTTTACATAGTTCAGCTGATACGGTTTGATAGGCGGCCGCCGGGATGCATCCATTTCCGGCCTTACCTTGTTGCCGGGATATTTGAAGACGATGATGTCGCCGCGCTCGATCTCACGCTGCGGCAAGAACGGCAATGACTGCCCGCCAGGAGAGAAAATGAACTTATTTACAAGCAGATAATCGCCAACCAGGATCGTGTTCTGCATTGAGCCAGTCGGCACCGTCACTGCCTGGAGAATGAAGGTCATCCCGAATAACGCCATCACCAAAGTGACGGCGAACGATTCGAAATACTCCCGGAAGACCGACTTCGGCGGGCCCTTCGGCTTCTGCTCTTCCGCGGTCTTGGTTTCTTTTACGTCGTTACCCATAGTTTCTTGGCAAGCTAGCGTACGTTCAGGTGGACCGTTACGTTTCGTTTGCGGTTGCCGTTTCCTTTAATCGCAGTGCTTTCAACGCTTCGCACGCCGCCATCATCTCGGCAGACTTGATCGTGCTACCGCTTCCCTCTGCACGGCCAGCGTCCCACGTCGCTTCGACGTAGAACGTGCGTTCGTGCGGCTGGCCTTCTGACCGCAAAAGCGAATATACCGGAGCGGACATGCGGGCTGCCTGCAGAGTTTCCTGCAGCATCGATTTGTAGTCGACAGAATCTTTTGGTGTCAGACCCCGAAACTCGTCGGCGAATATCCTGGAAATGACCGCTCTCGTCGCAAGATAACCGCGGTCGAAGAATACAGCGGCGATAACCGCCTCGAGCGCATCCGCGAGGATGGCCTTCTTTTGCCGCCCGCCGGTCTTCTCTTCACCACGACCGACCCGTATAAACTCGCCGACATTTAGTGAGTCGCTGACTCGCGCGAGTGTCGTGGTACTCACCAGACGGTGTTTCATCAGTGTCAGCTCGCCTTCAGATGCGTCCGGATAGGTTTGAAATAGCTGCTCAGCTATCGCGAGGCCAAGTACTGAATCTCCAACAAACTCGAATGACTCATTTTCCGCGGCCCGGATCTCCATGTCGCTCTTTCCGTTGAGATTCTCGTGCGCCCACGACCGGTGCGTCAGCGCACGCTCGAGCAGCGCGGGATCCTGAAACGTGTAGCCGAGAATATTTTCAAACTTCGAGAGATTCATTCCGGAAATTCAGTTTATGAATAACGTTGAAAAAAAGAAAGCCGGATGCGAACATCCGGCTGATTTTTAGATTTCGGTTGAATTATCTGCTATTTGCGAGTTCCCTTCTTCGCGGCGACGGTCTTTGTCTGGGGACCGGTCGTCGACACTGGCTTGGTCGTCGAAGATGCAGAGGCTGGCTTCGCACCACCGGCAGGGGCCGACGTCGTCGTCGTTGTCGGGTCCGGATCGTTCACCGGCGTTATCGGGCTCGTTGGATTCGGAAGCGGCTTGGCGGTCACCGAAGAAATGTACGCGTCCAAACCTTCCTTCTTGTTAAAGCGGCCTTCGTAAAGAATACTCAGGTCCTTGTACAGCGCGTCCTTATAGGTTTTCGCGGCGGGCGTGTCCGACTTCGCGAGTTTGTAAGCACGGCTGTAATACTCCATGGCGCGTTCGGCGGTTCCGTTCAAGAGGCCGATCGCCTCTTTGATCTTCGGCTCCATTGCAAGCTTTTCTTCATCGGTTGCCTTCGCCTTCTGCTCATCGATCAATTTCTTTACCTCGCCGCTGAGGCGGAGAACTTCGGCTCCAAAGTAGCTGCCGATAGTTTGATACACTCTCGGATCGTCCTTGTAGATTCCATTACCCTGGGCGATCTCGTAGTAGAGCGGCAGTGCCCCTTTCTGATCTTTCTTGCCGTAGTACGTAAGGTGGGCGATCGCAAATTGCAGCTGGTCCAGCGCCTGCTGTTTGGTGTACTCGTATTTCAGTGCTCCGTACACATCGGCTCCGGCCTTGTTCTTTTTGGTCGCCGCGACGCCCGATTTGAGTTTATCGGTCGCCAACTTTGCGTAGCGGATCGTATCGTCCGCGTACTTCATATTGTTGTTATACGACTGGTAAAGCCCGGCAACTCCGAGTGGAACGATGATGTTAATGTTGTCCGGGTCGATAGCGAGGATCTCTCTGCCTGCTACATAGATCTCGTCGCCGTTGTCCGCCGTGATACCAGCATCAAACCTCTTGAAAAGCGGTGCAAGCTGGCCCTGCTTCCGAACTGCGGGCAGCTGCTTTTCGATCCTTTCGACATGCGGCCGCACAAAATCGGCCTGCTCTTTAACCGATTCGCACGCTCCGTATTTTTCCAGAAACTCTTTGCCGGAGGAAAGCGCGGTTTCCATCTCGGTCACGGTCTTCTTGTTGTAAACGGCCGTGAATTTTGTATACACAGCGTTCTGTCCGTCGACATCGGCGCACTGGTCCTGCGCAAAGCCTGCTACGGCTCCGACTGCCAGAACAGCGACCGTCATCGCTCCGGCATTTAGAAATCTAAAAATCGTTTTCATTATGTTACTTTCCTCCAGCTACTACTGATCCTTACTCCCTGACCTTAACACCCGCTTTTCGGCAAGGGTTTCGCGTGAAATCAGATGTAACGCTCCAAAGAAAAGTTGCAACTGTTTCCGGCGAATCCGAACGATGAAACCAGCGTCGGGAAGTCTAAATAATCCCGCAGACGTCCATTTTGTGTCAAGCGAAAACCTGACACTGAACGCAAAGAGGCGCCGAAACATTCAGTGCTTCGGCGCCTCGTAACGAAAGGGCGGAATTGACCGTTATTACTTGTTTTTGACGATACGCGGCCGCTCGCCTTTTTTCGGAACGATCTCGACATCCTCGACTACGTGCTTATCGGCACCGCTTTTGTCGAATTCGATAACCACTGGCGAGAACGTCGGCTTGCTCAGACTTGTCTTCTGCACCAGCTTCTTCTCCGGAATAGCCGGCTGAGCTGCGGCGACTTGAGTTCGCGGAGCACCGACGATGATCGGAGCCGGGTCCTGCTGCTGGGGCTCCATCTCGGCGACGTCCGCATCCTCGCCCTCATCCGCCTCTTCGGCAGGCACCTCATTCGGCATCGCCGGTCGGGTCTTCAGCTGACGAGCGTATAAAAGATCACGATTTCGCCTGATCTGACCGCCGAGTGTGGTGTATATCTTACCGGCAATCGCCGCTGCGTACTTACCTCGTTCACTCTGACCGCGGGTAATGACCACGACCGAGTACTTCGGATCTTCGACCGGTGCCACCGAGGCAAATAGCCCGACCCATGAACCTTTACCGATACACGAACCAGTTTTACCCGCTATGCCCATCGACGCGTCAACGCCGCGGCGTGCTGTTCCATACTCGGCAGCCCCCATCATCCCAGGGAGGACACCTTCTACGCTTCTCATTGGAATTTGGATCGACTCGCGGACATGCGGGCGGAACGCCGTTCGCTCGACACGCGAACGAGTAACCTGCGGAACAACCTTTTTTCCGCCATTGGAAAGTGCGGAAACCATAACCGCCAACTGGAGCGGTGTTACTTCGAAATCGTCACCGTGTGAATAAATCCGCGGGTTGTTGTTGCCATACGGAAGCTTGCC
>DASUSJ010000034.1:0-6841 GCA_036375155.1 Pyrinomonadaceae bacterium
GTGCAGACATACGGAGACATTAATAGCCCAAACCGTCCGCAGGATCGCACCGATGTTGCTCGCCTGTATGCGGTCGGTCCTGGTCACTGGACATGGAATTTCATTCTGCTTCAGATCGCCAGCCATCGGAACGATGAGATCACCGATACCGCGCGCGTGATGGCGGTGATGAACATGGCGATCAACGACGCCTACATCTCCGGTTTCGAAACAAAATATGTCTACCGAACATGGCGTCCGGTAACCGCTATCCCGCGCGGCGACGAAGATGGAAATAGACGAACGACCCCAAGTGCATTTACTCCGCTGATCTCGACACCATGTTTTCCGGGATATCCATCAAACCATGGCACCGGAAGTGGTGCGGCTCGGACGGTTCTGGTGAGAGCGTACGGCAGATTCAAGCACTCGGTCGATGTATTTCATCCGAATGCTCCTGGCATCGTGCTCCACTACACTGATCTCAACGCCATCACCGATGACGTCGCGGACGCACGCGTCTACGGCGGAATCCACTTTCGCTACGACCAGGAGGCAGGAGAACGCCAAGGTCACGCCGTCGGGCAGTACGTCTACAACAACTCGTTGCAGAAGTTGGACGAGAAATGATCTTTGCGTGCGATTTCAGAAGAGATAACGCATAGTCTCACCCGAAAACAGATGCCGCGTGTAGTCCGGGAAATCTTGACAGCACGCGGCGTCTGTACTACTAATTCCCTCACAACTCTACTCTCTTTTCTAACACCCCGGATGCGTATGAAGACCTATAACGCGATCGGATATTCTCTCAGCGCTATTCATGTTTCCGTTTCTGCAGTGTTGGCACCGTCGGAATGGGGCGCCTTGGCAGGGGCGACTTTCGGCTTCGCTTACCTCGTGTTTGTGTGGTTCTTCGGCGGCCTGTATGTCTCGGATGTCATACACATGGGCATCGCGCACAAGACGCTTGACTACAAGGACTGGTTCGTCAAGTTCGTTACCATCTTCTACAACACGACCGGCATTTACATAAACCCCGTCACGTGGGTTAACCGGCATCGACATCATCACGCATTCTCAGACCACGACGGCAATCCGAACATGAAAATGGTGAGTACGATTTTGGTTTTGTCACGGTCCGCGCGATGAAGTCCCTGGGATTAGTCGAAGCGAGCCTGGTCGGCAGACAGAATGCCGGAAGGCATCCCGCTGCAGACTGCCGGGCTACGAAGACCGAGAGGAAGCTCTTCATGTCCAGACCCTGCGGCGGCGTGTCGTCTGAATTGTTTGGACGGAATAGAAACGGAATAAGAACGGAACTACGAAAACGTAAAAGGGGGTTAGAATCTTTCCAAAAATTGTTCATTGCCCGGGCCGTCCGTGTTGGTCAGCCCTTCATCAAGAAACCTTTTAGTGACAAAAATCTCCCTCATTTGCGAAGAGCCAAAGGAGAGGTTATGTATTGGAAATCCGTAGGAATCGTTACTTCGTTACTTCTTGCGATCGCTGCCGTCTCGAACGTTTGGTCACAGCGAAGCGTTTCGAAGTTCTCCGACTGGGGCCCGTTGGCCCATCTCCCGCCGCCGATAAATTCCGAATACGACGATCAGGCCGCCGTTTTGACTAAAGATGAAACGACAATGTACTTCTCATCGAATCGTCCCGGCTCGATCAACGGCAGCAGGGATATTTGGGTGTCAACCCGAAAGAACCGGAACGCGCCGTGGCGGGAGCCGGTGAATCTCGGTCCGGTAGTCAATTCGGCCGGCACGGAGCTCGTCCGTTCAATTACGTCGGACGGGCATATTTTGCTCTTTCAAAGTGATCGTGTCGACGGAGGATTTGGTCAGGCAGATATCTGGGCCGTCTACCGGAAACACACAAATGACGATTTTGGTTGGAGTGCACCGGTTAACCTGGGTGAAGTGATCAATACACCATATACCGAATTGGCTTCGAACTATCTTTTCGCCGATGGCGGACGCGTTCGCAAGCTTTTCATTTCGACTAACAAGCCCGGCGGATTTGGCGGGCCCGATATCTACGAGAGCACGATCAGCGATTCCGGGTTTGAGACGTCTCTTAATGTCTTTGAGCTGAACACGCCCTCCATCGAGACCTGTTTTTGGATCCGAGACGACGGGCTGGAAATAATCTTCAGCTCTAACCGACCTAACCTAACGGAAGACCGAAGTTTTGACGACTTGTGGGTTGCGACACGAGATTCTGTTCACGATCCATGGTCTGCGGCCGTCAACCTTGGGCCGAACGTCAATTCTCCCGGTTATAGGGACGTGGGGCCTTTCGTAACTTTTGATGGAAGAACGCTGCTCACGTCGTCCACCCGCCCGGGAGGTATGGCACCGGGGACGTTCGACATCTATATGACAACGCGTCGGAGGATAGGTAAGTAACGTCAGGCAATCTGCTTGAATCGTTTCCACTGTTTTTGCAGCGCCGACATAAGATCAATAAACCGCGGGTGCGCACGGAGACTGTCGAGGTTCGGATCTATTTCGAAATATGAATAGCACGGGAATCCATCGTCGGCGGCGGCCTCCAGCCACTTCACTGATTCGCCGGGTTTGTCCAGGGCGGCGTACGCGGACGCAAGATTGTAAGCGCTATGGTGAAAATGGCCGAATCCTCTTCCTGTCCCGCTGCAATGATCGATGGCATCTTCGGCTTCTCTTCTACTTCCCCTCTTCGCGAGGATCAGCGCCTTTACGCTTGTAAGACTCCCACCTTCGTCTTTCGGATTCTCTTTTAGATACTGATCAACTATATCCTCCGCCTCATCTAATCGACCGAGTTGAATGTAAGTCTCTGCTCGAATTCGTTCAACCAGGAATGGGCTGACCTCGCTCGGCACCGTTTTTAGAGCTGCGATCGCTTCATCGAATTTGCACTGCCACGCGAGGTAATTGCTTACGCGGAAGCGCGCCATCGTGTTGTTCGGGTTAATATCGATCGCTTTTCTTACCATATGTAAGGCCTCGTCAAGCAAACCGATATGTCCGTAAACCATCGACAGCTGGTGGTACGTTTCGTCCGCATTCGGATTCGATTCTAAAGATCGCTTATATGATTGGATGGCCTGTTCATGCGGGAATCCTTTGGTGTGCGTCCAGAGTAAAAGTCCGCGGGCGAAATGACCCTCAGCGAGATCGGGGTTTAAGTCCAGAGCTGCTTCTATTGCCACTTCAGCGTTCTCAAGAAATCTGTTTCGGTCGACGTGCCCGGAGAAATTGAAAGCCATCCTAATGTATGCGCGAGCGAGCTGGGCAAAGGCTTCGGCAAAGTTAGGATCAATCGCCAAGGCTTGTTCCAGAAGCTTTATTGCGCCCTCGGTTTCCTCTTTCTTTACATTGCCTACCTTCACTTTGCCGCGGAGGTACAGCTCGTAGGCCGGTGAGCGTCCCGAAACACGACGGGAGTCCTGACCGCTCGCCCGCGTTATGGGTGCGCCGGGGTCGATCCTTTTCACGGGTGCAACGAACCTGTACCCATGCTTGAGAACTGTTTCGATGTACTCCGGGTTCTGGCTCATGTCGTCGAGAAATCGGCGGATGGCGTAGATGGCTTTGGCAAGATTATTTTCCTCGACAATTGCGTCGGGCCATACTGTTTTGAGTAGTTCCTCCTTTGTCACTAGCGTGCCGCGGTTGCGCACGAGGTGGACCAGTGTCTGGAACGCTTTCTCGGGGATCGAGCCATGTGTCGGCCCGTTCAGGCGTAGAAGTTTGTGTTCGCTGACGTCAAGGCGAAAGTCCCCGAACGTATATGACTCGCTACCTTCTCTAGACATATCGGAGTGGGAAAAGCGATGAATACAAACGGAAGAGAGAATCCATCAAAACCGAAATACGCGAAAGACCTATTCAGCGAAAATCTCCTCGACTTAAAAACAAGTGCCGCTCGTTATTGGGTTGAACCGTTGCAACAGTTTAGCGCGGAGCGGGATGCGGAAACAATTAATTGGTTCGCGGGTAGAGGTGTGCTGACATGATCACATCGGCGAACACTTAACAGGCCATTCAAGACGAGGGTACCGCCAAGACACGGTCGACCGTGTTGCCGGAGCCATACCCCCGAAGCTTGTAACACAAAGGAGAACTATGAGAATCACATTAAGAAAGGGATTGATTGGCGGACTCGTAGTGGGTGCTCTTGTCCTTGCAATAGGCGTCTATGCTGCTACGAACGTCACGATAGCCGATGGGGTATATGACAACTTTGAACAACTCGGCGGTCCAGCGTCCACACGAATGCGGACACTAACGATCGCACCGGGTGAGATTCTCGGATGGCATAACCATCCCGGCATCGGAGCTTTGACGATCGTCAAACAAGGTACGCTTACAGTCGAGGACGGCTGTGGATTTGAGAATGTCTATACGACGGGGCAAGCTTTTGTTGAACCAGCGGGACGTGTACACCGTGGTAAGAATCTCTCTTCCGATCCGGTTATTACCGCCCAGACCTTCGTTGTTCCCGTTGGATCGCCCTTTACGATCGACACGCCCCACGCGTGCGGGCGACCGTTAACCGTTGAGGAATGCAAAGCCGAGGGGTGGAGAAACTTCAACTATCCAAGGACTTTTGGCAGCCAGGGAGATTGCATTAACAGTGTGATCAATGGCGAGTGAGGCTAGGACCTGTAGAACTTTGAATCGATTCCGATTCTAAATCGGGAATCGTTCACGATTTAAAGGGAGCAGAGACAAGCGGGCCATTGCCACCGTCTCGCACGTTACTTTCCTGGTCGCATCCTTGCCAAGGCTGCCGGTCTCCCACACCGGCGTCCGTTTTTCAAGCCTTCGTCGCCGGAAAAAACGAAGAAACAGAGTGGACGACTTTTCGCGCCGGCGCTTTTATCGTGTCGGCGAGCCGATACTCATCTCGATGCCCTCATTTTTGGCATTGTGGCCGGAGTGGCAGAAGAAAAACCGAAAAAAAACGGAACGACTCAGGCCCGACGGGTTTGCTATGATGAGAGCAACCATCTCGGCTTGCAATTAACCCAAACTGAGATATTCTTCTCGCAAATCACGTATCGGAGGAGGAATTGCGATGAGTAAAAGTGTTACATCGATTCTTGTTTTTACACTCCTTTTATCGGTCGTTGCATACGGTCAATTACGGCGGGGACAGAGATATACGGACTGGGCTCCGATAGTCCATCTCCCGCCTCCGATCAATTCCGAGTTCGACGACCACGCTGCGATCCTCTCTAAGGACGAGAAGACCATGTACTTCACGTCCAATCGGACGGGCTCCGTTAACGGCAGTGAAGACATCTGGGTGTCTACGCGCCGGACAAGAAACTCCCGCTGGGGTGATCCATTCAGACTAGGTCCGAACATTAACACCGGGGCGATGGAGCGCGTTCGGTCGTTTGCCGCGGATGGCCGAGTGCTTCTCTATCAGAGTGATCGAACCGACGGGCTTGGTGCGACGGATATTTGGGCTGTATACCGGCACCACGTGAACGACGATTTTGCGTGGAGCGATCCGGTGAATCTCGGCTCGACTATCAATACGCTGTACACCGAGCTGGCGGCGAACTATCTCTTTGCCGATGCCGGCCGGTTGAAGAAGCTTTTCTTTTCGAGCACCAAGCCCGGTGGGTTTGGCGGTCCGGACATCTACGAGAGCACGATAAACGACCTCGGCTTTGAAACTTCAATAAACGTATTCGAACTGAACAGTCCGTCGATCGAGACATGCTTCTGGGTTCGCGACGACGGGCTGGAGATGATCTTCAGCTCGAACAGGCCGAATCTCACCGGCGACATACAACAGCATGACATGTGGGTCTCGTACCGTGAATCGGTATATGAAGCATGGTCACCGCCGGAGAGACTCGGGCCGAACGTCAATGTGCCAGACTGGCAGGATGTGAACCCGGCGTTGTCATTCGATAACCGGACAATGCTTATGGCATCGAGGCGGCCGGGCGGGATAGGTCCTGGTAGTTTCGATATTTATGTGACGACGCGAAGGCCGATAGGCCGCGCCGAATGACCGGATGCTCGTGTTAGCCGAGCGCTAATTCCTTGAACTTCAGCCACTGGGGACGCAAGCGACTCAGAAAATCCTGAAAGCCGGGATCGCCGCGAAGACTCTGGAGGTTTGGGTCGATCTCAAAGTATGGAAGATTGGGGAAGCCGTCGTCTGCGGCGGCTTCCAACCAATTGACGGCGTCGCCTGGTTTCTCCATCGCCGCGTAGGCCGAAGCGATGTTGTGGGCGGTATGGTGAAAATGGCCGTAGCTCTTTCCGATCTCAACCGCACGGGCGATCGCATCTTCCGCTTCACTGAACCTGCCGGCTTTCGCCAGCAGAACTGCCTGTACACCCGTAAAACTACCGCCCTCGTCCTGCGGAAATTCGTTCAGATAATGCTCGACGATCGTTTCGGCTTCAGCAAGCCGCCCGGTCTGGACGTAAACCTCGGCTATACTGCGGTCGACGAGCATCGGACTCACATCGCGGGGTATCGTCTTGAACACGCTTATCGCATCATCGAACCTTCCCTGATAAGCACTGTATACGCCGGCGCGGAAGCGGGCCATGGTGTTGTTCGGATTCAGATCAAGGGCCCGGGAGACGCTGGCCTGTGCCTCGTCGGCTAACCCGATGTGGGAATAAACCATGGATAGCTGGTGATGAGTCTCATCGTCAGTCGGGTCAAGTTCGAGAGAGCGGTGGTACGATCTGATCGCCTGCTCGTGCGGAAATCCTTTTTGTTTTGTCCAGAGGATGAGACCGCGTGCGAAGTGGCCTTCGGCGAGATCCGGATCAAGCGTGAGAGCTTTCAGGATCGCCACCTCGGCGTTCTCGAGGAGCCGCTTTGCAGT
>DASUSJ010000035.1:0-5747 GCA_036375155.1 Pyrinomonadaceae bacterium
CTATCCCCATTGGTTTCGTAACGTTTCAAAAGACTTGAAGATCATCGGGGTCACTGCATTCATTACCGAGCGCGACGACTCGTATTGGCAGTTACTGGAAATCTTAAAAGACACCGTACAGGGATTCTATGACCAAATTCATATTTTGGTCAATGACTCAGTTCGCAATTTAGTCATTTTGTCGTTAATAAAAAGCGTGGTCCGCCGTGGCTGTTGTTGCCCATTGACGGTCAAATCGACAATCCAACGTTGCCTTCCAGAACCTGTACCTCGAGGCGCGGCCGCTCGCCGGCGCGCCACAGCTTGGCGACGTGTGCGACGCGGTAGCGTATCGGACCGCCATCCGGACTCGCACTGCGACTGATCGGGCGCGGGATGCAGACGAACTCGGTTCGCATCTCATCGCTCGTAAGACGTACCTTCGCGTAACCGTGGCCGCCGAGATCTACAAACTCGAGATGCGGCGCTAGCTGCGGGTTCGACAGAGCGCGTGCGCGCTTGAGGTCGAAGCTCTTCGCGTATTCGAGGGCAGCGCGGACGCCGTGGCGCAGCAGCATGTTGTATGTCCATTCGGGCTTGCCGCCGCCGGGGCGGTCAGCTAGAAAGAGGGCTCGCAAGGGGTGATCTTTGCGCAGGCCATGCTCTAAGGCTTCCATCGCGCCGGGGCTTATCATCGACGCTCCGACGAAGCTCAATCCAACGGGTTCGAACTTCCGCGGCGGAAGATGTGCCGCGGCATATCCGGCCCAGAAGGCGTGGCGGTCGCCGGACACGATCGCAAAGCCGGTAATCTTTGCATCGCGGACGAGGTCGTAGATCTCTTTGCGCTCGGCGTAGGCCGCTCCGAAATCGTTACTGCCCGCCATCCCGTAAGTGTCCGCCGGCCAGGGACTCTTCACCATTCCGGCGGGAAGGTTTTGCAGGTCGACGCGGTTGTCGAGAGCGCCGTACGAATTTCCCCAGATCTTCCACGTCGCTTTTGATTTGCGGAGACGATCCTTGAACCATGCCTTCTGGTCCACGCCGAGAATGGTCCGCGGCTCCTTCTCCTTGCTCGGGTTTGGAATGCGAACATCCCGGAATTTAAGTTCGGCGGGAGGTTTTCCGCCGTCATACGATTTACCCCCGTCAAGCGCGATCATCGCTTCCTCCGAAAAGTAGCCCCGGAACGACGGGTCGTAGATCTTTCCAACCTCCTCGACATCGCTCGGGTCCTCGCCAGCGAAGCTGCGCTGGTCGGTGATGAGGAGGTCGAGGTGCTTGCCGTAGCGGAGCACGCGGTAGGCGATCAGGCTTCGAATCGCGGCAAGGTTGTTCGGCTCTAGCCCCAGCCCGTTCGCGTCCCAATTCTCGATCTTCACGTTCTCGACCGCGACCTTACCGAATTCTGCAAGCGAGCCACTCGGCGGCGTGACACGCGCCGGGATGTATTCGAACCACGCTTGGTTCGCGGCGACCTTGACGGTCTGGCCCGGCTGCGGCGGGCCGCCCTGCTGGAGGATACTCTGCCGGCCCTGCCACGAGAATTCGTGATTGTCCCAGATGCAGACGAACGGCCAGCGGGCACGCGCGTCCTGGAGGTCGGGATCAGCGAGATAGCCCTTCCATACGGCGCGATAGCCGTCGACGGTTCGCGGCCAATAAAGATTGCCGGTCTTTCCCGCATCGGGAATCCGGCAAACCTCGTAGATCGTTCGGTCATATCGAGTCGCGCCTTCTTCCGGATATTGAACGACCTCATAAATGAAATCGCCGAGGTGTAGCACAAAGCCAAGCTGATCCTGCGGGCGAGCGCGTTCGTCTTCGAAGATCATCCGGCGATAACCGTTGAGCTTTCCTTCGTTGACGCTCTGGCAACTGACGAAAGTAAAGTTCACCGGCCCCGTGTCGTTCGGCAACGGCGCGGTGATCGTCCGGCCGACCCGGCTGCCGAAGCCATGCTCATCGGTGAACCGATACCAATAAACTTTGCGCGGCTTAAGACCCGCTACCAGAACTCTGCACGTCCAGTCAGTCCCGGCGGAAATGTGAGCTTCCTGTTTACCGACGACGCGGCGGAAATCGGAATCCTCCGCTATCTCTACGCGCAGTTTCGTGGCCGGCTGAGCCAAGGGTGGGCGACGCGTCCACAAAATGACGCTATACGGATCGGGATCGCCCGAGGCCACGCCTTCGGGGAATAGATCACGTCGCTCCTGCCATGCAACTGTCGATCCTTGCCCTCGCGATGAGCTCCAAAGGAGGACCGCTCCACACGACCCTGCTTGTCTTAAAAACTCCCGGCGATTGAGACTGCCCATACAACAAACTCCTCGGAAATTTGGTTTTGGTTTTGGTTTGAAAGGGATTAATACGCGGTCCGCAAAACGTAAGTTTATTTTTGATTAAAGTCCGCAGAGCTTATTTTTCAGGCTTACTGGACTTGACCCACGACGAATCTGAACAACAGAAAAGTTTCCATCAGTGGAATGAAAAACGACAAGGTAGGTCGGACGGATGGTTGACGCTTTCTGAGGGTTTCGAAACCGATGATTGTTCACCAACAAAACTTAGAATCTGAATGGTCGGAAGGTAATCCTGTTGGCATCGACCCTGTCGCGAGGGTGGGAGTTCGATCCTCGCCTCGTCCACCATTAGGATCAGGGCTCTCGCGCTATCACAAAAAAAAGAGGCGTTGCTTACTTCGAAGCAACGCCTTTTATAACGCGCTATGTTTGCGTTAGAAGTTGAACCGCGCGGCCAACTGGATCACTCGCGGAGCGAACGTTCCGCTGATGCGGCCGAAGTTCGTGCTGTTGATGTCCTGGTTTTGTGCGATCACGTAGTTCGTTTTGTTGAACGCATTGAACGCATTTATCTCCGCCTGGAATGAATATCGCTCGCTGAAGACGAATCGTTTCGCAAGCGAAAGATTCACGATCTGATACGACGGACCGTTGACGATCTGCCGCTCCAGCAAACTTGTTTCTCCCGGAGGATTGTTGAAGAACACCTGACCATCGAAAACCGGGGTCCCGAAGCCGTTGGCCCCGCGGCCGGTCCCTCCGATCGTCGTATTGATCGACCCATCGGGATTCCGTCCAAGAACTTCCGGCGGGAGGAAGAAAACGCCGTTCGGAGTCTCGTAAATTCCGACAAGGGCTTTCAGCTGATCCTTCGTCAGGTTCGTGCGGGCCGTCTGACGCGGAGAACGTCCTACACGGTTCAAGGTGCCCCGTGGATCGTTGAAGCTGATCGGAGCTCCGGATCCTACCTGAACAGTGCCGCTCAGCTGGAACCCGCCGAGAAGCAGATTGGTCAAGCCGCCCTGATCAAAGAATGCCCGTCCCCTTCCGAACGGGAGTTCGTAAACGAAGTTCAGGTTGAAGACGTGCGTTTGATCGGTGATCGCACGCGAGTATTCCAACGAGGGGTTCAGGATATCGAGGAATGGGTCGAAACGGTTCTGCGCGTTGTTCGGAACGTTCGACACCGTGCCCTGCGAATCCGTCAGCACCTTCGAGAAAGTGTAGTTCGCCTGGACGAGAAAGCCGTTGACGAAGCGCCGGCGGAGCTCGAGCTGCAGCGAGTTGTAATTCGACTCAGCACCGTTGTCGAGCAGGTCGGCCGGACCGGCATTCGGGTTCGCCAGGAACGGAACCGTACCGGCCAAACCATTGGTAAAGTAGATCACCGCGAGATCGGCTGCGGTGCCGGCGATCAAGTTATTGGTGACCGTGGCGTTGGTCAGCAGACCGCCGGCCGTGAGGTTCGGGAAGACGGTGAGCGGCTGGCTCCCGGTGATCGCAGCGTTAAAGTTGCCGCCGGTCGTACAACCCGCGGCTGCCTGGCAAAGCAACAGGTTCGACCTTGCCCGATTGAAATCGGCAGCGAACCCGTTTGCACGGATGTCGACCTGGTTGAGGTCGAACGCGCGAAGCAGGCCACGTCCTCGGGTTCCAACATACCTCGCTTCGAAAACCGAGTTCCATCCGATCTCGCGCTGGAAACCGACTGAGAACTCATGGACCTTCGGCGACTTGATGTCCGGGTTGATGCCGTACACGGTCGCGAAGAAGTTACCCGAAGCCAGATTGTTCTGAGCGTACGTCGGCTCCGATACGAACACCGGAAGCGGTATCGGTGGGAGATTGCTGAGCCGTGCATTCAGCGCGCTGGTTCCGGTAACCGGATTGATCGCGAATGCGTCGGCGTTCAGCCCCGGACTGCCGACACCGGCGTTGATCACCGCCTTGAACAGCTCGTCGTTGATGTAGCCGAGACGGTAGCCGCCGCGGAACACTGTCTTGCCTTCGCCAAGAAGGAAACCGCCGATGCCGCCGCTAAAGCGCGGCGACCAGGCAATGCTCACATTCGGGCCGAAATTGTTCTTGTCGCCGCGATGGAACGTGTTCGCTACGCCAGCGTTCCCCCCGACGAACTGAAGGCTGCCGCTCGGATTCAGGAGCGCCTCCTGGATCGTTTGGCCATCGGCGATCGCCGGCTCGTAGAACAACCCGAGGTCGGTGCGCACCGGCGTGTAATAGTCGTATCGCAAACCGAGCGTGAGAGTCAGTTCGGGAGTGATGCGCCATTGATCTGAGACGTATGCCGCATACTGCTCGTTGAGATAGTACCGTTCATTCCGCGCTCCAGGGACGAAACCGGAAGTCTGTGAGGTGACGTTGAACGCCTGGCCGGCGCTCGTGACTATGCCGCCGAGCAGGGCAAGCAATTGGTTCGCCGCAGCCCGCTGTGCTGTCGGCACACCGCCGGGGAAGAGCGTCGTGTTTGTGAACTGTGCGGTGCTGATCGAGGGAGTGTTCGTGCTTGTTCCGAGGTTGTACGTCGGGACAGTAACGAACGCTCCGCTCGCGCCGAAGTTGTCGAATGGACGGATCCGGTTTATCTGGAGCTGACCTCCGAAACGGATCGAGTGATTGCCGGTGACGTACGTCGCGTTGTCCTGGAAGTTGTACGTCTTCACCGTGCGACCTTGATCCGTGAAGGTGTTCTCCGGGCTGGTGATCAGGGTCGGCGGCACGATCAGGTTCGTAAGTGTACCGTCGGTCCGCATGAAGGTCGGATTGCTGAAGCTGAACCCGCCGACCAGCTCATTCGAGAAGTTGGGCGAAAAGTTCGAGGTCCACCCGAGCGATAGGAATGGGTTGTTTGAAGGCTGACTCACGTTAGGGGTGATATTGAAGGTCGTGTCTGCAGCCGTACTGAGTAGGTCCTGAAAGACGTACCGGTAGATGCCGCGGATCGAGTTGCGATCGTTGATCGTGTAGTCGATGCGACCCGTCCAGTTGGTTTGTTCGGCATCGTTTCTTTGATCAAAGCGATAACCGAGCGTGTTACGTGAGTCGACGCCAACACCTTCGGTCGTGTTCCCCGCCGGGAGTAGGCTGAGTATCCGAGCTTGAACGGTCGGATCGATAGCCGTGATGCCGGTACCGAACGAAGGACTGAGAAGATTGACGCTCACCACCTGGCCTGCCGTGATGCCGTTAGCCGGATCATTGGCTGCCGCAGTGTAAGTGAAGATCCCGTTTCGGGCGCTCTGCGTCAGAGTTGTTGCGACCCGGGCGAAAGGCTGACGGTCGATTGTCTTCTGGTAGAGGAAAAAGAAGAACATCTTGTCCTTGCCGGAGCGGAACGTCCCGCCGTCTCCATCGCCGAAACGGAAGAACGGCATCGGGCCCTGAACTCGGAATCCGAACTCATTGCGATTTCGGAAGGGGATCTCGATACCGGTCGCGTTGTTG
>DASUSJ010000036.1:0-31935 GCA_036375155.1 Pyrinomonadaceae bacterium
GAATGTGCGTCGCGGGCGGTGCGTATCTACCGGCGTTGTCGGACGTGATCCTGATGGTCGAAGGAACATCTTTCATGGGTCTCGGCGGTGCAAACCTCGTAAAAGGCGCGACCGGTCAGACGATCGACAACGAAACCCTCGGCGGTGCCATGACGCACAACGCGATCTCCGGCGTCGCACACTATCGAACCAAGGACGACAAGGAGTGTCTGGAAAAGATCAGGCAGCTAGTGAGTGAACTGCCGCCTCCGGCAGGATGTTTACCAACGAGACGGGGGGACGCAGAGGCAGAGCTTCCATCAGCAGGGAAGGCCTCGCGACGCAGTTCGCACGAGTCAGTACCGCCTGCGTTAGCGGGCGGGTCGACCACGGCCCTCTACGATCTTCTCCCGAACGATCACCGCGCTCCCTATGACATGCACGTGGTGCTCAACACATTTCTCGACGAGCCCGTCGACGAGTTCCAGGCGGACTACGCGCAGGAGATGATCTGCGGTACGGCGCGGGTCGGCGGCATCCCTGTTGGTGTGATCGCGAATTCGCGCGGAATGTCGAAAGGGAACAAAGGTCCTCGCTTCGGCGGCATCGTCTACACCGAGTCAGCCGAGAAGACCGCGTACTTCATCGAGAACTGCGATCGCCATTCGACGCCGCTGCTCTTCGTTCAAGACGTGTCGGGATTCATGGTCGGTGCCGAAGCCGAACACAGCGGCATCATCCGCGCCGGTGCGCGTTTCGTCGAGGCAATGGCGACCGCGACCGTCCCGAAGATCGTCCTCACCGTAAATCACGCATCAGGCGCCGGCTACTACGCGATGGCCGGACAGGGATTCGATCCCGATTTCATCTTCTCACTCCCCACCGGCCGTATGGGTGTCATGGAAGGCGACTCGGCCGTGCAGGCGATATTCGGAACGCAGCTCGAAAAATTAAAAAAGGAAGGGAAGTCACCGGATGATGCGCTTGTCGCCGAAATGGAAAAGGTCCGCGAAACATACGACCGAGAACTAGACGCCAAACACGCCGCCTCCCGCGGCCTCGTTGATGCGATCGTCATACCGGATAATCTGCGTGAAGCGTTGATACTCTCACTGCAGACGTGTCTCAATACGAGCAAACCACATATAGGTGCCTTTGTCCTGCCCTCGGCCCTGGAGGAGAAGTAGCGCGTTTCTCGCTGGCGGCTGAGGTGCGAATCTTAGCGGAAGTCCGAACGTATCCCCTTTGTTGTCCAAGCCCCGTTTGCGATTCAGCTAGACCTGAGGAAGTCTGTGGTGATCGATGCAAACCTCCCCACTGCGGCATCGGTGACGTTCGGAGTCATCGCCTCACCCATATACCCGCCATGATTCCCCGGTAGGATCGCTAGACGACTATTGGGAAACAATCGCTTCATTCGAATGACGTGTTCGAGGAGGATGTCGTTCTGGTCGCCGTTGACGATGAGGACCGGGTGCGTTATCGACTTGATCTGCTCGTCGGTCCAGCCTTTGAACACACGCATACGCGACGAGTCACGCTCGAACATCTTCATCAGAGCCGCGGGGTCGTTGTTTACTTTTAGGAAGGCATCTTTGTAGATCTGCGGCATGTCGGAGAATTTCGGCTTCTCCATTCCTTTCCAGAATTCGGCCGGCATGCCTTCGCGTGAAATGTTGGTCGACGCAAGGATCAATTTTCTGACAAGCCTCGGGTGTCGCAGTGCAATTTCGATCGCGACGTGACCGCCGTTGCTGAAGCCGAGAATGTCCGCTCGCTCGACGCCGAGCTGCTTTAGCAGCGCGGCGACGTCGTCTGCGTCCTGCTCGAATGTCGCGGGTGTATTCCGGTCGGCGGTGCGTCCGTGTGCCTGGCGCTCGATGGCGATGACGCGATGCGTCTTTGCGAAGTGCGGGATGACGCGCCCGAAACTTGTCTCGATCGTCGAGCCGCCGCCGTGCAGGAGCACGAGCGGCTGGCCTTTGCCATAGATCTCGTGGTACACGCGGAGACCGTTAACCTCGGCATACTTTCCCTGCCCGTTCACCACTCCCGCGAGTGTAATCAATAACGCCGCCATCAGGATGTAGATCATGATGACTTTAGTCTAATCGAACCTCGATCTGTCTGTCGCCGTCGTTTGAGCTATGCCACCTGCCCGTTCTCAAGGCGTGTCAGCATCTCTTCTATGTTTCTTCGACGCTCGTCCATTGAACGCACGTGAGATCCCTTTGGAAGTTCTTCCGAAACATTTAATACTTCGGATCGCAGATCACGCGCTCGGGACGACGATCTAAGGTGATTAACCGAAAACGCGCAGAACGAGATGAATATCGCGAGAGCTGAGACGCCTACCGCGATTATCACGAAAAATACCAAAGTGTTAGTTGACTTCATGAACCCTTCAGGCTAGCTGAAGCTCACGTCCGCATTCTTCCACAGCTCTCCGTCAAACGCCCGCGTGTTAAAGCTCGCGATCGCGTCGGCTTCGTTCTCGTATGTGTCGAACACGGTCAAAAGCTTTGTCAGCGTCATCAGCTGCTCGACACTCTCGGTGAGATTCAGCAGCTTCGCTTCTCCGCCGTTCTTTTGCAGGGTCGTATAGGCCGCGATCAATTCACCCATCCCGCTCGAGTCGATCCTTGTGACATTAGCGAGGTTCAGCAGCAGCTTCTTTTCACCGTTGTTTACGAGCTCGCGGATGGCGTTGTGAAGATACGCGTTCTCCTCGCCGAGGCGGATGCCGCCGGTGAGATCGAGGATCATGACGCCGTCGATACGACGTTTACTTATTGCTAAAGTGCTGGCTTTCATCTGATACACCGTGGTTCAAGCTGTGAGCATCAGACGAAGGCGGGCGGATTCCCGTGATGATCTGAGGAGAGCGAGCTTCGGACTCTACCGCCTAAGACTATTCCTCGTTTGACTATATGTCAAACGTGAAATATATTCTGTATACGACATATTCTGCATATGCAATAATACCGGCCGGCCATATGGTCTGGAAGCAACAGGAAATAACTACATGGACCACAGGATCAAGTTTACGATCGACGAAGCTCTCAAGCAGCGCGGGCAATCATTGTACTGGCTTTCGCGAACGACCGGAGTCAGCTACACGACACTGTGGCGGCTGACGAAAGACCGGGCCCTCGGCATCAACTTCGCGACGCTCGAAAAAATGTGCGACGCACTTGGATGTGCACCCGGCGATCTAATGGCCCTGCGTACGGCGGAAGAGCATAAGAAGAGATCCAGAAAAATACCCGCACGGGCCGCCCGGCGGACAACATCACTTTTATGAACAAGCAAGGGATAAAGATAATCAAACGACCAGACGGAAAAGCGAAAAGTTCGCCTCCGGCCAAGGCAGTACCGAAGAAGAAAAAACGAAGTCTCGAAAGCACGATCCAAAATTGGATAACCGAACGCCGCGAGAACGAGGACACTGAAAACCGCACACGCAATTCCGAATTCCAGTCCTGGAACACCGAACCCGCCGAAGCAGTTTAATTTTTCAACAGCAGATTTGGTCAGCCGAACGCTAAATTAGGTGTGAGTGTGAAGTGTGAAGTGTGAGGTGTGAAAAAGTGTGAGGTGTGAAGTGTGACTGTCCAGCGTTGAGCAAGTAACCCGAGGTATCAATCATTCACTTTCACTATCGCCCCTCATAGTCAGTTCTGTTTCAAACTTCACACTTCACACCGCACGCTTCACACTTTTCACACTTCAAAGCGCCGTCCATATCCCCGGTCTGATCACGTGCTCGCCCCATTTGAGATCCGCACCGTCGGGGGCGGTGACACGCAATGCACGGATGCCGCCGTAACCGGTAGTCGTCTTAGGATCGACCCACCAACCGGCGCTGGAGTCCCAAAGCTTGATCTCATTCTCCCGAACGAGGATCGCGCAGCCTTCGTGATAGATCACCTCATCGCGAATCCAATCCGTCACGGCTTCGCCGTTTTCCCAAGCGGCGCGCCACTGCGCCGCAGCTGAATCGGAAAATTCCTGAACGAGCTGTGCTCGGAAACATCGCACGCCTCGATTTACGAAGACCTCTTGAGCGAGTGCCGCCAGAACGCCGCAATCCAGTTTTGATTTCTTGATCACCTCGCACCAGTGGATCGGGTACGTTCCCGGGCCCCACTCAAATCGCTGCCGCAGCCAGCGGGGACCGCTAAGCACATTGGCGCCGTTCAAGGCCGAAAAATCGGTACCCACGATCCACTCGCGTGCGATCTCGCAGCAAGCCTTCGCGTGGTGAGTAATACCGGACGGCACCCAGTGTTTCCACGGCGCGTACACCGAAGCGCCCGTGTAGCTGTGTACACTCTCGAAAGACGGCGCCGTGGCCCCCGATGTTCTACCCGCATCCAAAGACATAACTCATACTCCTGTCGTAAGCACCTGCATCACAAAATAGAAATACGTCGCCTGCTTTCGCGTGATCCGGAAGCGCGACATTCGCTGCAACGATGTCGTGCTCCATGCACAAACGCCCAAGCAGCAACGAGTGACCTCGCTCAAGCGGCAGCCAACCGCCGGTACTATCGTCGCGCGCCAGAATACGGTGCGGGTGAAACGCGTACATGGGAAGCTCGGCGATCGAGCCGTCCATTACCGCTTCGCACGATCCGCCTGCGTAGCGCCTGATCTCCAGCACGCTCATCGCGAGGGCCATGCTCGGCTGGGCGATCGCTTTTCCCGGTTCGGATATCATCTCCGTCACATTGGACAGATTCTCCGCGACGAGCCGGAGCGCTTCGTCCAGATCGCGAAACTCGTTCGTCGTCAGATCGTCCGGAAACCAACCTCCGCCCACGTCCAGGCATTCGATCATCCGTCCGGTAAGAGCTTCGATCGAGCCGCACCAACGCAGCATAGATTTGAACAGATGACTCCACTGACCGATCCCGACATTACTGCTCGCCATATGAAAATGGACACCGAACCGCACCGACCTTGGAATCTTGCGGATGCCGTTGAGCAACACTTCAAACAGCTCCGGTGAATCGATCGGAATACCGAAGCGGGAAACAATATTCGGGGTTCGCAAACGCACACCCAAAACTTCAGTTTGAAGCTCTCCTTTTTCAAGTGCTTTCGCAACGCTTTCCAGTTCTTCAACCGAATCGCAAAACACAGCATGGAGTTCCGCATCCGGCAGCTGTTCACGTCGCCACCACTTCGCCGGACCATTGAGAATTACCTGCTCGGGCCGAAAACCACATTCGATCGCCCTTCGAACCTCGAGCGGGCTGATGGCTTCCGCAAAGAAGCCGGACTCGAGCGCAAGCTTCAGCAAGCGCTCGTCGGGATTCGTCTTGATGCTGTAAGCCTGTATCGGACGAATAGCGGTCGAATTACTGCGATCATTCATCCGCACGGCATTCGCAAATGTTTCGTAAGCCGTCGTCGGAAGGAAAATACTCGCCGGGGTTTCTAGGCTCTTGAAATCGACGCGATTGAGGTCCGAAACGAAAGAAGCGGGAACCGCGTTTACACGCGTCGCCGGCTCAGCATGTCCGTTCGTGTTTTCGTTCTCAAACCGGTCATCACGCAGGCGCTGAGAAAACTCGATCAACCCGGATGGATGTTTCATCGAATGACCGATGCCTCCGGCATAAGGCTCAGGCAGTGGTGACAGCGGAAAGTGTGGGCGAACCGGAACTTCGATCACAACTCGCGTAAACTCAACACCCCCGGCCGGTGGCTCTACCGCAACAACCCCGGTCGCGCCTTCAACCAGCGCCCCCGGCAAATTGCGACCCGTGATCGTCGAGCCGTGTACCCAAGCCGGGTAACGCGGATTCCACTCCAAAAGCCAAAGTTGATCCTCCGGATCGCGAACCATCTCGAGCTCCGCACCGCCTGTCCATTTCAGATCACGAACTATTTTTCGCAGCGGGTAGATTATTTCCGCGGCGACCGGTAATGCGTCGCCGGCCCACGTCTTTCCGAGTTCTGTCAGGTCGCGCTTTCGCATGTGGACGCAATCGAGAAGCTCTCCCTGAAACGCACTCAGCATTACGGATTCCTCGTATCCGGTCACATGCGCTTGCAAGCTCAGAGTGTCCGTTGCCCAGGCTGTCGAGAGCACACCCCGCCAGTATTCGAGTGCTGACCACGACGGGGTTCGAACAGCTTCGTAATACGGCCCCTTAAGCCAAACCTTCCAGTCATGCTTCCTGCAGAATGCGTGCAGATCCCAGTCGGAAATTTCCGTCGTTACGAATTCGGGAATTCTTACCGGAAGCCCGTGGTGCGCCGGAATGGCGGGCTTTGCAACCCGACTCAGAGCATCCATTCGTGGAGTGAGAAGATTTGGATGACCATCCGGAAAGATCTCAGCCAGCCACATGATCTCCAAGTCGATACTCGAGATCCAGAGACCGCCGTCGTCCAGCCGGTTCCTGATCTCTTTTGCGTGCAGCGAGAGATTCAACTCGGTCCACGGGCGTTGCAGCCAGATGTCGTCAAAGTCCGGCCAATGAATTCCCGAACAACGATTGGAGTATTCGACGCCGATCAGCGTCGCATTCGGATAGGCCTGCCGGAGCGATCGAGCGATACCGACGCCCGGCTGCGGATTAGTGCCGGAGTATAGTCCGCTTACATAGATCGTGAGTTGTCCCATTGTTACTTTCCCTTACTCGTTCAAATACTCGCCCAGTAGGAGGGCGTCGATGCCGCGTTAACGGCCGGTCGCGGGATCCGCGCCTTGAATTCATCACTGAAAACTCCGTCGACCCGGATGCTGAAGGCCAGTCCGTCGGCCGCACAGCTTCCGTGAAACTGGTTTACAGTATCGAACCACGCGCTGTAGCCCTCGATATACTTCTTTTCGCCGGTGATGTAATTAAGCACATAGAACGGCTTGTCCAGATTTGTGCGAAACCAGATGAAATCATGAAGTACCTCGGTTTCCGTATGGTCGCGATGGGCCGGCACCGCGCGCGGCTCATTGTCGTACATGATCAGCATCCGGCCCGTCGACCGAAAGGGGAGTGTCCCGATAAACTCCATCAAGAGCGAAAACTCAGCGGCAGCGTCGGTCGGATGCCAGATATCGGGCCGGTCAAGATCGAAGTAGCTGTCAGGTAGTTCAGACTGCGCGAGATAGATCATTCGCGAGCCGGGCCGCCCTGCAACGTCTTCGTTCAAGGTATAAGGGCCTGTATAGAACTTCAGATCGTTATTCTCCACCATGCGGCGCCGGATCCGGTGTTTTATATACCCGTCGAGCGAGCGCAGGCGATCGACGTCGATGAATTCATCGAACGACTTGTAGCTCGGGTATTTCACGCGCGGATCGACTGTTGCGAACCCGTCGTAAGTTTCGCTCGCGGCCCCTGAGCTTAGTGTCTTGTCCGTCCCCCTCATTCCTGGACCTCGGTGCTTGCCCACTTCGCCGGCGTTGCCGCGACATTCTCGGCCGCGTATGGAATCTTGCGACGAAATTCCCTCGTGAAATGCCCGTCGACGCGGATGCTAAACGTGAGACCCTCAGCCGCGCCACTTCCGTGATACTGGTTTACCGTATCGAACCACGCACTGTAACCACTTACGTAGACCTTTACTCCCGTGTGATGGTTCAACAGGTAAAACGGCTTTCTGAGATTTGTACGAAACCAGACGAAGTCATGGCAAATGTCTTCACGTTTGTGATCGCGGTGCGCAGGCACACTGTGGCCACCTTCATCATAGATCAGCAGTACGCGTCCGATAGAGTCGAAGGGAAGTGTGTGGATAAAATCCATGAGGAGCGTAAACTCCGCCGCCTCGGAGGTCAGTTGCCATAGATGGGTTCGGTTGATATCCAGGTAGTCATACGGTATCCCGTGCAGGGTCCGCTTCAACCAGATCTCGCGAACGCCCGGTCTGTATGGCGCCGCTGCTTCAAGTACATGCTGATTGACGAAGAAATCATCCGCATTGTCTGCGATATGCCTTCTGATACGGCGCGTCAGATATGCATCCAGGGAGCGGAGTCTGTCGACGTCGATGAACTCGTCGAAGGAAATAAAGGACGGATGTAGCGGGCGATGTGCATTGGCTAGACTGGTATTCGTCGTTTCAATTGTAGTGAGGATCTGCATTTGTGTTCGATCGACCAGCCTGTTGCCCGGCTTCGATTAATATGAATATCTTTATATTTCTTTTATTTCGATTATTGTCTGCGGACGTACACTCGAACTCAGCTAGGTTTACCGGAGGATTGCACGCGGGTTAGCTTCCTTAATAATTTAGACCGGTGTCGCTAATGTGACACACGAAATTATTTTTTATGAAATTTGATATCTTGCATTCGATCGAGGTACTCGAATCGACGCCCGCGACATTGAGATCACTGCTCGGCGCACTGTCTGAAGAATGGACGATCGACCGATCCCGGAATGTGGGATCTGAGATCCAGGATCAACAGTGGCAGCCGTTCGATGTCGTCGGCCACCTGATCCATGGCGAAGAGACCGATTGGGTTCCGCGTGCACGTATCATCCTTGAACAGGGAGAGAACAGAACGTTCGTTCCTTTCGATCGATTCGCACAGTTTGAACGATGGAGGGGTAGGTCGCTTGCCGAACTGCTGGATGAGTTTGAAAGGCTTCGTGCCGTGAACATTGAAACGGTTCGGTCGTGGGATCTAACAGATGACCAACTGGATCTCGAGGGTGTGCATCCGGCGCTGGGCGAGGTGACACTGCGCCAACTTCTCGCGACATGGGTCGTTCACGACCTGAATCACATTCGACAGATCGTCACGGCGATGTCGCGTCGATATAAGAACGAGGTGGGTGCATGGCGGGAGTACCTGTCGATCCTATCGCCGTAGTCTATCGACCTCCCGAACCTCGACCCACTAGACCGACTAACAAAACTCAACAGGCTCGATAGACTCGAAAGACTCGCCATACCCGATAGACTCGGTAGAGCAACTGGCGTATGATTTGGGCGTTCATTCTCTTATTCATTAACAACCCGGCTTTTTCATTATTCTGACCCTAAGGAGAATCTCTATGAAGATCGGAAGCCTGGTGGCGGCGTTTGTCGGCGGCATCGTAATGTTTCTGTTAGGTGGCGTGATATTCGGAATCTTGTTCGCGGATTACTTCAAGTCGAACATGGTCGAATACGCCGGCCTTGCCAAAGATCCACCGCTAATGTGGGCTCTGGTGTTGTTTAATATTGCGTGGGGTGCTTTGATCGCATTCGTGCTGGATTACGCCGGTCGTGTCGGTTGGGGTGAGGGAGCGAAGGTCGGTGCGATCGTGATGTTCATCCTCGCCCTCGGAATCGACCTCGAGTTTCACGCGTTCATGAACATTCACAAAGAACTTGCACCGATGCTTCTGCACATACTACTCGTTACGATTATGGGCGCAATATCCGGTGCGGTCATCGGGCTTGTGATGGGCTTCTTCCACCGTAAACCTGCGGCGGCCTGAGTACCGCCGCGGCCGAGCGGGTGCTGTATAATCGTCAGTCCTTCCACTGTATCGGATTCTGAAGCTCGGCGACGCCGAAACGTTTCCGGTCATTATCGTGATGAAATTTACGATCGACGAACTTCTGTCGAAACTGCCTCTGCCCGGGAACGAGAAGTGGAAAGAAGGCGTTTGGGATCTGGAGCCGTTGAAGAAAGGCGGCGCCCGACTGGTTTTCTTTGCACCGCGCGGAAAAGACTATCAAACCGCTCACGACGAGGACGAATTCTATTTTATTGCCCGGGGTTCGGGAAGTTTGGTGATCGGCGATGTTACGTTCGAGTGCTCCGCCGGTGATGCCTTCTTTGTCGACGCGGGAGTGCCTCATCACTTTGAGGAATTCACAACCGACTTCGCGACGTGGGCGGTGTTTATCTGAATGCAAAGGGGCTCTGCCTCGCTAAGGCGAGCTCCTCGAACCTCTCAACTCTTTCCAATCGCTCCGGCGTCCGCGGTCTCCGTGAGCAGATCACGATAGTCAGCAACGGCAGCTCCGATGACGTCGTACGATTCCTGGCGACCGTACGAATACGGGATCTCACAGACGCTGGCTTCACCCGGTAAGCTCTTGTACGTGAGGAAGTAATGCTCGAATCGGTCGACGATACCCTTCGGAAGCTCGGCAAGCTCAGAGTATTGCTCGAAGACCTTGTCACCTTTCAGCACGGCAATGATCTTATCGTCGGCTTCATCATCATCAATCAGACAAAACCCGCCTATAGGTCGCGCTTTGAGAATAATGTCCCCCCGCGGGATGTGGTGTTCGCTCAGCACGAGAATGTCCAGCGGGTCACCGTCGCCGTTGCGTATATCGACTGCCGTTTTGCTTCGAGCCAGATCGGCTATTCGCTTTGAGCAAAATGTCCGAGGAATAAATCCGTAATTTGCCGGAACTACGTTGGAATACTGCTGCGGCCGGTCGATCTTCAGATACCCGGTTTCTTTATCCACCTCGTATTTGACCGTATCACGTGGAACGATCTCGATGAATACAGTAACTTCCTCGGGCGCGTCGGCACCTATCTCTATGCCGTGCCAGGGATGGGCTTTGTTGATTCGGAACACAGCCCTTATTATTTAGCCCGGAAACCGAAATGTCGAACGCCATTATTGTCGAGGAGATCGGACGAACCCTTGTGGTAAAGTTCAACCGGCCCGAGTTCCGAAGTCCTCTCTCGATCGAGGTTCTCGACACTTTGTCGCGGATCGTTGCGGGTGTCGACGTCAATTCGAATATCGAAACGCTCGTCTTTACCGGAACGGGAAATGTGTTCGCGTCGGGTGCAGACCTTCGGGAGATCGCCGGTGTATCCGGGTCCGATGCTTCGCGGGAGTTCGCTCTAAGGGGACAGCGGCTCATGACAAGGATGACGGAGCTGGGATGCCGGACCGTCGCAGCGATCAACGGGATATGTTTCGGTGGAGCGCTTGATCTAGCTCTCGCGTGCGATCGCAGGGTCGGATCGCCGGCCGCGGTGTTTTCGCATCCTGGTGCCGACCTCGGGATCGTGACCGGGTGGGGCGGAACGCAGCGGCTTCCGCGATTGACCGGCGAGGCGAAGGCGCTGGAAATGTTCTTTACTGCAAAACGCATGGGCGCGCCCGAAGCCTTGTCGATCGGTCTCATCGACTCGATCGCCGATGACCCCCTCGACGCCGTGCTTACCTAACGATCGATCGCCGAATTTCAATGGGATCAAAGAAAGACCTTTTGCTCTACGCTGTCATCGGCCTTGCGGCTTTCTGTGCCTTTGCGAATACGCTAGGGCACGGATTCGTATACGACGACAATCGGCAGATCCTGGGCAATCCGCTCATCCAACGCGCCGAGCTTTACGGCAAGGCAATGACGTCGGACGTTTGGGCGTTCAAGGGAGGCGGCGACATCGCGGCGAGCAATTATTTTCGACCTACGTTTGTCGCGTGGATGATCATCAACTGGCGACTCTTCGAATCATCCGCGATGGGGTGGCACGCGGCGAGTGTTCTGCTACACGTTGCCGTATGCATGCTGCTCTTCGCGTTTCTTAGACGAATGGGTTGCAAAGAAACTACCGCGGCGATGATATCGGTGCTATTTGCGGTTCATCCCGTCCATGTCGAGAACGTGGCGTGGATCTCGGGCGCGACCGACCCATTGCTCAGCGCATTCCTGTTGATCTCGCTGATCCTGGCTCAGTCGTATGCCAGGGCGAGACCGCCCAGATCGTCGTCGCGCCCTGTCGCGCTTTTAGCTTTGTCAGTGGCGACCTATCTTCTTGCAGTCGGAGCCAAGGAGGTCGCGTTGTTCTGTGCACCGTTGTACTGGCTGATTTTTCGTAACGCCGAGCCTGAGAAACAGAGAGCAAATACTTTAGCGATCAAACCATCACTTGTTTATGTCGGCGCCGCGATCGCATTCTTTCTTGTGCGCGCCCGTGTGCTCGGAGCGGTCGTTCGTCCGGTAGAGGACCCCGTCGAGGGCTTCTCCGCAGTATTGAGTATCCCGAAGGTCTTTGTGTTTTACCTGCAACAGATATTCGTCCCCATAAGGCTCGGACCGGCGCTTCCGGTGAGACCGGTCGATGATTTCAGCGTGACGGATGTAGTTCTTCCGGCCGTCATCTCGGTCACGGTCTTTTGGGGATTATGGAAGCTGGCGAGACAAACCTACTTGCAGACCTTTGGCCTCGCGTTGTTCATCTTAACGTTGCTGCCCGTCCTTAACCCGGGAAATTTCGGGACCGAACAACTAGTTCACGATCGATATCTTTACCTCCCCCTGGCGGGGATGTTGATGGTTATAATCCCGTCGATAGTTCGTTTCGTTGACGCTAAAGAGAGTCCCGCCGCGCGGAAAGTCCTAACCGCGGGTTTTGGAATCGTAGTGCTGGCGCTTGGGATAAAGACGGTTCTTTACAACCGCGTCTGGAGCGACAGCCAGACCCTTTGGCGATACGCCGTGACGATCGATCCGGGTGCTTCTCACGTCTGGCATAATCTCGGTTCGGCCACGCAGAGCGCACAGGAGTCGCTGGAAGCGTTCGAGAGATCGTTACGCGTGAAACCGAACGCCGTCGGCTTCCTCGGGAAGGCACGGGCCCTGATCGCTCTTGGACGGATGGAGGAAGCGATCGTGTCGGCGCGCGAGGCGATCGCAACCGATCCAGCCGTGGTGAATGCGTACTCTCTCTTTCAGGCATACGAGGCCGAGACTTTTGCGCTCGCAAATCTGGGAAGATATAGCGAAGCCGAAGCCTCCTTGAAAGAGGCCCGAAGGCGACTCCCGATCTACCATGCGGCCCTGACTGAAAAGCTCGCCATCGTGCTTTACACCCAGAATCGTAAGCCGGAGACCTTGGCGGAACTCGAAGCCGTACGGACTCGGGCGCGAAGCGAGTTTCTGCCTGAATCGAAGACCGTGTTCCTGCGACTGGGAATGTTGTATGCCGAGATGGGCAGGAAGTCCGAGGCTAAATCGGCGCTGGAAGAGTATTTGGCGACGACCCCGGATTTGCAAGGATCGGCGTGGATAGAAGAGCGTCGTCAAGCGGCGGAGTTGCTTCGGCAAGTGAGCACGCGGTAACCGGCGGGCGCGAGAAGCCAACTGATTTGTTTTTTGGCGGGGTCGCCGGAGCGTGAAGGCCTTGGTCGGCTCAGAGTTGCTGGCTCTGACTGCCGACTTGATTTGCTGCCGGAACACACTTCTAATTAGAGTGAAACAAACTAATTTCGGGAGCTGATTCGTGAAAATCTCTTTACTAAAACTTGCGCATGCACGTTCGGGCGACAAAGGCGATACGGCGAATGTCGGTTTGATCGCTCTCAAAGACGAGTATTACCCGCTCCTTGTGCGCGAGGTGACAGCCGAGAGAGTTAAGGCGCATTTCGGCGATATCGTAAAGGGAGACGTCGAACGTTTTGAGTTACCGAACCTCGGAGCTCTTAACTTTCTTTTGCATGAATCACTCGGCGGCGGCGGCACGCTCAGTCTCATGACCGATGCTCAGGGCAAGACTTTTTCCACGGCATTGCTGCGCATGAATATCGACGTGCCGGATGCGGAAGCGACACGGCTCGGCTTGGAATAACCTTCATGAGCTGGCTTGAAGTACCGCTGCTTTCATTCTACGTTTCGATCCAAATAGGGAGCCGTCATGCTTAGATCGTCCGCTCGATTTCTGTCTCTTCTTTTTGTCTTCTCGACCGTGTTTAGTCAGTCGACCTCTCCGGCAATGCTCGGATTTTCGCCGGGGAACGCTCGCGCACAAGCCGCTCTTGAATCTCGCTTCGACGCAAATTTACGTGCGGAAAACCTGCGAGACTGGATGAAACGGCTCACTGCGCGGCCGCATCATCTGGGATCTGCCTATAACAAGCAAAACGCGGATTTTATCGCGGCGCAATTTCGCTCGTGGGGATACGATACAAAGCTCGAAGAATTTCATGTCCTGTTTCCGACTCCAAAAACGCGGATCGTCGAGATGACGGCTCCCGATAAGTTCAAGCTGAAATTACAGGAGCCGGCGCTGAAAGAAGATGCAACTTCGGCTCAGATCTCGGAACAGCTTCCTACGTACAACGCTTATTCGATAGACGGAGATGTTACGGCTCCGCTCGTGTACGTGAACTACGGCGTGCCCGCTGATTACGAAGAGCTCGACCGCCGCGGCATTGATGTGAAAGGAAAGATCGTGATCGCACGCTACGGCGGATCGTGGCGAGGCATCAAACCGAAGGTCGCCGCGGAACACGGTGCCGTCGGGTGCCTGATCTACTCCGACCCACGCAATGATGGCTACTATCAGGGCGACGTTTATCCGAAGGGCGCCTGGAAGAACGAGCACGGTGTTCAGCGCGGCTCGGTGATGGATATGCCGCTGCATCCTGGCGATCCGCTGACAAAGGGGATCGGGGCCACCAAGGATGCCAAACGCATCGATCGGAAAACAGCGCCCACCTTAACGAAAATTCCCGTCCTTCCGATCTCCTATGCTGACGCACTTCCGCTGCTGAAGAATCTTGACGGTGCGGTCGTTCCCGAATCGTGGCGCGGAGCGCTTCCCGTGACATACCACTTCGGCGGGAACAGTCCAGCGGTTCGGATGAAACTTGAATTTAACTGGGACATCAAACCGATCTACAACGTGGTCGCTCGAATGCCCGGGAGCGAGCGACCCGATCAGTGGATCATTCGGGGCAACCACCGGGACGCCTGGGTAAACGGCGCCGACGATCCGATCAGCGGTCTTGTCGCGTTGATGGAAGAAGCTCGCAGCATCGGCGAGCTGGCGAAAACCGGGTGGAAACCGAAGCGGACGATCATCTATGCTGCGTGGGATGCCGAAGAGCAGGGATTGCTAGGGTCGACAGAATGGGCCGAGCAGCACGCGGACGAACTCCGCCGCAGGGCCGCCGTTTACATCAACACAGACTCCAACGGGCGCGGTTTCCTGGGTATCGGCGGATCGCACACCCTCGAGAAGTTCATCAACGAGGTCGGTAAGTCCGTGTCCGACCCACAAACAAAGTTGACGGTCTGGGAGAGGACCCGAGCGAATCAGATCGTTAACGGATCACCCAGCACGCGCCGTGACGCGCTGGAGCGCGGTGACCTGCGTATCTCTCCGTTGGGGTCGGGTTCCGATTACACGCCCTTCCTGCAGCATCTGGGTATAGCTTCTCTCAACATCGGGTTCGGCGGCGAGGACGGCGGCGGTTCGTATCACTCGATCTACGATTCATTCGATCACTACACAAAGTATGGTGATCCAGGCTTCGCGTACGGTATCGCGCTCGCAAAGGTCTGCGGCCGTGCAACGCTGCGGCTGGCGAATGCCGACACGCTGCCATTCGAGTTCACTAATTTCGCCGACACCGTTGGGCGATATGTCACAGAGGTCATCAATCTTGCTGACGCCATGCGGGACGAAACACGGTCGATGAACCAGACGATCTCTTCAGGGATGCTGAAAGCCGTACAGGACCCGACACAGACGTTCATCGTTCCGGCGGAGCGAACACCGGTTCCGTTTCTGAACTTCGCCCCGCTGCAGAACAGCATCTCTCGCCTAAACGAGAGCGCAAAAAAATACCAGGCGGCCGCGAAAGATAAGCAGGTTTCCAACGCGGCCCTCGATGAAGCCCTATACAAAACCGAGCGCGCATTGACGCGCACGCACGGTCTGCCACGCCGCGACTGGTTCCGCCACCAGATATACGCACCGGGTTTTTACACGGGTTACGGTGTAAAGACGCTCCCCGGAATTCGCGAAGCGATCGAACAGCGAGATTGGAAAGAAGCCGAAGAACAAATCGTAGTCGCGGCGAAGGTATTGGACGGGTTGGCGTTGGAGATCGATAAGGCAGCCAACTTGTATCCGAAGTAATTATTAATTGGGTAATGATTAATTTTGTAATGTCATTACGAAATTAATAATTACTACATTACAAAATTAAAAAGCAGAGGAGCTCTCCCATGGATAAGAACATCGTACTAGAAAAGTCGTTTGCATTTGCGCTTAGGATAGCCAAGTTATATCGATACCTGGTCGAGCATAAGAAAGAGTACGTCCTGAGCAAGGAACTAGTAATAGCCGGTACAAATATCGGCAGACACGTAAAGGAAGCGGTCTACGCCGAATCGCGAGAGGTCTTTGTTTCAGAGTGGCGTGGCCAGACGGAAGTCGGCGGACACGGAATACTGGCTTCAGCTCTTACTGTTTGACGGTGTGCTTAGCGAGAATGAGTTTGCATCCATCGACGCGGATCGAATCGAGGTGACGAAACTGATAAACGCCATAAGATCGAGTGCGAGGAAAAATGAGTGAATTGTTGATCCACGATGATGGAACGGTTAGAACTCTGACGCTTAACCGTCCCGAAAAGCGAAATGCGTTGAACGAGGAGCTGGTGTCGGCGCTCAAGACTGCGCTGAGTGCTGTCGATGCTGATGATGAAATACGTGCGGTCGTGATCCACGGAGCGGGGAAGGATTTCTGTTCGGGTGCCGATCTGGAATCGCTTCAAAAGATCAGCGAAAGCTCGTACGAAGAAAACCTCGAAGATGCTCGGAGTCTCGCTGAGCTTTTTGCGCTTATCCGTCACGTGAAGATCCCGGTCGTGGCCGCCGTTCACGGACGAGCTCTGGCGGGTGGTTGCGGGCTCGCGACTGCGTGTGATCTAGTCGTAGCGGCAGAATCCGCACGGTTCGGTTATCCCGAAGTTAAGATCGGTTTCGTACCCGCGATCGTAATGGCTTTTTTGCGTCGGAATGTTTCGGAGAAGCGAGCTTTCGAGATCGCGACACAGGGTTTCGAATTCTCGGCGGCTGAGGCCGAGCGGCTCGGGCTGATCAATCACGTCGTTTCGGATGACACGTTCGAGGAAGAAGTCGCGCGGTACGCCGCAGTTTACGAGAACGTGAGCCGGTCGGCGGTGATCATGTCGAAGAAGCTGCTATACGAAATGGATGTTTTAGGCTTCGCCGATTCGATAGAGGCCGCAGCCAAAGCGAACGCGGAAGCTCGTATGAGCGAGGACTGTAAGAAGGGGATAGCGAGGTTTCTCGAAAAGAAATAGTTGTGAGCCCGCTTCAGGAGGCCGCGGAATAAAACGCGAAGAACGCTGAGGTTCGACCGCTGCGGCGGTCCTCGCCGTCTCTGCCTTGGAAGATCCGCCTGACCCGCGACACCACCTACGCTTCGATGATCTCGACCTTCGTCTCGATCAAACTCTTTGGTATCAACGCCGGAAAGTAGGCCATGATCTCCTCGACCTTCGGTCGGCCGCCCGCGAATCCGGTTACCGCCGGTGGTCCCGTAAGGATCAACGGCGCAAGCTCTTTCGTGAATCTCTCGACATCCGCTTTGTTCTGGCCGCGAACACCGACACGCAGCTGGACCTCCGGTATGTCGGTAGACGCCTTGCCGGCAAGATGACCGTGCGTGGCGCTGACGCCGACGAACTCGGTCAGTATCAGATCGAACTTCAATCCAAGCCGATCCAGTCGAGCACGAAGCACTCGATCCGCTGCCTTTGCTTTTTCATACGCCTCCGGCCATGAGTAGACGAGGGTGCCGACGGCTTTCCAACCCGCCGAATAAGCGATCGAGACTTTGTAGAACTCTGTTTTCGGATTTCCTTTGATCCCGAAGACGCGCACTCGATCATTTCCCTCAGGCGACAAATTGATCGACGAAAAATCCGCAACGACGTCTGGCGTGATATAGGCCTTTGGGTCGCCCATTTCGTACAGAAGCTGCTCCTTCACCGACTGAACATTTACGCGCCCGCCGGTTCCGTCGTGTTTCGTTATTACGAACTCACCGTTTGGAAAACCCTCGACGATCGGAAAGCCTACATTAGCGAGATCAGGAATGGTTTTCCAATCATACTGGCAGTTCCCGCCGGATGCTTGCGCACCGCATTCGATGATGTGACCGGCGATCGTGCCTGCCGAGATCAGGTCCCAGTCGTCAAACTTCCATCCGAACTCGTGCATCAGCGGTGCGAGTGTCAGACCCGTGTCAGTGAGCCGACCGCCAACGATCACCTGAGCACCCTTGTCTAACGCTTCGACCAGACCGCCGGCTCCGAGATAGACATTCGCAGCCTGGACCTTATCCCGAATGTCGGAAAGCGGCTCGCCCGTTTCCATGTTCGTGATCTCAACGCCGCGGTCGGCAAATTCGTCGAGGCGTCCGAGAATGTCGTCTCCTGTGATGACGCCGATCTTGACCTTTCCACTTAGTCCAAGCTCGCCCGCCACACTCCTTATTGCTTCCGCGCACCCCTCTACGTTTACACCGCCCGCATTTGAAAGCACTCTGATGTCCTTCTCTACACAGTCGGGCAGGATCTCGCGCATCAGCGTAACGAAATCCTTCGCGTAGCCCGCTTGCGGATCGCGTGCTCGCTGTTTCTGCATGATCGACATCGTCACCTCGGCGAGGTAGTCGAGCATGAGGTAGTCGATCGGACCGCCGCGCACCTGGTCGACGGGAGCGGTAAGCAGATCACCCCAAAAACCCTGGCCGCTGGCGACCCTAACTTTCTCTTTCATTAGGATTAGATTAAAGGATAAAAAAATCGGACGGTCAATTCGATCTCCGATCTGCTGGGGTAGATGGCAAATTTATGAAAAGAAAATGATCCGGTCCTCGTTAGCTTCATGAAGAAACGAGTGAGGAACCGGATCAACTGATCAGTTGCTTAAACTTAATTAATCGATCGCGTCAGCGGTCTTCTTGGTCGCGTACCACGTACGTTTCGAAACCCACTTCGTTCCGTCCCATGTTGTGACCACAAACCACTTTCCACCTTCGTAAGCCGTTCCGGCCACATTCTCCGTCACTGTGACGGCGTGGCCGCCGATGGTTTTTGAAGTCGATTTCACGGCTTTGCCGGTTGCGGATGCCGCGTCCCCGGTCTTGTCTGCGGCTGTTTCGAGTCCATCTGTAACCACGACGCGGGTCTTCTTGGCCGCATCAACAGTCACATCCTTTGTTTTATCCGCGATGTCCTTCGTTACTTCTTTTGTTTTGCTCGCGGCGTCTTTAACGGCGTCCGGCACTTGCGCGTGACCGTCGCTGTATGTAAACAGAACGGCGGCGAAAAACACTACGACGCTTAAAAATCCCTTAGATTTCATAACTTAACCTCTTTTTCGAAAAAGATATGTGTGAATCAATTGATTCAGAGAAGCTGCAGTGCACCGATTGTGCCAAAAGAAAAAGCGCTCAATTCGAGCGCTTCAAACAACGACTGGTCCGTGCGCTGCTAAAGGATGACCTTCTTGGTTCGGCTCACCACCTTGCGACCAGTTCTCCACGTCTTTCTCCTCGGAGATTTTGTGCCGACGCGCACCTTGGTCGTCACCCATTTGGTCCCATTCCATGTTCGCCTTACGCCGTACCGGCCCTTGCGTTTAGTACGCTTAGCCACAGACTGCGCCGCGATCGATGATCCTCCGGACGAAAGTACCGGAGCTGTGAATGGAACCGCTAATAGGATCGCGGTCGAAACAATGATAGCTGTAAGTATTTTCATAGTGACTAGGCCCGAACGTTCTCGTTGATAAACCTGACGATGTCCTCTGTAGACGTTCCCGGGAGAAATACCTCTGCGACGCCTTTCGATTTCAGATCAGCTATGTCCTCGTTTGGCACGATTCCGCCGACGAGGACCAGAGTATCATCCATCCCATTCTGGCGCAGCAGATCGATGATTCTCGGACAAAGCGTCTTGTGCGCACCGCTTAGTATGGAGATGCCGACGGCATCGACATCTTCCTGCAGCGCGGCGGCGGCGATCATTTCCGGTGTTTGTCGCAGGCCTGTATAGATCACTTCCATTCCGGCGTCGCGGAGGGCTCTTGCGATCACTTTTGCACCGCGGTCATGCCCGTCGAGTCCCGGTTTTGCGACCAGCACCCTGATCTTTCGTTGGCTCATATTGCAGAAAGTATATTAGCGAACAAAGCGTGCAAGCAAACCGTCCTTACGAATGAAAGGTCTGAGCTGGGTCCAGGTGAAATGGAATCTACCTTCGGGTTGGAAAGCTTCGAGGACGTGGGGAAAACCGTAGTCGTAAATGAATGTCACGCCGCGGGCATCGATGGCGAATTGACCAAAATCCTCGACCGTAAAATTCGTCTCGCTGAATAGTTCTTCGGGGCGGGCGTCCGGATCAGGCTTCATCTCTTTCTTTGCGGCCGCGACCTCGGCATCCTGCACTTTCTTCACGATGTCCGCAAGCCGCGGGAGATCATTAAACACGTCCGCGACCGCAACCAGGACACCTCGCCGAATGTCGACGACCACGGTTCTCGTTACACTGTCGGGATAAGCTGCGGTCCCCGTCATCGATTGCTCGACACAAAGTATGCCGTTTTGATTAAAGAGAACCTTGTAGTCCGCTTCTTCAAGCCATTGATACTCGTTCAACTCTTCGCGGATATTCAGCTCGAGAACGTTTTCCGGACTGATCGCGGCCGTGATCTTTCGAGACAGCGCCGGAGTCGACGCTTTCGCGATCGGCCTGCGGACGGTGAATGTACGCTTGAACTCATGCTGAGGCTTTGGCCGACGGTAAACCGTCTTCTTAGGTGTGATCGTAACCGTCTGGGTGAAAGCGGATAGAGCGCACACGGCGATGACGGTCGCGGCAAGGAACGCGGGTTTTGATCTCATAAATAAGGGGCCAGGCTTAAGCCTTGTCCATGTTCGGTGACGCAAACACACAGCGAAGTTTTCCGGGAAGCGTCTTTCGCTCCCGCATCGCGTCGAACATCTCGACCCAGCCATGTGTATTTATCCAAAGCGGATTGTAACTACGGATAGGTTTGGTGATCCCGTAACGCGGCTCCTCGGTCTCCTCAACAAATGAGCCGAAGATGCGGTCCCAGATGATCAAAACACCCGCGTAGTTCTTGTCCAGATACGGATTGTTCACTCCATGATGAACGCGATGGTGTGATGGTGTGTTGAGTATGTACTCGAGCCAGCCCATGCGATTGACGAAGCGTGTGTGGATCCAGAACTGATAGATGAGATTGAATCCATGCATGAGCGCGAACATCCACGGTGCGAAGCCAAGCAGCATAACCGGCGCATAAAATATCCAGTGGAGCGTTCCGGAAAACCAGCTTTGTCGGACGGCGACGCTCAGGTTGTATTGTTCGCTCGAGTGATGAACAACATGGAAATTCCAAAACAGCCGCGACTCATGGCTGATGCGATGGAACCAGTAATAGGCGAGGTCGTCGACAAAGAACAAGATCACCCATGTCCACCAGGCATCGGCAGGGAACTTGTACGGTGCGATCTCGTATGCAAAAAGGTAGATGCTACCGATGAATAGGCCGAACAGAGCCGCGAAGGCTACGCTTACAAAACCGATCAAGATGTTAGTCCACGCGTCTTTCGCTTCGTAGTAGTCGCGCTGCCCGCGGCGCGCCCCCCATGCCTCGATCGCTATCAGCGCCGCAAATATCGGAATAGCTATGACGGTTGGGGTAAGCATTCGAATGAAGTTATTTTAGTACTTACGAACCGATAAAAAAAGGGAATACGATGTTACGAAAGGTATCGAAAATTCTAGTCATCGTCATTGTTCTTGGATTTATAGCGATCCAGTTCGTCAGGCCCGATTTTACTAATCCGCCGGTAGTTCAGGCCGAGACTCTCGCGGCGAGTACTGACGTTCCGCCTGAGGTGCAGCGGGTTCTTACTCGCTCGTGCAACGACTGTCATTCGAATGAGACTGTGTACCCCTGGTATTCGAATGTTACTCCCTTCAACTGGTTCCTCTCGGATCATATCGACGAGGGACGGCACGAGCTCAATTTCAGCAAATGGAACACGTATACAAGAGAGCAAAAAATACACAAGCTCGATGAGTTGTGCGAGGTTGTCGAAGAAGGCGCGATGCCGCTGCCCTCATATCTGTGGATTCACCACGACGCCGCGCTGTCCCAGGCCGAGTCGCAACTACTGTGCGGCTGGGCACGCGCCGAAGGCGCCCGGATAGAAACTTCAACGGCTGCCCAACCCCAGAGATAACGGGGGTGAAACAGCGAACCGTCGGACGGCCTTTCTCGTAGATAAGTTATAATTCCGGGAAAAAGGAGGTGCCCCATGTTCTGTCCGGGTTGCGGATCGAGTAATTCAACGGATCAAAGGTTTTGCCGCCGCTGCGGAATCAACCTCGAGCCATTCGTGCAGTCCCTTCTCGAGCAGCTCCCCGCCGGTAGACCCGATGATCTCGCCCAACGTGAACAACGTCTTGAGCGGTTCGGTCGATTTGCATTTGGCGGCTTTGGCATCGTTCTGCTTATCGCGATGGCGGGAATCATTTACACGGTCTTTACCAGAATGGTCCTCGACGGCCAGCAGCCTTGGGTTGGAATCCTGCTGATCTCCTTTATCATTTTTGCCGCGATGGCGCTCACCTACGTTGTTTTCGCCGAGGACTTGAAAGAGCGTCGTAAGAAAGCCGGCCGTGCCGCGGCACCGGAATCACCAACCCCTGAACTGGAAGGCCCGACGCCGACCGCGAGGCTTCTCGAAGAAAGCCGATTTGAACCCGCGAGCTCCGTAGTCGAGAACACCACGGAACTCCTGCCCAGCCGACGGCGCGAGTTATAGTGCTGACTTTGTCTCTGACAACCGTCAAACGAATACGCTAGAATACGATTTATGGCTCTGCTCAGGATCGCCCACTATCCCGAACCCGTTCTGCTGACTGTCGGAAAACCGGTTCTGGAAGAAGAATTTAATGACGATCTCGACCGCCGCGTCGCGGATATGTTCGAGACGATGTACGACGCAGGCGGTGTCGGTTTGGCCGCGCCTCAGGTGTTCGATTCGCGCCGTCTATTTGTGATGGACGTTCCGGAGGAGGAAGGCAAGTCGAACAAGGTTACCTTCATCAATCCGGAGATCATTACCGTCGAGGGCGAACAGATCGGCGAAGAGGGTTGTCTTTCGTTTCCGGGACTTTATCAAACGGTGCAACGACAGATGCGGGTGATCGTCCGCGCCCAGGATACGCGCGGAGAAACGTTCGAGGCCGACCTGAAAGATCTCGCCGCCCGGTGTGTTCTTCACGAGACGGATCACTGCGATGGGATCGTTTTTCTTGACAGAATGAGCGCGTTGAAACGCCAGCTTGCAAAGCGTAAAATTAAGAGCCTCCAAAAAACGGGGAAGTGGGAATGAGCATTGAAAAAACCCGGACAACCGCCGAAGTAGCCTCTTGGCGAGAACTTAACAAATACCTTGACGAAGGCTGGGTCCTGCTTCTCAGTTACATAAAGCACACGCACGACACCCAAGAGCCTCGCTTTGTGATCGGCTGGCAGCACGAGAGCGACCCGATTCGGCCCGAACTGCTTGATGAATGGGAACTGCACGAGATCGACCGGCAGAAATATACATAGAGAAAGTTATGCAAACACAAAGAGTGTTAGATGAATTCAGGAACGAACCTTTCACAGACTTCGCCAGACCGGAGAACGCTGAAGCGATGCGTGCCGCGCTCGATAAAGTGCGTAGCGAACTCGGACGTGAATATCCAGTTATTATCAACGGCGAGAAGATCTCGCTTCCGAGCAAGTTCGAGAGCTTCAATCCCGCGAACAAGACCGAGGTCGTCGGTATATTTTCCGAAGTTGATACCGATACGTCGCTTGTCGACAAGGCTCTGGATGCCGCCACCGCCGCTTTCAAGCTTTGGCGGAATGTCCCGGCGTACGAGCGGGCAGAGTATCTATTCAAGATCGCTGACGTAATGCGAAAGCGAAAGCACGAGCTGTCCGCGTGGATGGTGTTCGAAGTTGCTAAGACTTGGTCAGAGGCCGACGGCGACACTGCCGAAGCGATCGATTTCATGGAATTTTACGGCCGCGAGATGCTCCGCTGGTCTGAGAAGCAGCCGGTAACGAAGATTGAAGGCGAGAACAACTGCCTCGAGTATATTCCGCTTGGTGTCGGTGCCGTGATACCACCGTGGAACTTTCCGCTTGCGATCATGTCAGGTATGACGATGGCGGCCGTTGTTACGGGGAATACGGTAGTGCTCAAGCCATCATCCGACTCGCCGACCATTGCGGCGAAGTTTATGGAGATCGTCGAGGAAGTCGGTTTGCCGGCAGGTGTGGTCAATTTCGTAACCGGAAGCTCGGCCACGGGCGAGGCAATGACTACAAGCCCGAAAACGCGATTCATCTCGTTTACTGGTTCAAAGCAGGTTGGTCTGCATATTAATGAAGTTGCCGCAAAGCCTCGGGAGGGACAGATCTGGATCAAACGCGTGATCGCGGAAATGGGCGGCAAAGACGCGATAGTTGTTGCGGATGATGCCGATCTCGATTCGGCGGCAACTGGTGTCGTACAGGCGGCCTTCGGATTCCAGGGACAAAAGTGCTCCGCGTGTTCGCGCCTGATCGTCGACGAAAAAGTTCACGATGCGCTTCTCGAAAAGGTGGTCGAGCTTACGAAGAGCTTGAAGGTCGGGCTCCCCACGGAGGCCGATACGAACGTCTCCGCCGTCATTAACAAACGGGCCTTCGATAAGACGCTTGACTACATTGAAAAGGGACTCGACGATGGCGGCAAGGTAGTGGTCGGCGGAAGCGGTGTAGACGAGGACGGTTTCTTTATCGAGCCGACCGTTATCGACGACGTTAAGCCGGGCGATACGATCGAGCAGGAGGAGATCTTCGCTCCCGTCCTTGCCGTCATCAAGGCAAAGGATTTCGATCACGCGTTGGAGATCGCGAATGATACCGAGTTCGGGCTCACGGGGTCGGTGTACTCGACGACGCAGGCGAACCTGGAGAAAGCACGCCGCGAGTTTCACGTGGGAAATCTTTATCTGAATCGAAAGTGCACCGGGGCTCTCGTTGGTGTTCATCCTTTTGGCGGATTCAACATGAGCGGTACGGACTCCAAGGCAGGCGGCCGTGAATATCTGCTACAGTTCATGCAGGGGAAATCGATCTCTCAGCGGGTCTGAGCTTCATAAAGATGAAAATCAATCCTCCTTCAAAGGCGCCCTGGCTCATGGTCGGGGCCGTTTTTCTTACTGCGTTGGTAGCTGCCCAAAAACCGGCTCCAAAGCCAAAGGTCGCCTCGAAACCCGTGATATTTGCCGTTCTCGATGCGGGAAAAAGAATCGAGCCTATTGCTGCGATCGAGGACGGAAAGATAGTGGAGTTGAATGTCAGCGACGCTGCAGCGGGAAAGGCGTTCGCGGCGTCCCACTATAGGGCTGGCTCGGCGTACTCGATCGTCTTCGGTGGAGCCCAGGACGGGAAGCTTACGGTCGTAAAGTCGAATATCGGTACCGAATGCGGCGGTGAATCGGCCGACGCAAAGGCTATCCCGTTGAGGGCAAAACTCAGTTCCTTCGTAATGGCGCTTGCGACGAATGCAAAGCTCAAGTCCAGTCAGGCCGGGTATCGGCGGAGGCCGACGCCTCAAGAGCGCTCCGAGATCGAAAAGCTTGTCCGCGCCGAATTCGGTAAGCAGGGCGTTTCGGCGACAGGGCTTAAGAACCTTCGCTACCACAACCTGACCGCGTTGGATCTCGATCGGGATGATGTCGCCGAGTTTGTCGGTTCATACTGGATCGCACCCGCCGCAAACGAGCGTCGGCTGCTTTTCTTCATCGCCGAGCGCGCGGCTGATGGATCCTTAGGTCTCCGCGTCAGTGATTACTCGGCTGTTAAACCCGACGATGTGATGAGCGGTGATGTGAAGGATCTGGATACTGGAGTTGGGCATGAGCTTTTGCTCGATGTGCTCGACGTAGACGCAGACGGTGTAGCCGAGATCTTTACGATCGGGCAGGCATTCGAAGGGAACAATTACAACGTCTACAAGCGCTCTGATGGTAAGTGGGTGAAAGTTCACGAAACTTACAGCTACCGTTGCGGCTACTGATCTGAGTTGGCCGGAGTCGTACAAAACAAGCGGCAGCGAGTGTTATAAAACACACTGGCTGCCGCTCTTGTTTTCTTCAGACTCGACGTTTCATGCTTTAGCTTTTTTCTTTATGATAGGTAGCTTGCATTGGCTATGAAGATCGTATTTATGGGAACGCCATCCGCAGCGGTGCCGAGTTTGGAGCGGCTCGTCCGTGATGGTCACGAGGTGGTGGCTGTTTACACGCAGCCCGACAAGCCTTCCGGGCGTGGAAATAAAGTGGCGCCTTCGCCCGTCAAGCAATTTGCAATAGATCACGGCCTTCCCGTATTTCAGCCGAAGAAGATAAGGACGCCCGAAGCCTACGAAGAGCTTCGATCGCAGGCTGCGAACGTTGCGGTAGTAGTTGCGTACGGGCGAATTCTTCCGGAAACATTTCTGAGCGCGTTCCCGATGGGAGCGATCAATGTACACTTTTCCTTGCTGCCTAGGTATCGCGGTGCGGCCCCTGTGAACTGGGCGATCGTTCATGAGGAGAAAAAAACGGGCGTGACCACGATGCAGATGGACGCGGGCCTCGACACCGGGCCGATCCTGCTTCAGCGTGAAACGGACATCGACGAAAACGAGACTGCCATCGAACTCATGCAACGTCTCGCTCAACTTGGAGCGGACCTGCTTTCAGAAACGCTGAGCCGCTATTCAGAATTAAAGCCCTTTGTCCAAAATGAGTCCGAAGCTTCGTTCGCACCGGTAATGAAGAAAGAGGATGGATTGATCAGCTGGATGTTGTCTGCACGGCAGATAAGCGCCCGTGTCCGCGGGTTTCAGCCTTTCCCGACAGCGTTCACTTATTTTCACGACAGGAAGCTTACTGTGTGGAAAGCACGGCCGGTTGAGAGCGACCATCAGCTCTCGACACCCGGGGAGATACTCCAGGCGTCCGGCGACGCCCTGCGCGTATTTTGCGGAGGCGACTCGATTCTGCAGATCGACGAGGTACAACTCGAGGGCAAGCGACGCCTCACCGCTCGTGATTTCATAAATGGAGTGCGACCACGCGTAGGAGAAATACTCGGAAGCTAATGAGTTTTCAGATCATCACCTTCTATGAATTCAAGCCGTTTTCAGCGGAGCGGCTGAACGAGCTGCGCGATGAACTGCGCACTGTAATGCGTTTGGACTCGATAAAGGGGACGATCATCTTGGCCGAGGAAGGTTTCAATGCAACCGTATGCGGGGAGCCGATCCATATCCGAAGTTTCGTCACCAGGGCCGAACATATTCTCGAAACCAGATTGCGTTTTAAGTCCTCGTTTCATCACGCGACTCCGTTCCGAAAAGTCGATGTGAAAATCAAACCGGAGATCGTCACGCTCAAGCGGGAAGTAAATATCTCGAACGGCGAAGGAACGCACGTCGATGCGCGTAAATGGAACCAGATCCTTTCCGACCCATCCGTTACGATCCTGGATGCGAGAAACGACTATGAGTTTCGAAACGGTACATTCAAGGGCGCGGTCAACCCGGGAACGGAAAAGTTCAGTGAGCTGCCGGACTTCGTTGCTGAGAAGCTCGACCCCAAACGCCACGAAAAGATAGCAATGTTCTGCACAGGCGGAATCCGGTGCGAAAAGTTTGCCCCCTACATGAAGCAGATGGGTTTCAAAGAGGTCTTTCAGCTGGAAGGCGGAATCTTACGTTATCTTGAGGAGATGCCTGAAGACGAGAGTCTATGGGAAGGCGAGTGCTTCGTGTTCGATCAACGCATCACCGTGGATGATAAGCTCCGAAAAGGCAGCACCCCGGACTACTCACAGAAACAAACTTCATCTGGCGAAAACACCCGAGACGTAGAATGAAGATCTCACCTGCACGTGTCGCCGCGTTTGAGATCTTGCAGCGTATCCAGACCGAGCGCTCTTTCTCGTCCGTGCTTTTACCCGCATTCGAAGCCAAGCTGTCGGAGGTAGATCGCGGCTTATGTCATGAGCTAACGCTCGGTGTTTTAAGACGGCAGATCTATCTCGACAGACTCATCGATCATTTCGCTTCGGCAAAGAAGTTGGACGCGGCCGTCCGCGTTTCTCTTCGCCTCGGTATCTATCAGCTGCTATTTCTCCATAAGATCCCGGCATATTCCGCGATCAACGACAGCGTCAATCTGGTTCATAGAGCGAGAAAGTCGTCCGCGAAGGGAATGGTCAACGCGGTTCTGCGTCGGATTTCAGAAGGGGTGCCCGAGTTGGAATTTTCCGACAACATCGAGCGCCTCGCGGTAGAGACCTCCCATCCGGTGTGGCTAGTTGAAAAATGGATCGCAGACTTCGGAAAAGCGGAAGGCGAAGCGATCGCATCCGCAAATAATCAGCTTCCGCGTATCGCATTTCGTTTTACGAACCGGCAGTCTCCGCCTCCCGAAAACCTGAACCGGAGCAAGTTCGTCGAAGGCTGTTATTTTGCGGAATCTATCGACGGCAAATTACGAACGGCAGCCGAGCGAGGGGAGATCTATTTTCAGGACGAAGCGTCCCAACTCGTCGGGCAAATTGTCGCGGCCGATATCGGCAGTGCTTTTCTTGACGTTTGCGCGGCTCCGGGCGGGAAGACAACACAAGTCGCCAGTCGGGCCGGCTCCGAACAACTTATCGTCGCGGGAGACCTTCATTCTTTTCGTGTGAGAACGCTCCGCGAGACGTGCGAACGTTATGTGGCCGGCAGGGTTCAGATCGCCCGGTACGATGCAGAACATGCTTTACCGTTTGCCGATTTGACCTTCGATACCGTTCTCGTGGACGCTCCTTGCTCGGGGACGGGAACGATCCGTCACAACCCGGAGATCCGGTATTTTCTTGATCCCGGCGATTTCGACGAGCTATCAAGAAAACAACGTTCGATCCTCGCGAACGCATCCAAGCTCGTACGTCGCGGAGGCAGGTTGATCTATTCGACGTGCTCGCTGCAGATCGAGGAAAATGAGGATGTTTGCACGGCGTTCCTTAAGGAGACCGGTGACTTCGCGCAGGTGACGCCCTCGGTGCCTGCAGAATTTGTCACCGAACGTGGTTTCGCTCGCACATTTCCTCATCGTGATGACACGGACGGCTTTTTTATAGCTGAATTTAGGCGGTTTGTTAGCCCCGGGTCGAAGTTCCGTGTCCAGGCAAAAAGTGCTAGACTTTCGCATTGACCGTTTCTCGCATGAGTGTCATTTCAAAAAGCGTTTCTGCATTAGGTAAATTGGCTACTGTAGCGGTTCTTCTCGCGGCCTTTTTGGGAGGCATGGCGGGCGTTGTGTACATGTCGCTTTCGGGCGACGAATTGAAAGTACCCGAGCTTGTAGGAAAGGATTTCGTCGAGAGTGAGAAGGAACTCGCCTCGCTGGGTTTAAAGATCAAACGGCGAGCGGACCGTGTCAGCGTTGAACCGATCAATACCGTTCTCGAGCAGCTTCCAAAAGCGGGCGAGACGGTTAAGACCGGTCAGATGATTCTGGTCGTGGTGAGTAAAGCGGGGCTCGCAGGCGAGGAAGTTCGGCCGTCATCGCTGACGAAGGATCTCGAGGAAGATGATGCGGAGAAGATCGAAGAGATGATCTCCGATAAGCCCAAGAAGAAGACAAACTCGAACACCAGCAAGAAGAAGGCAGAGACTACGCGAGACGTCATTGCGAATGAATCTAGTTCGAATACCGCGACTGGCGATCCGACTCGATCAGGTGATCCGAAGTCTAACGATCCAGATAAAAAGGATCCGGGCGAAAAGGAGAAGGAACCTGCAAAAGGCTCGGCACCGAAGCCCCAGAATTCTCCGGCTGCAAAACCAGACAACGAACCGCGTTTGGACCCATAATGCCCCGTGGCAACTGAAAAGGCGGTAATTGCAACAAACGAGAAGCAAAATTGGCTAAATGTTTGAAATAGCTCCGTCGATCCTCTCTGCAGATTTTTCGAAGCTGGCTGATGAGATTGCGGCCGTTGAACAAGGCGGCGCGCGGGTTCTGCATGTCGATGTAATGGACGGTCACTTTGTCCCGAACATTACTATCGGACTTCCGGTGGTGAAGTCGCTGCGGAAAGCAACAAAGCTTACGATAGATACGCATCTTATGATCGATGAGCCGAACCGCTACGCTACGAAGTTTGTAGAAGCAGGTGCGGACATGGTTTCAGTGCACGTCGAGGCTGATGTACACCTGCAGCGAACGCTTGTCGCGATAAGCGAAGCCGGGGCGAAGGCCGGAATAGCAATTAATCCGGCGACTCCTTTGTCGGCTTTGGAAGAAGCCCTGCCGTACGCGGATTTTGTTCTGCTCATGTCAGTGAATCCGGGATTCGGCGGACAGTCTTTTATTCCGACCTCGTTGGACAAGCTTCGGCGGCTAAAGCGAATGATCAGCGAACGCGGATTGGACACAAAAATTGAGATCGATGGTGGCATCGATGCCAGCAATATCGCCGAGATCGTCGAGTCCGGGGCCGATATCGTTGTTGCGGGTTCCGCGGTTTACGGGAAGGGAAATGCGACCGAATCCGTCAGGGAATTGATTGAAAAAGGCACCGTTTGGGTCTGAATAGTTTATTGAACGACTTTCGAGAGGAATTATGCTTTTTGTAAAACGGGAGATCATCGTCTCGCTTTTTATTACGATTGGATTACTGGCGATGGGGGTCGTCGCGCAGCAGCCCGGTGACGGGTCGCCTGCCCAGCGGCTTGAGGTGATGCGTCAGAAGCTTGAGACGATCCGTCGATCGGCAACAAGCGCCGCCTCGGCTCTAAAGCAGGAGGGTGAAGGGGACAAGGACAAAGAGTCCAAGGAGAAACTAGATACACCTTACGCTCGGCTGAAGGCGATGGAGAAGGAGGCTTCGAGCCTCCAGAGCGACGTAAACAGTTTGCGTGGAAAGCTAGACAGATCCGAAAAGTACGAAGCGAGCGAGATCGATCGGCTGGAAACGGAGGTTGCGGATATCCAGCGACGTGCTGACGCTCTCCAGACCGAGACCGCAGCCGCCCGCGCGAACCCGGAATCGAACGTTGGCAAACCGCGTGAGATCAAGAAGAAGAAAAAGTTTTTGGGTATATTCGGTGGCGGCGGGAACGATGAATTCGATGAGTTGATCGGTACGGTGACACCGGGGCGCGACCGCGAGTTGTTTATCGTCGCCACTCGCGAAGTTCGAAAGAAGAATTACGATGTCGGCCGTCTGCTTTTCCAGACGATCATCACGACCTATCCTGACTCGCCATATCTCCCGATGTCGAAGCTTGCGGTTGCGGATTCGTTCTATCTCGAAGGAACGACGAGTGCCTTGATCCAGGCGATCGCCGCTTATCAGGACTGGCTTACGTTCTTTCCGACCCATCCCCTTGCTGACCGCGTGATCTTGAAGATCGGTGAGTCGGAAATGCGGCAGATCGGGTTGCCGGATCGGGATGCGACACGAGCGAAGCGGGCTGAAACACGTCTGAAAGCGTTGCTTCAGCAGTACCCGAATTCGATCCTGCGGCCGGAAGCGGAAAAGCGTCTGTCTGAGGTGCAGGACAATCTCGGGCTCCATGGATTGTATATCGCGAACTACTACTACACGCAGTCGGTGGATCAGAAAAAAGGTGGGCTGAAAGGAGCCCAGTCACGCTACCGTGAGATCATCGAAAAATATCCGAACTTCAGTTTCGCCGACGAGGCGCTTTATAAGCTGGCGGTGACATATTTGGTCGAAGAAGAAACTGACCAGGCAGCCCGTTATTTTCAGCGTATAGTTCGCGATTTTCCGAACAGCGAGTGGGTGGAGAAATCCAAAGAACAGCTTGGTTTGATCGGAGCCGAAGTTCCGCAGCCGAATCCGGAGCGGATGAAAATCATGCCTCCGGAAAATGCCTCATTCTTTCAGAATTTCAAGAACCAGCTTTTCGGTATTTACCCGATGACGATCGACAAGAACGGGGTCCTGATGACGAAGGATTTTGACAAGGAAAAATTCGAGCTGATTGACCAGATCATCGAGAACCAGGGGGATATCCTGACTAATCAGATCCCGCAGGCATTGACCACGGTC